>CAJJIY010000017.1 GCA_905187695.1 uncultured Eubacteriales bacterium | reverse complement strand
ACCGCCGCGGCATTTTGCGGACGGGTAAACTGCAACAGTGCCCGCTGCTCCTGCTTTTCCCGGTAATCGGTGGCCACATAGACCGGTTTCATCGTAAGCGGATTGATGCCGGTATAATACATCACCGTAGAGGCTGTGCCGGGCGTCGGATAAAAATCCTGCACCTGCTCGGGCGCATAATGGTCGCGTTTTAAACACTCAGCCAGCGTAACGGCATCCGAAAGACGGCTTCCGGGGTGGCTGGACATGAGATACGGCACCAGATATTGCTCTTTTCCCACCTTTTTTGTCAACTCAAAAAACCGGCGGCGAAAGGCCTCGTATACTTCGAAATGCGGTTTCCCCATCGCGTCCAGCACGGCGTCCGAGCAGTGTTCGGGCGCCACCTTTAACTGTCCGCTGACATGATCGCGCACCAGTTTTTCAAAGAAAGCACCGTCCTTGTCATACATCAGATAATCAAACCGGATGCCCGAACGGATAAAGACCTTTTTGACACCCGGAACAGCCTCCACCCGGCACAGCAATTCCAGATATTCGCTGTGATCCACCTTGAGATTCGGGCAGGGCTTGGGTGCCAGGCACTTGCGCGTGGCACAGACCCCGGCCGTCTTCTGTTTGTCACAGGCCGGATAACGGAAATTGGCCGTCGGCCCGCCGACATCATGTATATAACCCTTGAATCCCGGCAAACGGGTGATTTTTTCGGCCTCTTTCACCACACTTTCGATGCTCCGGGAACAAACGCTCCGCCCCTGATGAAAAGCAAGTGCACAAAAATTGCAAGCGCCGAAACACCCTCGGTTGTGCGTGATTGAGAAACGCACCTCTTCGATTGCGGGTACGCCGCCCTCTTTTTCGTACATCGGGTGATAGGTGCGACAATAAGGCAATGCGTACACCCGATCCAGTTCTTCCCGCGTGAGCGGCGGCATGGGAGGGTTGGCCACCAGCATTTTATCACCGTAATATTCAATCATCGCCTTGCCGGTGACGGCATCCTGATTGCGGTATTGCACGCCGAAGGCTCTGGCATAGGCACGCTTGTCATTTTTCAGCACATCAAAATCAAAGGAATCGGCCACTGGGAAATGCACCGCGTCTCCCCGGTCGGCACGGAAAACCGTGCCGCGTACATCCCGGATCTTCCGGATCGGCACGCCGCGCGCCAGCAGTTCTGCCACACGCAGAAGAATATTTTCTCCCATCCCGTAAGTCAGCAGATCCGCCTTGGAATCCACGAGAATCGAGCGGCGTACCCGGTCATCCCAGTAATCATAATGCGCAAACCGCCGGAGAGAAGCCTCCAGACCGCCCAAAACGATCGGCACATCGCCATAGGCCTCCCGGATACGGTTGCAATAGACAATCACGGCGCGGTCAGGCCTTCTGCCCATCACACCGCCGGGAGAATAATAATCATAAGTGCGGCGACGGCGCGCCACAGTATAATGTGCCACCATGGAATCAATATTACCGGCTGTCACCAAAAAACCAAGGCGCGGCCGCCCGAACCGCCTGAAATCCACAGCCGAGCGAAAATCCGGCTGTGCGAGGATCGCCACCCGGTATCCCGCGTTTTCCAGTACCCGCGAGATAATTGAAACACCGAAAGAGGGGTGGTCCACATAGGCATCCCCCGTGACATAGACAAAATCCGGCGCATCCCAACCGCGTTCTTTCATTTCAGCCGCACTGACAGGCAAAAATTCCATATTTCCTCCTAAAAAAAGAGACAGAACCGCTCCGCCCGGAAAACCGGGCAGAGTGATTCTATCCATAGATCGCAGGAGAGAACTCCCCCGAATAAAACAGATTGTCAGCTGTCAGACGGGTTTGTTTTCGGTCAGATTCCGCTTACAGATCCTTCACTGTATAATGATAGGAACCCGCGCCGACCGTCTCGCGGTAGCCACCCGGCAAACGGATTTCGGCCGTGGCCCCTTCGGGCACGGTAAACTCGAAATACACATCGTTGCCTTTATAATACCAGTTGCTTTCAATCCGTCCGGCCACGCTTTCATACGCACAGTTGACGAAACCGAGCGCCCGGTTCGGCACGGGCGAGAGCAGGATCCGACGATAACCGGGCTCCGCCGGGGAAATGCCGGCCACACGGCTGTAAATCCAGTCGCAGACCGATCCGTAGGCATAGTGATTGAAGGAGTTCATATTCCGGCTCCAGAAAGAGCCGTCCTCCTTGATACCGTTCCAGTGTTCCCACATGGTGGTGGCGCCGTGCGTGACCGAGAAGAGCCAGGAAGGATTCCGTTCTTCGAGCAACAGCCGATAGGCCACATCATCACGGCCGGCCGCCGACAGCACATGAAGAATATAGGGTGTCCCGACAAATCCGGTTGCCATCAGGCCGCCGGCGTTTTCGATCAGCTCCACCAGTTTTTTCTCCAGTGCAGGGCGTTCGGACGCCTCGCAAAGGCCGAAATGAAGAATCAGCACCAGTCCCGTCTGCGTCACGCCCTTGCGAACCACATCCACTTTCTTTTCATACTGGCGCTTGTCGGTGCAGACCTCCGTAAAGGGGAATTCTTCACGGGGCATCCCATCCTCCATGAAATAATCACGGAAGGCCGCGCGCACCTTGCGGTAAAGTTCTTTATATCCGGTCATATCGCGCCCCAGCGCTTCCCCGGCCCGGACAAGCAGCTCGGTGGAACGCGCGAAGAAAGCGCTGGCGATGAGATCGTTGGAAGTGGCGCCGACATAACTGTCTCCGCCGGCATCCATGGCCAGCCAGTCGCCATAGTGATAGCCACCCAGCCAGAGATATTCCTCCGGGCCGGCTCCGTGCAGATACTCCACCCAACGGCGCATCATTTCAAAGTTGTCCTCAAGGACGGACGGATTGCCGTAGGCCATATAAAGCTCACTGGGAATGATGGTCGCGGCATCGCCCCATGCGGCCGACACGCGGGTATGGTATTCGGTTGCAAAATTTTCAGGGCAGGTGCCCCAGATGGCGCCGTCCTCCCGCTGATCCAGGCGCAGTTCGGAAAGCCATTTTTCGAAAAAGCGGCGGACATCAAAATTCAGCGCGGCGGTGCGGCAAAAAACCTGCGCGTCGCCGGTCCAGCCCAGTCGCTCATCCCGCTGAGGGCAATCGGTGGGAATATCCAGGTAGTTGCTCTTCTGTCCCCAGATGGTATTGTGATATAGCTGATTGATTTTCGGATTTCCGCAGGAGAAAGAACCGATACGCTTCATCTGCGAATGTACCACTACCGCGCGGAAGGCCGAAAGATCGATCTCTCCCGGATATTCATCCACCCGCACATAGCGGAATCCCTGGAAAGAGAAGAAGGGTTTATATTCCCGTTTTTCACCGTCCAGTACATAGGAAACTTCACTTTTGGCGCTCCGGTAATTGTCCCGATAGAAGTTGCCGTCTTTATCCAGCACTTCTGCAAAAGAGAGCGACACCCGGTCGCCTTTTTTGCCGGCAAGATTCAGCGCCACATAGCCCGTTAGATTCTGGCCGAAATCCAGCACCGTCTCGCCCTTGGGCGTGCGGATCAGCTCCACCGGCGCAAGACGCTCGTGCTCGATGATGTCCGGCCCGATCTGGCGCACCAGCGGGAAGGCCATTCCGTTTTTATCTTTCACCGCATGGCCAAGAAAGGTCTTTTCACAGGCATAGTCCTGCTTTTCCCCGTCATAAATATCCGAGAAAATTACGGGACTGGTATATACCTCAAAACTTTCATCGCTGACAAACCCGAAAGTGGCGCCCGAAACATCGGTGCCCTTGCAAAGAAGGTTCAGCGCCACATGGTCGCTGTAAACGCTCCGGCCGCCGTCATAGGCCAGTCTTCCGACCGCCCAACCGGGGCCGACCATCACTTCCAGCCGGTTCTGACCGGTCAGCAGACCGGTAATGTCATAGGTCATGTACTGCACGCGATGATGATATTGGGTATACCCCGGCGTCAGCACGCCGCGCCCCAGACGCTTGCCGTTGAGATAGGCGGCAAAGAGGCCGACGGAAGAAATCCGAAGGGTTGCTTTTCCCGCCTGATTTCTAAGCGAGAACTCTTTGACAAAGGTAATCCCTTTGCTTTCGGTATTGATGGGGCATCGGATCCAGTTTTTTGCGTTCATCTTGGTCCCTCTCCTTCATGAAATTTCTTTCATTCCGTTTTCATTATAGGGGAACGCGGAAATTTTGTCAAGGAGAGCGGAAAATAGCACATAAAATGAGAAAAAATCAGTCTGTTACGGATTTTCGGTTTCGTCTTCGCCGGCGGGCGCCTTTGGGTCCGGATCTGCCGCCAGACAGGCGTTTTTCACGGCCGCCGTCTCAAAGATCTCAAAAAGTTTTTCATCGGGGCTGAGCAGAATCTCGCAGGGACCGTCGGCCGTCACCAGAGAAACGACCATGGCCTCCCGCGGGCAGAGATCCACCTCATAATGATAACGGCGGATGCCGTGCGGCGGGCGCCGGTTTTCTTTTGTAAGCGGCGTTACGGCCCGGATCTCGGAAAGCGCGGTGCGACAGACAAGCTGCATTTTCGCACCGCCCCGGTAAGTGTAAACTTCAAAATCGGCATCGTCCGTGCCTTCTATCGGCCGCAAACGGTAAAGATAGCGCACAACGGTATAGCGGGCGGCTATCTGAATGGCCGGAACCAACAAGAAAAGGCCGAAGATCTGCGGAATGGAGGCAAACCGCGGCAAAAAGGCCGAAACGGTAAAAGAAAGCGCCGCAAGCGTCACAAACAGCAAAACAAGCAACTGCGCGCGGCGATTCCGGCGCTTGGGGTGACAATCGTACATCTTTTCCTCCTTAGGTACCGGGGGTAAAGGCGCGGATGGCCTTTTCCTCTTTCCCGGAAATTTTCACCGGCTCGTTTGCGGAATCAATATGATAAAGCCGGAGCGTTCCGAGCGGTTTTTCACTGTAATCCGGGTTTTCCCCGTAATAGACATCCAGATAGACCACCAAGGTGTCGGGCTGAGGACAGACCTCCTCAAAAGTATAAAGAATATAGGTGTAAAGCCGCGTAACGGCAATCTGCCGCGCGGCCGGATGCACCCGGCGCGTGGAGAGCGTTTCACTGCCGTCCGCATTGTCGGAGGTATCCTCCGGCGTCAGATCGGTAATGAGCAGGGCCGACACATCAAAAACTTCTTCTCCGCGCGGCAAAGCCTCCGGGAGACCAAGATCGGCCGCCACCTTTTTTAAAGTGCTGTTGTTATAGCGGAACACTACCTGCGCCTCTCCGGCTTCCGGAACAAACACGAAACGCGGCACGCCGAAATAGCCGTAATTCCGTTCTTCACGGGTAAGGGTGGACTGCTCCTGCGTAAAGGGATGGAGTTCCCCCGAGAGGAGCGCACGGTGAAGTGCCTCGTCCGGTACCAGTGTGCGCATTTCTTTGGGAAGGCGGTTTGAAAGAAAGACCCGCCAGAAAAGAAACAGCGTCAGCAAAAGCAGGAAAAGCACCAGAATCGAACGCAGAATCCGTCCCATAAGCCACCGGCCGTAACGAATACCCGGCCGGGCCATTATGAAAGCCCCCTGGCCTGTGCCGAAATGCGGCGCAATTCCCGCATCACATCATTCCCGCCCCGGCCGAAATAATCGTGCAGTTTCATATATTCCCCGAACAGCCGGTCATAAACCGGCGCGTTTTCGGGAGCAGGGCGATAAACCGTATCGCTGACCCTGGACATGGCCGAGATGGCCGACGGGAAATCCGGATAGACCCCGGCCGCCACTGCCGCATTGATCGCCGAACCCAATGCCGGTGCCTGTGCGGTTTCGGCCACACGGATCTCCTTTTTGAGCACATCCGCAAAAAGCTGCATGGTAAAGGGGTCTTTTCGGGCAATGCCACCGGAGGCAATGATGCGGCGGATCTCCCCACCGTGCGTTTCAAAGTTATTCAGGATGTTCCGCGTACCGAAAGCAGTCGCCTCGATGAGGGCGCGCATCAGATCTTCCGGGCGTGTTGAAAGCGTCAGTCCCACAAAAAGACCGGAAAGATCATAGTTCACCAATACGCTCCGGTTTCCGTTGAACCAATTGAGCGCCAGCACACCGCTCTCCCCCGGCTTTTTTGCGGCCGCCTTCCGGAGAAGCAACTTCATCATGGAAATGCCCTGTGCCTTCGCTTCCGCCACATATTCGGGAGAAGTCAGCTCTTGGGCGGCATAGGCAAAATGATCGCCAAAGCAGGAAAGCCCGGCCTCATAGCCGTAAAAACCGGGAATCACGCCGTCCGGGACACTGCCGCAGATGCCGGGAATATCCAGATACCGGTCGTCCAGCAGGTAAAAACAGCCGGATGTACCGAAAACCGCGAACATATCGCCCCGCATTTTCATATCCAGTGCCGCCGCCGCCACATGGCCATCCGGCATGGAGGCCGCCACCGGCGTACCGGCGGCAAGACCGAACCTCTCGGCAGCCTCCGGCGTGACCGTCCCCACCGGTGTGCCCGACATGATGACCGGGTCGCGGAGCTTATCGCGCACCACATGAGTGAGCCGTCTGTCCACCGCCGCAAAATAATCCTCGCTTGGATAGCCGTCTTTTTTATCGTACTGTGCCTTGTAAGCGGCGTAAAGATAACCGCGGCGGCGCACGCCGGTCAACACAAAGGCCAGATAATCCCCGGCCTCCATAAAACTGTCGGCCGCGGCATAGACCGCGGGCGCTTTATCCAATGTTTCGTAGATTTTGGGAAAAAGCCACTCGCTGGAGACCGCGCCGCCGCACGACAAAAGAAATTTCTCACCCCGGGCGCGCGCCACCTCGTTCATTCGGTCGGCATAGGGGGTGGCGGCATGATGCTTCCACAGTTTAGCATAGGCGTGCGGCTCCCGCTCAAATTCCGGAAGCATGGAAAGCGGCGTGCCGTTTTTGTCAAGCGGCAGGACCGTACAACAGGTAAAATCCACGCACACACCGGCCACTTCTGAAGGAGAGACCCCGGCCTGACGAAGAGCTTCGGGGATCACGGTCCCGGCCACCAACAAATAGTCGGCCGGATCCTGCAGGGCAAAGTCCGGCGGAAGCGGCGCGCCGGTCTTGGCCAGCACCCGGTCCATCACGGCGTGCGGATAATCCATCACAGCACTTGCCAGCTCGGCACCGTTTCGTACATCCGCCAACACAGCCCGCCCTGAAAGCGAGCCGAAATCAATCCCTAATGTATACTTCTTTTCCATCTGAAACCTCCGCCCGCATGGGCGCAATCTGCGATTGCTTTCATTGTACCATAAACTTTCAAAAAGGTCAATTCTTTTTGGATCATTCCCCGAAAAAGCAGACATTCCCAGTGAAAATCCGCAATTTTCATGTTACAATGGAAGGGAGAAAAAGAAAGGAGGCTTTCATGAAAAAGCTGTTTGCTCTGTTGACTTTTTCACTGCTCATTTCATTTTCCGTCCTGCCGATTTACGCAATCACGCCGGCCTGCCCCGCCACGGGGGCTTACGCCGATTCACGCTACGAAAAAAATCTGCGCTCGCTCCCCGAACAAACCGGGCGGGACGCAGTGGTCGCAGCCGCGCTATCCCAACTCTTCTATCACGAAGGGAACGGAGAGGGCGGATTTGACGGTGCCGATTCCGGCGGGACCGGCAACTACACCGAATACAATCGGACGCTGGGAAAAATCGGCGGTACATATGGATACGCCTGGTGCGCTTCTTTTGCCTCCTGGTGCTTTTTCAAGGCCGGAGAAGAAACGGCCGCGCTCGGCCGGTTTGCCAGTTGCTCGCTTTGGGTGGAGGCGCTCCGGAAAGCGGGGCTTTACCGCACGGAAAAAAACGGATATGTTCCTCTGCGGGGCGATCTCATCTTCTTTCGTTCGGACGGATGTACCCGTGAAAGCGATCATGTGGGACTGGTACGATACATAAAAGACAATCGGGTCTATACGGTGGAGGGAAACACCGGAAACGCCGTCAAGCTGCGGGATTATGCCCTCTCGGACACCCGAATCATCGGTTACGGAGTCCCTGCCTACAGCAAAAATTCCATGCTTTCAGACAACAAATTGACCGGCTACTATACCGTTACCTCTACGAAGATCAACCTGCGCGCCGGCCCGGGCGCTTCTTATCCGAAACTGGGAACGGCCGCGGCAGGAAGTACTTTTCGCGTGATCGCGCTGGAAAACGGATACGGTCAAACCGGAACGGGAGAATATTTCTGTCTGAATTATGCCGAAAAAATCATGGATCTTCCCGCAAGCATAATGGAAAATCCTCCGGCAAACACCCCCACCCGCGAACCGGACAGCCCCGCCGGAAACGACCCCGTTGCCGGCCTTCCGGAAGAACCCGCCGGACGACCTCCGGAAAATCCGTCTCCGGCAGGCGAACGGTCGGTCAGAGCCGAACGGGAAGCCGGCAGCATTTACGGTGTATTGTCGCTGTCATTGTGTTTGTTCCTTATATGCCGGAAATATCGCGTGTTCTTATAAACAAAATGTAAATTTGCCACAAAAAGGGGGGAGTTTTCACCCCCTTTTCACATTTCCCTGCTATACTGAAAACCAATTTGAACCAAAAATACCGTGGGGGGATTCACAATGCTTTCACTTCACAACATCAAAAAAAGTTATCTGAGCGGAGACAATACCGTCGAGGCGCTCCGGGGGGTTTCAATTGACTTCCGGGAACACGAATTTGTCTCCATACTCGGGCCGTCCGGGTGCGGCAAGACCACCCTGCTCAATGTCATCGGCGGGCTGGACCGTTATGACAGCGGCGATCTGATCATCGGCGGACGATCGACCAAATCCTTTAAGGACGCGGATTGGGACACCTATCGCAATCATTCCATCGGCTTTGTCTTTCAGAGTTACAACCTCATCATGCACCAGAGCGTGCTTTCCAATGTGGAACTGGCGCTGACGCTTTCGGGCGTTTCCCGTGAAGAGCGGCGCCGCCGCGCCGCCGAAGCGCTGGAAGCGGTGGGCTTGGGCGATCAGCTTCACAAAAAGCCGAATCAGATGTCGGGCGGACAGATGCAGCGGGTGGCCATTGCCCGTGCGCTGGTCAACGACCCGGAGATTATCCTGGCCGATGAACCGACCGGCGCGCTGGACACCGCCACCAGTGTGCAGATCATGGAGATCTTAAAATCGGTTTCCGAAAAGAAGCTCATCATCATGGTCACGCACAACCCCGAATTGGCCAAGGCCTATTCCTCCCGGATCATCCGGGTGCTGGACGGCCGGGTGATCGAGGACTCCGATCCCTATCAGGCCCCGGCCGACGCGCCGGCATCTTTACCGGAAACAGCCGAAGCAAGCGTTCCGGACGCGGCCGAATCCCCGGAAAAACCCCGGAGAACGAAAAAGAAAAAACGCTCCATGTCCTTCTTCACGGCGCTTTCCCTCTCGCTCCAGAACCTGCTGACCAAAAAAACGCGTTCCCTGCTGGTCTCGGTGGCCGGCAGTATCGGCATCATCGGCATTGCACTGATTCTGGCGCTTTCCAACGGCGTACAGCTGTATATCGCTCATGTGCAGGAAGAAACGCTGACCTCCTATCCGGTCTCGCTCTCGGCGCAGACCACCGACTATGCCTCCATGATTTCGGCCATGGTAGATACCGGCCGGAAAGAGAACCGGCATACGGAGCCAAACACCGTTTATGTGGATGATTCCATCAGCAATCTGGTCAGCGCCATGACCAACAAACAGCGCAACCAGCTCTCAAAATTCAACCGCTATCTGCTTGCAAACTATGATAAGATCAAAGATCAGGTCAACGCCGTTCAGTATGCCTATGACATGGACCTGCAGATCTATAACAGCACGGCGGAATACGGCCTTGTAAAAGTCAATCCCGCCGATATCCTTTCTAAATTTTCGGCCTATAGCCCGATGGTCGCCGGTGACATGAAGTTGAGCATTTTCTCCGAGATTATGCCCGGCAAAAACGGAGAACTCATCAATGACGCCATTTACGGCCAGTATGACCTGCTGGACGGACGCTGGCCCGAAAAAGCCGAGGAGCTGGTTCTGGTAGTAGACAGGAACCATACGGTCACTAATCTCACGCTTTATATGCTCGGTATGTGTGATCCCAATGAGCTTTCGGCCATTATGATGGCCATGTTTACGGGTAGCGAATACCGCCCGGACACGACCGATCTCTCTTTTTCTTACCAGGACTTTTATGACCTGACGCTGAATCTTGTTTACAACTCGGATTACTTTGTGAAAAGTGCGAAACCGGGCTATGAAGTGGGTGGGAAATCCTATCCCGTCTGGGAGGATCTGCGCGACCGCGACGATTTCAACGCCGGAAGCCTCTTTTCAGACGGCGCGGAGCTGAAGATCGTGGGCATCATTTCTCCCAATGCCGATTCCACCGCGCGCTCCATCACCGGTTCCATCGGCTACACCAAAGCGCTGACTGAAAAGGTGCTGGGAGAAGTCAACGGCAGCGAAATCGTACGCCAACAGCTGGAAACGGCTTCGCACGATGTGTTCTCGGGGCTCCCCTTCCGGATCGAGGACGCACAGACCCTTTCGGACGCTGTGAAAAAAGAAAAACTCTCCTCCTATTTCGGCACGCTGGATACCGAAGGAAAAGCGGAAGTCTACCGAAAAATCAAGACTGCCATCACCCCCGCGCAGCTCTCCACCATGTTGGGAATCCTGAACGACACCTTCCCCACGGTGGAGGAAAAACAGGTCTTTTTGGTTTCGCTTTACGGCATTGCCGCGGGAAAAGGCAGCCTTGCCGAATACCTGCCGGACGGTGTGACCCGGAACCCGGCCAATAAAGCGGCAGCCGCCATTCTCTCGGTGCTGGACGGAAACAAAAGCGTAGAAGAATATCAGCGCGAAGTGCCTGCCTATGAAAAAATGTTCGGCCTGGACGGTGTGGCGCTGGTATCCGGAAACGCCACCTATGAAAACTATCTCTCTCTCATCAAGACCATGTACCCGACCGACAAAAAGCTGGAAAGCGCCTTTACCTCCACCTCCGAAGATACCATCCGGCGCTTTTACGGCCTGCAAAAGGAACAGGAAATTGCCACTGCCGCGGCCGGACGGTATGCGGATGAGATCAAGGCGCGCTGTATGCCGGGCGGTTCTCCCGATGTGGCGGCTATGCGGGCTTTTATCACCGAGCACTATCAAAAAGAAAGTTCCCTGCCGGAAAGCGTGATCAAAGATTATGTAGACAGCCTGCCGATGATGTCGGCCGACCCCGATGCCGAAACCCTTTTTTCGGTCTTTGGTACGGTGCTCGGTAAAGAATCAGCCGAAAAAGCCTCCGATAAGGCCTATGTCACGCAATGCGCGGCGGCGCTGTTTGATGAGCTCTTTTCCGGCCTTTCGGATGCGGAATACGCCTCCTACTATGAAAATTATATGGAAAAGTCCGAGTCCACGCTTGATCTGAATCTGGCTGAACTTGGCGCTTCGGACGGCCGGGACGCGCTGAGCACCATTTATCTTTACCCCACCGATTTCGAGGCCAAAGAAAAGATTGCCGATTTCATCACCGAGTATAACAATACCAAAGAAGACGAGGAGGAAAAGATCGCCTACACCGATATCATGGCCGTGATCATGTCCTCTGTCACCACAATCGTCAACGCCATCTCCTATGTGCTCATTGCCTTTGTCTCCATTTCTTTGGTGGTCTCCTCCATTATGATTGGCATCATCACCTATATCTCCGTGTTGGAACGCACCAAGGAAATCGGCATTCTGCGTGCCATTGGCGCCTCCAAACGCGACATTTCCCGCGTGTTCAACGCCGAAACATTGATTATCGGCTTCGGTGCGGGCGTCATCGGCATCCTCTTTACCCTGCTTTTGTGTCTGCCCATCAACCTGATCATTCATCATCTGTCTGGCATTGGCATCATCAATGCTACTCTGCCTGTGGCGGCCGGCTTCATTCTAGTCGGCATCAGCATGGCGCTGACCCTTATCGCGGGGCTGATCCCCTCCCGATTGGCTTCCAAAAAAGACCCTGTGGAGGCTCTGCGCACCGAATAATCTCCGAAAAAGCCAAACAACCCCGGCAGCCTGCGGCTGCCGGGGTTGTTTTTGAAGAAAGATCAATACGTTCCGTTGGGATCGATGGGGTCATCGGGATTATAAAGCCGGCCGATATCTCTGAGGATTTTTTCAAACCGAGTGCGGCTGATATAGAAATCCCCCACACCGTTGACGGTCGTGAAAATTTCGCGCGGCGCGGCATAGTCTCTGTAGAAACAATACTCCCGCACCACGGTCTCACCGGTCGCCTCGTAAACGCCTTTTACGGCATTGTATTTCAGCAGCGTATAGGTCAGCTTCAGGGTCAGCTGCGCGCCATCCGCTCCGGCATTCCGATATGCCTGCTGCGTTTCCTCCGGGAGCGAAGAATAGCCCACCAAAGAAGTACAGAGCAGTTCCTGATAAAACCGCTTGAACTGCGTGACATCCAGGACTTTACCGTTTCCGTCCGCAACCGTCATTTTATCCGAGGAAATCGCGCCGGAATGATTGGTTTTGGCCTCCAGATCCCGGATGGTCGCGGTATTATCCGGATGAAAAACACCCGTATAGCCGCCCGGAAAAGTATCGCACGCCGCGGCTTTGATGGAAAGCTCGGTCAGATACGCGATGTTGTTTGAAAAAATGGTGCTCTCAATCCATTCTTTGGTGTCCCAGGAAAGGAACTCCATCTGGGGGTAATTGATGGCCACTACCATGTTGTAACCGTCAACGGGTTTGTCAAATTCACGGGTCTCCTCGTTGTAGGTGGCGCACAGATTATAAACATAATAAGTGCCGTCCTCCTGCCGGGCGCTGATGAGGATCTCATGCTTTTCCTGATCCTTTTTGGAAAGTTCGTCTCGGTCCTTTTCCGCATTGTAAGTGCGGTTCTGATTGAAAATGAAGGAAATACGGTAGGCATAGGAATCGTTGTCCAGGCCGTATTCGGACAGCCACTGCTGCAATTCTTCATAGGTGTAGCTGCCGTCCTCTTTTCTGAAAAGTGAGGCGGTTTTGCCAGGGGTCCATTCACACAGTTGCAACAGACAGTCATCTACCCGCGCTTCATTTACGGTATACCCTTTGAGATCCCGGTCGGTCACATAGGGCGTGGAGGCATAGAAAGTATTGTTCCGCATGGTATGCGAACCGCTGTAGGAAAATGCGATCAGCGGCCGGGGCTGCCCTTTGCGGTAAAGTTCAAAATTGCTGACATCAAAGTAATTGGTCGAGGTCATGTTTTTGGACGCGCCCACCGGCACCACATAGGTTTCCACCGTGCCGAAAAGCGCCTCGGCAATGGTGATATTATACTGTGTGGTTTCCAGCTCGCGCAGAACATAAACGGCGTCCCGGCCGGCATAACGGGCGTAATAGCCCTGACCGGAAGGAACCTCGTCTCCCAGGATCACCTTGTGTGACTTGCCGGTTTTATCCGTGATGATAAAATATTTGGTGGCGTCATCCGGATTTTCGGGCAGACCATACTCGGCATAGCCCAGTTCCTTCACTTTTTCGGTATCCAAGCGGAGGAGCGTGCGGGTATATCCCGTACAGGAAACCAGCGTGGCAAAAGAGGTGGTGGTACTGACCGAAATATCCGGGCGGTCTTCCAGCACAAAATACTCGCTTTGATCTTCCGTTTTGACCAGCTTGATAAAACGGAAATGATCCTTTTCGTTTACCACTTCAATGGAGGTAATGCTGTCACGCTCCAGCATCGGGTAAAGCAAAACATCGTATTTGGCATTGCTTGTATCAAAGCGCACGGTCTCGCTGTCTTCGGTCAGCACGGCGGCCACCGTGCTGTAAGAACCGTCCTTGGAGTTGACATAGACAATGGTGCCGCTGGCGGTGACATAATTCCCGCTTGTGGTTTTATCCAGCGTCCTGCCGGATTTGTCCTGTATCACATATTTCTTCCCGCTCTCCGTTTTGACCTGACGGATATAATATTTGGTTCCGTCCTGCGGATCCTTAAAGGTAATGCGGGAAGTGAAATACAGCGCCACGCCGAGTGCCACGGCCAACACCAGTACAGCCGCGGCCGTGATAAGCAAAATCCGGCGTTGGCGTGAAAGAGAGCTCTTGACCCGCTCAACCGCCGTATTGGATCTTGGCTGTGTCATGCGAACTTTCTCCTTATCATCACATAAATACCGGCGATGAAGACCACGCAGGTCGGCAGAACCGTCAGCACAATCGTGTACTGATTCGCTTCTTTGGCGGTAATGTTGCTGATTTCGCTGTTGGCATAGTATTTGGCATCCAGCGACACGGGGATCACCAGACTGCCCATGGTATTGCAGGCATAGGAAAGCACCGCGTGGTTGCCGTATTTACTGTCAAGCGCGCTGGCGGAAGCAAACTGCGTAGAAGCGCACGCCAGCACAAACGAATGGGAATTGACGCCGTCCTGCGAGGTTGTATTGGTCTGGCAGGAAAGCATCATATAAGAGAACGGCAACTCCTGCGCCGTGGCCACCTGCGTGCCGCCCGCCACAGCCACAGCGTCATCGGAAGAAACGAAAACATTATAGCATTGCCGCATCATCATATTGTCACTGAAAAATGCATAGCGGTTGTTCTCTTCTTCCCGGATGCGGAAAATATCGGAGAAGGTGAGCGCCGTCGTATAGGGGAACAGCACGCTCTTGGGATGGCCGCCGTTCCGGAGTTGCTCGGTAATATCCGCGCCGGTCCCCTCGGTCACATAGCTGGCCACATTGGTAAAGCCGTTGGTGGTAAAGGAATTGGCGGTGTCGCGGATCATATAGTTGTTGTTTTCGCTCCGCGCGATCGCAATGCCCCACTCCGCCAGAAAGTTTTCCAGATTGGGCAGTTTGGGCGTGTCGGTATTGAAAAATACCATCATGGAATTGTTGCCGGAAAGGAATTTTTCAATCTTGTCAATTTCGGAAATGTCACTGAGCTCACTCTTTTCCAGGAAATCCGAAGTGGGCGCAAAAATGAGCAACATCCGGCAGTCCTCGGGCAATTCTTCCCGGCTCAGATCCACCGCCTTGATCTCAAAACCGATCTCGGTCAGCAGGGTCAGAATGGCGGAATCGCTGTTGAGCGCGGTATCTTCCCCATGACCTGTTGTGATACAGGCCACCGGCGCAACGGCCTGAGTAACCGCCAGAATTGCGGAAGCAAACACCTGTTCGCCATTGTACGCAAGCAGCGTGGAAGTGGTTTTATCGATTTTAAAAAACTCGGAAAGCGAGTAAACCCGCACTTCCGTGCCGCTTTTGATGATGACACTGCTCCCGCCGATGTTTTTGCCGGTGCGTTCCTTGTACTCGCGCACGGCCGACGGATTGGTGAACACATCCACATATTCCACTTTGATATTGTCAAAATTCTTTTCGATATCCAGCGCGGTCTTCAGCACCTCGGTCTGCGTCTTGCCGGACTCCCATTCGTCTTTGTCGGCACAGAAAGTGATGGTCACTTCCTTTTCCCGGTCCACGGTGGAGAGCACGGATTTGGCCGCTTCGCTCAAGGTGAAGACCGGTTCGGGCGTCATGTCGATATACCAGAGATTTTTACGGGTCAATGCCGTGAAGATGGCATTGAACAGAATGACCGCCGCAATGATGACCACTGTAAGCCCCACCGAAACGCTTCCGTACCGGAACTTTTTGGCGTGTAAAAAATTCAGTTTTTTCATTTCCGGCAACCTCCTTAACCCCAACGGCGCTTTTCATAGACCCGCACCGTTAAAAACAGGAAAACACCCGCAATTGACAGGTAATAAAGGAGCGCCGAAAAATCAAACATACCCACAGAAAAACGGTCGAACCGGGACAACACCGAAATCCAACCCAGCACCATCCGCCAGAACGCGGAGGAAATGTAAGCGTTGAAAAGGCCCACCACGATCATACCGCCCAACGATGCCACCGTAATCACGGCGGCCGTGAGCTGGCTCTCGGTCAGTGAGGAAATAAAAAGCCCCACCGCGATGAAAGCCGCGCCAATCAGAATCACCCCCACCAGGCAACCGACAACTTCCCCGCCGACCGGCCCGATGTGCACATCGCTGGTGGCATTGCTCCGCTCCACGATCGCCATGGACAGAAGCGGAAAGAAATTGATGCAGGAAACCAGAATGGTGGAAACAAACAGCGTGAGCGCCGCCAGGTATTTTCCCAGCACCATGCCGGTGATGGAGACCGGCGCCGTCAGGAGCAATTGCTCGGTACGGCTCTTCCGCTCTTCCGAAAACAATCGCATGGTGAGAAGCGGAATCATAATGACGAAGGTGAAAATGAGATATTGAAAATAAGAAGTGGTATCATAGTTGGCCTTTTGCCAGGTAGTAAACGAGCAAATGAGCGCGGCAATCGCCAGAAACACCCCGGTATACACATATCCGATGGGATTGATGAAATATGCGCGCAGCTCTTTTTTGTAAATAGCAAACATAGCATCCTTCGGCCACAAGGCCGAAACTCCTTTCCTCCGGCACCCGCCGGGTTTATTGGAAAACTCAGTCCTCGTCCGGACCGGCAGGCGGAATTTCGGCCTGCTTTTTCTCAGTGGCGTCCAGAATTGACTGCGCGATATCTTTTTCGGGTGTGCTGGGCCCGCGGTTCTTGCGCGCACGGTTTTGCCGGCCGCTTTCATTTTCGCCATCAGTCTTGTCCACCACGGCAATAAAGATATCCTCCAGGCTCATGCCCAGCGTCTCCAGCCCCACCAGCGGCCATCCTTTGGCGGCCAGTTCATAAAACAGAGACTTGCGGATGTCAATCCCGCGCGTGCCTTCTACCCGATAGGTATAGGCGTCTCCGTCCCGGGTCGGCAAAGCCTCGACCGATGCCACATCGGAACGCGCTTTCAGCATGGAAAGCACCTCTTTTTGCGGGCCGCAGATTTTGAGACGATAACGGTTGCTGTTTTCGACCACGCGGTTGATGTTTTCGGTTTCTTCATCCGCCACCACCCGGCCTTTATTGATAATGATGATCCGGTCGCAGACCGCCTGTACTTCCTGCAGAATATGCGTGGAAAGAATGACCGTGTGATCTCTGCCCAGCGTCCGGATGAGATTCCGGATCTCGATGATCTGTTTCGGGTCAAGTCCCACCGTGGGTTCATCAAAAATGATGATCGGCGGATTTCCGACCAGTGCCTGCGCAATGCCGACGCGCTGCCGGTATCCCTTTGAAAGATTCTTGATGAGCCGGTGATACACGTCGGTCAGCTTGACCACCTCACAGATCTCAAGCAGGTGTTTGGTGCGGTTCATGGTACAACTCTTGAGATTATAAACAAAAATAAGATATTCCTCCACGGTCATATCTCCGTAGAGCGGCGGCTGCTCGGGCAGATAGCCGATGCGCTTTTTGACTTCCAGCGGCGCATCCAGCACATTCAGACCGTCCACGATGACCCGGCCGGAGGTGGAAGAAAGATAACCGGTCAGAATGTTCATGGTCGTGCTCTTTCCGGCGCCGTTCGGCCCCAGGAAACCCACGATCTCCCCGGCACGCACTTCAAAGCTGATGTCATCCACCGCGCAGTTTGTGCCGTAGTTTTTGACCAGGTGTTCGATTTTTATCATAAGCGGTTCCTTTCCGGGTCAAAGCCCGTCAATATACTCAGTCAACATACAGTATACCATATTTTTTTGTAAGAATCAACCGAAAACACGCACTTTCTGCGCCCGGAAAGTGACGATTTTCTGAATTTTTTCTCAAAAATCTGTTTGAATACCGCATTTGCCGTTTCCCATGACTGCAAAAAAGCCATCACACATTGCAGGAAGAAAAAAGAGGGCGCCGGAACGCCCTCCTTTTTCGGCAACATTCAGATCTGCCGATGAACACTCTTATATTCGTCATAAGGCCGGTAATAGGGACATCCGCTCCGGGCGCGTTTGGAGAAAGCCGCCCGCTCATCCTGATCCATAGACACACGGCAGTAATAGGCTTCTTCGATCTCATCGTAATCGTAAAACTCACAATCCTCGCACATGCCTGCTTTTGGGGGAATTTTTTTGTTCATCGCGCTTCTCCTTTCCGATTTTCAGAATTCCGAACCCGAAAGATCCGCAACTCTCACTTTATTTTATCATATTTATGAGAGAAAATCAAGAGAAACGCGCGTTTCAGGCAAACCCAAAACAGGCCGGGAAAAAACCGCAGGTAAAATGAAGCAGTGCGCATCCCCACACACAGCGTTCCCGGTGAAAAAGCCAACCTGTCACAAGCGACAGCAGCGCCGCCAATACCATCATCCGGAACCCGTAAACCACATGGAACGCGCCGAAAGAAAGCGCCGAGGCGACCACCGCCGCCCGCGGATGCCGTCGCCCGAAAATCAGTTCAAAGGCATATAAAAGCGCGCTTTTGGCCAGCACTTCCTGCATGGGCGCCACTAAAAAATAGGTGCACCGGGCAATATCTCCCGAAAGCGCCAGCGAAAAAAACGACTGTCCGGGCACGCCGCCACGGAGCAATCGCGCCTGAATCAATATACCCACAAAAACAAGCGAAAGCATTCCGCCAAGGAGGAGCGAACGGAAAAGCGTCCGGCGCGGCACCAGAATCCCCATTTCCGAAAAAGACATCGGCGCGAACACCGCAAGCGTTGCAAAAAGCGCCAGCGCGAGCACTTCAATCAGTCTGGCGTAAAAATGAATCGGAAGCGGGAAAAAGGTCTCCGACAGCTTCCAAAAAAAGAGGTAAAGCGCCAGCACGGCACTCAATAGACCCAGTGATGCAACAGCCTTTCTTTCTTCCAATTTCATTCATTCCCTTTCCGCGGCGACCGGCCGCTTCATTCTCCATGCTGAGTATAACCCGAAACAACGCGCTTATGCCGCGGATTTTAAAAAACCACTCCCAAAAATCCGCGCCGACATTAAAAAGGAAAAGAAAAAAGCGGAAAAGGCTTGACAAGTAAGAACCGCCGTGCTATAATAACACTTGCTTTTGCAGACGGTATCACCGCAAAAACCAAATATCACGGGGTGTAGCACAGCTTGGTAGTGCGCTTGGTTTGGGAGCAAATCACCGTCGGGGAGCCCCCGAGGGCAAAAGGGCGCTTTGCGCCAATGGCAAAATCACAAAAGTCCTTGCAAACACTGAACAAAACCCTTGAAAACACTGCATAATTCGGCAGTAAACAATTGAATAAAATTCCCGATGTAAGTGGTCTGACCACATGTTTGACCACTTACAGAAAAATTGAAAAAAACCACCATCGAGGTGTGGCTCAGTTTGGTAGAGCGCTACGTTCGGGAGCAAATCACCGTCGGGGAGCCCCCGAGGGCAAAAGGGCGCTTTGCGCCAATGGCAAAATCACAAAAGTCCTTGCAAACACTGAACAAAACCCTTGAAAACACTGCATAATTCGGCAGTAAACAATTGAATAAAATTCCCGATGTAAGTGGTCTGACCACATGTTTGACCACTTACAGAAAAATTGAAAAAACCACCATCGAGGTGTGGCTCAGTTTGGTAGAGCGCTACGTTCGGGACGTAGAGGCCGCAAGTTCGAATCTTGTCACCTCGACCAAATAAGCACCGTAATTATGATACGACACCGTATCGTAAAAGCGGTGCTTGTTTTTTATTGGAAAGCCTTGATTTATAAGGCTTTTTTGATTTTGGCTGTTAGTTGAGTTTCAGCATAAATGTCAGCCCTTCACTATACCGACATTTCAACCCCTGAATGTAAGGTTTTCGAAGAAAATATTTGCAAAAATTTTTGAGCCAGCGCAAAAACAAGCCTCAATATCAGGATGAATGGGTATAGAAAAAGCACCCGACCGTTGCCGATCGGGTGCCATAAAATGATTTATACCGGAGAAAAAGTCAAAATTCCCTGCTCCAGCCGATTTCCGTAACATCTCCACCGAGCGTAACATCTTGTCCATGTAGTCGTTGTAATTTACTCTTTATTGATCTATAATTGATCTATATTAGCAAGGCATCTTCCATTCTTATGTTCTTTACTTATTCTCATCCGGAAAATTTAATAACACATATATCCCTATTAACTACATTTTATGGAGTTCTATAAAGGCTAATATCAATACTATTACCACAATAATGCCAAAACCGCTCATTACACCATCTCCTTTCAATTGAAGATATATTCGACGCTTCCTGGGTCCAACTTAATTCCCAGCCAAATCGAGAAAATAAACAAAAGAATTATGATGATGACAACGATTATTCCGCCGTCACCTTTTTTAATTTCTTTTATAATTGGTATCAATAATAATCCTAACACTAACAGAATTATCAAGTTCTTATCACCCCTTTCTACTTCGAAAAGTAGAAAATCAGAAAGAAATCAGCGGCTAATAAAACCCAAAACGCAATTGCTTCGATTTTTCCGCACATCTCTTTAGAGTCTTTCCAACATCGTCGGATTATAAAAAACAGAATCAATAAAATTATCATGCGATTATTTGTACCTCTATTACTAATTACCAATTCAAGGATAACATTTTTCAAGTTCTTGCAATTTTGAAATGCGTAGCCTTTAACTACCGTAATACTGTTCTATTAAGTGTTTCAAATCAATTTGTTCCATAATTGCCTCGTTTATTTTCTCACATACGGAATTCCAACGCCTGATATATTTTTATACCGACCGTAGTGTCATCCGGATCATTGGAAACAAATGTTTTTATTCTGCTATCAACAAATCGATACTCATATGCATTGCGCTCTACTTGATACACATCATATTCAAAATCTTCTTGCTTGCCCTGATTCTTATAACGGTAAGGGTATACTCCGTGTTTAATGAATTGGTTCATTTCAATTACCTCTTTTCTTTTTTCACCTATTACTATAATAGGTACACAACTTCTATTTTATTATATCAGTAAAACGCCAAAAAGTCAATATAATTGCCAAGATTATACTGTCAAAAACAATTGATTTTTTCAAAAATAACTCTAATAGATGAAAAATAGGGCGTATTTTTCACCTATTAGAGTAATAGGTGAAAATATCAAAGCAATTTCCCGAGGCGGTTCATCATCTCATGTTTATGCAGCATAAGGCTGTGAACATGGCGGTTCAGCGTGACCGTCGGGTTCTTGTGACCGAGGATTTCCGACAGCGTTTTGACATCCATGCCGCACTCCAGCGCGCGGGTGGCAAAGGTATGCCGCAGGGCGTGAAACCCGCGATGCGGAACGCCGATCCGACGGAGCAATAAACTGAAACTGTACTGATAAGAGCGCACCGTCTGCACCTTGTCCTCTCCGACAACAAAGACGGAGGAGGACTTTTTCTTTTGCTCCCGCAGAAGCGGCAATAGTTGCTTCGGAATGGGGACAATACGACGGGAGGTCGGCGTTTTCGGTACTTCTGTCAGACGGCAGTATTTGCCGTCTTTTTTGCTGTCATGACAACTTTTATTTACGGAAATCTCGCCTTTTGCAAAATCGATGTCAGACCACTCAAGCGCGAGTAGTTCCCCGATGCGCAACCCGGTGTAAAGACAAAGCACGATTCCGAACATCTTCGTGCGCCTGTCGGCAAGTGCTGCCGCCTCGATCTTTTTCTGCTCCTCTACCGTAAAACACTCGATTTGCTTTTCCGCCGCCTTCGGGCGCTTTACCTTATCGGCGGTATATTCCGGAAGATAGCCGAGGCGATACGCCACCTGCAAAGCGGCTTGTATCACCGTGACGATCGCATTCACCGTATTGGCAGACAGTCCGCCGCCGGTCCGAAGATTGCCATGCGCGGAAAGTTCCGTTACCATCTGTTGCAGCGTCAGCGGCGTGACCTCCGACATCCCCAATTCCCCGATACGCGGTATCAAGTGATGTGTCACGACCTCGGAATAACGAGTATAAGTTTTCTCTTTTGCTGTCGGTTTCACATAATTTTCAAGCCATACCGGTAACCATTCCTTGACCTTCATTTTTCAAAAATCCCCTCTCTAATGAAAAATGCCGCACAACCGTGCGGCAATCAGTAACCTATCGTAAAAAACCATATAACAATATAAATTATATCATTTTTCGTTTTTGACTTCAAGCCCGTTCCCGATAGATAAACAATGCCGCCACACACCCGGCACATTTCTGAGCCGGGTATGTAGCGGTTGTTTGCGTTATTGTTTATCGGATTTGCTCATAGAAATCCTGAAGTACGATTTCCTCCGCATCATGCTTGGCAGCATTCATCTCCTGTACCCATCGGATGGGATCAGCGGTTTTCAGGTGCTCGTCAATCCCCCGTGCAGTAGCGTGTTCCTCTGTGATCTTCAAAACCGCCTCCCTTGCCTCAATATCGACCTGATGTAACTGCTCATTCAGACGATTTTCTGCCAGGAGCGTTGTATATGTACCCCGCCGATGTTTCTTTAGATAGTCAAGATATAACCGACCATATTTGCTGATGGAATGTGTTGAACTTGCCGGCAAAGTCAGCTTGGGATAATAGATGCCGTTTTTACTTTCTGTGTAAGTAATTTTCATAATCCGTTTCCTTTCAAATTTCGTTTTTCACTTGTATCACAGGCAAAACCGGCACGAAAGGAATATGTCCGACCGTCTTTTTGTAAGTCTGTTATGAACACTCGTACCAAATTTGGCTTTGGAAAGCAATTTTCGAAGCCTTTTTCTTTGCTTTCTGCACCGCAATTTTTGAGGGCTGACGATTGTTTTCCGTCAGCCCTCTGTTTCGTTTATGCGGTTTTTGTATTTGCCTTTTCGGCTGCGATCTCCGCTTTCTTTTCGGCTATCATCTTGGCAAGTGCTTCCTCGCATTCTTCTCTCGTCTTGGCGTATACGTTGAATTTCTTTCGCTTGCCATCGGGCATTCTCGGATAGAAGCTACCTTCCCAAAGGTTGTCGTTGATCTGATAGACGCATCCCGTGCCGGGCTTGCGATATTTGGGTTGCCACGGCTCGAAATTCTCGTCCATGTTGCTCGTTTGCACTTGCCGTAGTTCTTCCTTGGCTTCGGGCATGGTCGCGTCTGTACCGCCGATTTTGCGGTCGATCTTGACCGAGGCTTGTGCTCTCATCGTATCCGTGATATGCGAATATATGTTGAGCGTCGTTTCCGCGCTGATGTGTCCTATCATATCGGATAGGGTTTTCACGTCCATTCCGTTTTCAAGTGCCATGGTTGCGAAGGTGTGACGCAGGTCATGGAAGCGGATATTCTTGCATCCCGAGCGTTCCAGTATGAGTTTGAATCTGCGGTGTATCGCCGTAGGATTTCTTGGCTCTCCCTCTTTCACGGGCGATGGAAATATCCACTCACAGGTCTTGCTTTTCTTCATATCGGCGAGTATGGCTACCATATAAGGCGGTAGCACGACGGTTCTGATTGAATTCTTGGTCTTGGGTGGCTGTATGACGATCTTGCCGCCTGCAGGCACGACCTCTCTTGCTATCCGCAGGCTGCCATCGGTGAGATTGAGGTCACTCCATTTGAGTCCGAGTATCTCACCTCGGCGCATTCCCGTGGACAGCTCGAGAAGGAACAGCTCGTAGTATCCTTCCTCTTTGGCACGTGCGAGGAAGCGGCCGATCTCGGCAGGTGTCAGCACCTGCATCTCTCTGCCTTTCTTGGGCGGTAGCTTACAGCCAAGGGATGGATTCCTTGTGATCAGGTTTTCTGACACCGCCTT
Organism: uncultured Eubacteriales bacterium; assembly: GCA_905187695.1. Classification (GTDB taxonomy): domain Bacteria; phylum Bacillota; class Clostridia; order Oscillospirales; family CAG-272; genus Firm-07. The sequence goes on along the minus strand of CAJJIY010000017.1, from coordinate 8,040 downwards.
TTCAAGTGCCGAACGGCATCTTGCGTGACAGGCGCGTACCAGTCGGTTGGATACCCCGGTTCCGCAGGTTTCGGAGTATTGAAGCCTGCCGTTCTTCTTGAGATTTGCGTAAAACTGCTGCAGGTCGTTCTGCGAGAGCTTACAGAGCGGTATCGTGCCGATGGACGGGATGATGTGCTGATAGATGCAGTTTTCATATCCAGCCCTTGTGGTTTCCCTTAGCGCAGGCTTGCTGAAGTTCTGATACCAGAAGTCCAGCCAATCGCCGAAGGGCATGTCCGGCTTGAGACGCTCGGCTACCTTGCCGAGCTCTTCTTTCAGTGCTTTTAGCTTTTCTTCGCACTCGTATTTTGTTTTTGCGGTTACATTTTTTGTCCTGGGATTGCCTTTTCCGTTGTAGCCTACAACGATCCTGCCTTCCCACCGCCCGTCCGTTCTTTGTCGGAGAGTTCCTTCTCCCTGTTTCCTCTTATTCTTTGCCATCTGTTTCCTCCGTGATTAAGAATTGTTGCATCATATTGTTGACCACCGTCATGGCGTTGCGTTGCATATCGCCTGTCACGTGGGTGTAGGTGTCGAGCGTGAAACTCGCATCGGTATGCCCGAGAATGCCCGCCAAGGTCTTTGGATCGACTCCGCCGTCCGTTGCGTGAGTGGCGAAGGTATGCCGAAGGTCGTGGAATCGCATCAAGGGAAGCTCGATATTTTTGAGAATGATTTTGAGTTTTCTATAAGCAGAGCTGGGATGCAAGGGGTCGGATGGGTTAGTATAATGTGGGAATACCCATTCGCTGATCGCATCCGCTTGCTTTTCTTGGAGGAGCGTTGCCACGCTTGGAGGCATGGTGATGGTTCTCACACCCGCGCCTGTCTTGGTTTCGCCGATGCTCACACCACCGCCTGCTTTTGTACCGACCGAGCGTTTGACACTCAGCGTTCCTTCCGTGAAGTTAATGTCGCTCCACTTGATTCCGCATATCTCGCCACGGCGAAGTCCTGTCATGACCTCCACGTAGAAGAAGTCATTCCAATACGGTTCTTCCTTGATGGCTTCCATAAATCTTTCAAGCTGACTATCATCAAGCACCTGCTTTTCGGTGGTTGTCTTTTTCGGGATGGTAGTGCCGTTCGTGGGATTTCGCACGATAAGCCGTTCTTTAACCGCTACGTCCAATGCCTGATGCAGTAGCATGTGTACCTTTCTCACCATCGTATTGGACAGCTCATATCCGCTGATTGGATGGGGCTTGGCTCTACCTTCCTTTTTGACCTTGTTGTAGAATCTCTGCACGTCAGCCGTGGTAAGAGACGAGAGCTGTTTGTTGCCGATAAAGCGTTTGATCTGATGCTCTGCCATACAGCGGTATCCCTCTATGGTGCTCTCACGAAGGGAGAACATCATATATTCATCCAGCCACTTGTCCATCCACTCGCCAAGCGTCATGCGGCAGTCCTCGGTGAGATCAACATCACGGTACAGCTCTATGAGATGATGCAGTTCCTTCAGCGCGCTTTTCTGCGTTTTTGCGAATGCTGACTTGTACATAGGTGTACCGTCATTCTTGTGCCCGATAATGATTCGGGCTTCCCATCTATCGTCACTACGCTTTCGTATCGTGCCGTCACCCTGCGGTCTGCGTCTATTTGCCATTTAATTACCTGCCTTTCTTTCGATATTGATACACTCAAAGGTGTATATACTATTTTTAGTTGTCAGCGTTATGCGGTTTTTGCACTCTACCAAATCACCTGCGCCGGTTTTCAGATAGTTTTTCGCTATATCGTATATCACGATATAGTGCTTTCCGGGGGATTTGTGTTGGCTCTGATAAATATGCATGACACCGCAGAAGCCTTCAAATTCCTTTCGCCAATTCCTCTCTTGGCATATTTCCGACGGATTGCGCAGTTCTACCGAAACAACTCGTACATACTGCTTTTTTATTAACTCTGCCATATCATTCTCCCTTCGCTTGCGTACCCCAAACATATCACACGTTCGAGACAATATCCAGCGTTTTTTTGAATAGTTATCAAATTGTTATCAAAGTTCCTTTCGGGATAGGTTAATACATAAGGATTCCTTGCCGCTTTGCCTGATTCTCACGGCGCTGTTTCTTGTCAATGCCGTGATAATCAATCGTATGCTCTTGGCTGTACATATCCTCGCATCGCTCGTCAAGGATGTTGCCTGCGTAATAGAACAGATCGCATACACCGATGACGATCCGTGCGTTGAGCCCCTGCTCGATGGAGCGTAGCACCTCACGGGCAGGCTCGTAGCCTTGATCGGCGGCAGAGGAAAGGAAGGCTTTGCCTGCCTCATAGTCCTCGTACTCATAGTAAAGTAATAGCCCGACTCTCGTCTGTGTCCACGCATCTGTCCGTGCGGAACGTTCAAACCATTCCTTGGCTTCCTCGCGCTTACCCTCGTCAAAGAGCATCTTACCGTAGGTGTATTCCGCTTGGAAGCTGCCGTGAGCGGCGGCTCGTTTGAAATATTCCTTGGCGACATTGGGCGACTTATCCATCAGATACTTTGCGTATTCATACTCGGCATAGCCGAAGTTTTTATCCACAGCCATGCGGAGATAGCGTAGCTTATCGCTGGGCCTTTCGGTAAACTTTCCGTCACGGTAGGCTTTATAGACGAGGTAAGAGGCGAGCTCAAGCCCTCGGTCAGCCGCCTTGCGAAGCCACCATTCTGCGTTCTCCATATCGTCGGTCTTTTCGAGATAATATCTGCCGAGACGGTAGAAAAGCATCGGGTCATCACGGAAGTCAGCATGGAATGAGAGATAATCAAAATCGTTTTTTCTCTCCTTCAGCTCTGAATAATCGTAGTCGATCTCTCGCTCCGGTTGTGCAGACGGAAAGCATATCTCCGACGCACTTTTGACAACAGCGTTGCGAATCGATTTGAATTCCTCGTTGTCCTCGATGGGAATCTTGTCGGGAACCTCATCGGTATAGGTACGAACGATCTCGCATTTGTAGCTGTGCCATGCGTCATACATTGCCGAGATCTGCTTGTCAGCTCCGAGCAATCTTACGATATCCTTGACCAGTGCCTTGGTATTTTTATCGAGATATCCGTAGACCTTTTTGCCCTTATGCCTCTGAAGCTTTTCCGAAAGCAACTGCATTTTCATAATTATTTCGGGCGAGAAGGCGTGATTGCCATCTTTAATTTGAGCGGACAGCTCTGCGATGTGTTGTCGACAACGCTCCTTGATATCATCTCTTGCCTCTGTCTGTTTCTTATAAATCTGTAGATGCTCTTGGCGAAAGATATCCGAGGCAAGCGTTTGCTTGATATTGTGAATGCCTTCGCGGGAAAGATACGGCTCTTGCGGTCGGGACGACCATACCAACATGTGGACGTGAGGGTTGGTTTCCTTGTTGTGATAGGCGGCGACCCAGCGAAGATTTGAGGGAGCAATGCCCATCTCTTTGGCAATAACATTCCGTCGGGAGCGCAGGAGGTTGACCCATTGCTCGGCAGAATTGTATCCCACTCTCTCGGCATCCTCACGCTTCAGTGATATGATAAATCCCCACACGTTGCCGGGATGATTGTCGATCTCCTCACTGATTTTTGAAAGAGAAACGTCCACGCCCTCGTCGGAAAAGAGTCCGTGAGAGCCACGGCGCTCACCGATATAGCCTGCCATTCCGCTACGGAGGATCTCAACGCCCTCGCGCGTTCCGATATAGTGAGCGTATCCACCGCGTGACTGCCCCGACTCGGTTCGATGTCCGGGCTTATAGAACGGCGCTTTTACAATAATTTTTGCCATTCATACCTCGCAATCAGAAGCGGAAGGAGCCGTTGGTTTCCTTCATATGGCGGATGGCATCAGCTCGCATCCGCTCCATATCTTCTTCGGAATAACCCAAATGGTCAGCGAGAAGCTCGGTAAGCATTGCGATCTGAACGCCCATTTTGAATTCAACGTTTCGGATACGACCTTCGCTGTCCTTGATCTTCGCATCCATTACCGACTCGAGAGAAGGCAGAAGGAATCTCTCCATATGCTCCTTTTCGAGCCATGCGCAATAGAAATCCACAGCTTCACGGATGAAGGAATTGCGAGACTTTTTGCCGTATTCATCGACAAGACGTTCGCAACGTTCCCATTGAGAAGGGGTAAGGCTTACGCCTTTAGCGGATAAATTTTGATTGTTTTGATTCATATAGGTTGTACCTCATTCTTTCATTATTTTTTAAAGGTGCCGCAAGCAGACATCCAAAATTGCGTTGCAACGCCTTGTATTTTTGGGGGTATCAGACTGACAACCCCCGATTTTGGCACACAGCAGACATGAAGGCTGTTTTTTGCGATTCGTTATCAATCTGCAAAAAGCCTTGTTACACCGTGCTTTTTCTTCGCTCGGCGTTGCCGTGCGATGTGATTCGCCATGGCTCATAGACATGGCTTTATCCTGCTATGCTATGAAAAGCGAAAATGTGAAGATCTCTCGGACATGCCCGAACTCGGTGGTATTTCTGTGTGGAGTAAGACTTTTCTTCGCACACCTTGGTACAGTTTTGATTAATTAAAGTGGTGTTATAACCGTTTCTGCGGTTGTTACGCCTTGTAACTATCATTCGCCTTTCGTGCTTGAATTTTAGGGTGGGGGTTTTTCCCCCACCCTACTTTCCTTATCTTTTTCGAGATTGGTTAATGGATAATTCGTCATTCAATGTCCTTTCTTATCGTTTGATTTCATCATATCTCGTTTGCCCATCGAGCCATTCGAAGAGCTTATCGCGCGGAATAATCGTTCTGCCCTGAACGATTTTCAACTTCGGAAAGTTTTCTTCTCTTGCAAGTTCATAGGCACTTGCCCGAGAGATACCGAGAAGATTTGCCACGTCCATGACCGTAAGGAACATGGGCAGTTCATCCCGGCTCTTAAAAATCGACTGCTTCATTCACTCTACCTCCTTTCTTTGCGAATAAAAAAAGAGTGCCGAGATTTTTTCTCGACACTCATAGGTGTGTTGTTTCTGTTATTTGATCAGCAGATGCCCGTGAGGAAAACCATAGATATCTTCCGTGCGGTATCCTTCGGGAACGCTTTCGGGATCCACTCTGACAAGGTCATAAGGCTCGAAGCCCTCGACCGTTTTGATCTTGGAAAGAAGCCTGCGGTTCTCTTCGTAGAGAAGGCATGCGAGCAGAAGATGGCGGCAGGACTTGATACCGTATTTTGATTTCTCTGGATGGTCGATTTCCGAAAGAAGCATGCAGAGGATATGGTCGTTCGCCACGTTCTTTGATACCGTTTTGAGGCAGGTCTGATATACCTCGTTTGCCTCACCGCAGAGGATGAGCTTCTCGTCATCGTCGGCATCCTTCATGGCAGTTTGCATCGTCGTGATCTTGGTGTGAGCTTCCGTGACCGCCGCGATGATATTCTGCTTCTTGTGGGTATCGTTTGCTCCTGCGTCAGTGGGATCGAGTTCGAAGAGCTCGGAGAGCGGAATGGTTTTGGTGTAGGCAGCTCTGCCGTTATGGCTTGCTACAGCATCGTGAACGAAGGACATGGGGGCTTCGAACTTGGCGGTGTTCTCGCCAACGTCGGCGCTCTCATCTCCCACAATAAATTTGTAGAACGAAGGGAGATTACCGCCGTTTTTCTTTTTGAAATTCTGACGGTAGTGACGGAGCCTTGCAAGCACCTTGGCAGAATCCACTGCGTACAGTCGCTTTGCCTTGTCGATCTCCATGCCCGACAGTACGGCGAGGATGCAGATGTCGTGATAGATATCCATCGGGTGATGCTCTCCCTGCTCGGTGAAGAGTCCATCCCATAGTAAGCAGTTAAGGAACTGGGAGAGGTTGACGATCTCACCGATCTTGTTCTTGGCAATGGTCTGATCAAGCTGTGCGATGTGTTTCGGCGTGTTCCCGTATTCGGATCTTCCAATAGGCTCCACCTTGCAAACGGGAACTTTCAGAAGTTCATAACCGGCAATCGCGCCGTTTACCAGCCACTTGCCGTTGGTAACAAGCATGGAGTCGGAATCGTAATCACAACCGTTAAGCCTTTGCTGTATATTACTCTCAATGGCGTTTACGCAAATGATATTAGGCGTGAGATTGAAGTACCGCAGAAGGTCGTAGCTATGCGTGTTCCTTGCGAGGTAGAGATTGCCCATGGTGATATGAGGACTGCGTGCGCAGAGCACCATCTCGCCGTGAGCGAAGCCCGTGGTGCATACCTGTCCGTCCTCCAGCGAGAAGGACTCGGTCGGCTCGTAGCTCTCGTCGGTGAGTGCCACAAGGAATTCGTAAGGATTTCCGAAGAGCACCTCGTAGTTACCACAGACGGCCACTCTTCCTTTCTTCATCCTTTTCTTAAAATACTTGGTGGTATCGCTGCGGAAGGATTTGTAGAACTCGGTCTGCTCGAACAGCGGCGTGCGGCAGGTCATGTCGAGAACGGTATCCCGACGGTATTTGGCAAGGTCGGGCAGTTCCTGTTCCGCAATGGTGGCGTGGTCGGTGGTCATATTGATCTGATAACGCAGAACAGGCGACCTGTCCAGCATATCCTGCAGATAGCGGAAGGACGGTTCAAGGAGCTTGCCGATGCCCTCACGGGTGAGCCCGAGGGTGTTGAGGAGCTGATAGTTTGTGTATGCCATTCTGCCGTCCATCAGCGGCGCATCGTGGTCAGCCTTGACCACACCGAACTCGGAGTTTTTCTTGCCCTCATAGAGTGCATCAAGAAAACGCCTGCACTTCTGCTCGAATGGCATATCCTTCGGCATGAATTTGAGATACTTCACACTGCTCTCGGTGATGACCAGCTTGATGTCCTTGATATCTCTCGCCGTGGTATAGCCGGCGAGCTGGCTGACCTGCGTGATACAGTTATCCGTAAACCAGTCCTGCAGGTTGGTATTGAAGGCGCAGGTCTTGAAGAAACGGTTACGCAGGAGCATCATACCATGGTCGTTATATCCGTTCTCAAAGAACACGCTTGCGTCCAGCAGAGCTTCGCCGTCCCAGATCACGTTTTCGACCTCGGTTTCTTCTTCCTCTGCTCGGAGGTCGTGAGCGTCTGTTTCCTTAACGCAGACGGCATCTGCTTTGAAGCGGCTGACTCTGTCACGGATGATGAGGATAGATTTCTTGGGGAGCCTGATCGTGCTTTCGATACTGCTGAGTGTCAGTGCAATATACGCCTGCCAAGAGGCTTGGTCGGAGGCGGTATCGGCAGAGAGGTCGCAGGAGCTCCATGCCATCATATCCGCATACAGCGGCTCGGCAATGAAAAGACAACGACCGTCACGGCTCGCTCCCGCGCTTCGCTTGTAGCGAACGTAGTGGATGCCGTCGATATCGAAGCCATGTGTGTAGAGATGCTCACGGATATCCTGACAGGTGAAGGCGGTGGGAATGACCTTGTCGCTTCTGCGATAGGTAAGAGACTCTGCATCATAAACGAAATACCTGCCGAGAATGTCATCCGAGACCGGATGCTCAACGGGAGCATATCCGCCCTTATCTCTGTAGGACACCTCGATGGCAACAAGCGTCGGTCTGCCGTTTTCGGTACGGATGCAGACGTGGTCTTCCATATCCGCATCGATCACTGTATAGCCGTTCCGGACATAGCGGTTGCCGCAGGACTCAAACACCTTGACTGCCCGTTCAAAGGAGACGTTGACAATGGCACGGCAGTAATTGTGATCGCCTTCAAGATAAGGGTAGCCGATTTCATCCTCGTGACGCTCGTATATCTCCGCAAGTTTCAGCGTGTCCAGACTCTCATCAATCACGCCGCGAAAAGCACCCGGATCGGGCTTGCCGTTCTTGAGGGCGGTAAATCCCTCGTTTTTATACAGCACGCTGCCCTCAAGGGACATGATCCGCATACTCTCATACTTTTCTTTTTTCGTCGCCATCGTAACACCTCCTTCTTCTGTGATGCTTCTATTTTACCATATTTTGCGACTTTTTTCAAGGAACTCTTTGTGAATTCCGGGCGGAGAAATCTGTCCTTCAAAGATTTCGGACAAAG
>CAJJIY010000016.1 GCA_905187695.1 uncultured Eubacteriales bacterium | reverse complement strand
TGAAGCTTTTCTATGATTTCGTGAGCTATCTTTTCATTTTAACTTTACAGTGCCTTCATGTTATGGATATGACAAAACGACTTCCGCAAAAGCGAAGTGAAAAGGTCAAGATATCATATGATTGCGGAACGGCATCAAAAACAACAAACCGCTCTTTCCGGATCAATATGTTTCCGGAAAAGGGATTGCAGGCGCCGGACAGACAACAAATGCAAACACGGCGCAGACCTCTTTTCAGATCTGAAGAGTGATTCTATGAATATTATAACGCCAAAAACGGCTAAAATCAATACTTATCCTTAATTTCAAGTGACAAGTGATAAATTACGCGGCGTCCTCTTGCCAAACGCGCAAGGACAGGGTATAATGTGGGCAAAGAACGACCTGAAAGGGAGAACGCGGAAATGAGAGAAGAAAAGACCGTCACGGGGTTTCGCCTTTACCGTATGGGACATCACGCCCTTTATGAAAAAGGATTCTCGCCCCGGACCGAGGCAGATCTCATAAACGAAGGACTGCCGGTTTGTCCGGCCGTTGTGCCGGGGTGCGTGGAACGGGATCTTGCCTTGGCGGGCGTTTTGCCCGAAGACCTTGCCTACGGCGACAATATTCTGCGCTGTCAGGAACTGGAGCGCACGCATTTCTTTTACACGGCCTCTTTTGAGACCGAAGAGACAAAGGACGATCTTTTCCTTTGCTTTGGCGGAATTGATACCGTTTCGGAGATTTTTGTGGACGGTGCGTTGCTCGGAAAGACCGAGAATATGCTGATTCCGCACGAGTTTTCTCTGCGCGGCCTGCCGCCCGGGCGGCATGAACTTCTGGTGCACCTGATTCCCGTTTCGGTCTATGTCATGGAAAAGGACCTCCCGGCGGCCGGCTGGGCGCTTCGCTATAATCTGGATTCTTTGTATGTGCGGAAAGCCCCCTATATGTATGGCTGGGATATTCTGCCCCGCGCGTTGTCGGCGGGGCTTTGGCGGCCGGTCACGCTCTCCCGCCGTCCGTCCACGCGGCTTTCGGACGCGTTTTTATCGGTGCGCGAACTGAGCGACCGTCAGGCCTCGGTTTCGGTGCGGGTGAAGATTCACACGCATGAAGATGATCTGCGCCGTTTCACCCTTTGGGTACGCGGCGAATGTGAGGATTCGGTCTTTGAGGAGAAAGCCGCCGCGTTCGGCATCAACAACGAACTGAACTGCCGGGTGGAGCACCCGAAAATCTGGCAGGTGAAGGGGCGGGGAAAACCCTATCTTTACACGGTGACCGTTACGCTTCTGAGGGACGGCACGGCGGTGGACCGCGTGACCTTCCGGACCGGCCTTCGCACCGTTTCGCTGGAGCGCACTTCTTTTGCCGGGCCGGAAGGAAAATTTGATCTGATTGTAAACGGGCAAAAAATCTTTGTGCTGGGCACCAATCTTGTGCCTACCGATATTTTCCCGGCTGTGGGCGACACGCTTTATGCGCGCGAGACGGCGCTGATTGACGACATCGGCTGTAACATGGTGCGCATCTGGGGCGGCGGCGTTTACCGCACCGATTCCTTTTACGACTGGTGCGACGAGCACGGGATTCTTATCTGGCATGATTTTATGATGGCCTGCGCCGTTTATCCCCAGGACGACGCTTTTGCTTCGCTTTTGCGGGAGGAGGCGGTTTCGGTCGTCAAACGCCTGCGCCATCATCCCGCCATCGCGCTGTGGTCGGGGGACAACGAGTGCGATGATTTTTGCCTGGCGTGGGGCCGGAAAAACCGGTGGACGGGTACGCGCGCCGCAACGATGCGCGATCCCAATGAAAACCGCCTCACCCGGCGCGTGCTGCCGGCCGTGGTGGCCGACCATGACGGTACGCGACCCTATCTGCCTTCCTCTCCTTATCACGACGAAGAAGCCGTCCGGGGCGGCGGACCTCTTTCGGAGGATCATCTGTGGGGGCCGCGCGACTGGTTCAAGGGGGATTTTTACATCGGAAAATCTTTTTGCCATTTCGCGTCCGAGACGGGGTATCACGGTTGCCCCTCCCCCGCGAGTCTGCGGCAGTTTATCCGTCCGGAGCATCTGGGCGGCCGGGGAGACCGGAATGTGTGCACGGATGCCGACTGGCTCCTGCACGCCACCTGCCCGGAGGTCAGCGCCGGGGCTCCTTATGCTTACCGTATTCCGCTTATGACCAGGCAGGTCGAGCGGCTCTTCGGCCGGGATGCCGCAAATCTTTCGCTGGAGGATTATGCGCTTCAAAGTCAGATCTCACAGGCCGAGGCCATGAAATTTTTCGTGGAGCATTTCCGCGCCGGAAAGGGTTACCGGAGCGGCATCATCTGGTGGAATCTCATTGACGGTTTCCCGGAGATCTCGGATGCTGTGGTGGACTATTACGGTCGCAGGAAATTGGCCTATTTTTATATCAGACGCGCACAGGCGCCGGTTTGCCTTCTTTTTGATGAGCCGGACGACAAGGGAGATCTTCCGCTTGTGGCCGTCAATGACACGACCGGGGCGGTGGGGCTCTCCTTTACCGTGACCGACGCAATGAGCGGAAAAATTCTGCTCTCCGGCCGTGTGGCGGTGGACGCGGACGGCAAGAGCGTCGCGGGCAGACTGCCGCAGGAGGCCGCCCGGTTCCTTCTGATCAGTTGGGAAGGGGATGCCGCAGGCGCGAATCATTTCGTTTCCCGTATCGGAGAAGATCTTTCGTTTGATGATTATTGTGAATTTATGAAGAAAGCCGGATACAATGCCGATCCGGAAGGCTTTTGAAGGAGAAAAAATGAACAGACAACCTGAAAATCTGCTCTGCCGTCCATCCTGTGCCGGGGGAAACCTTTCGGCGGCAAAGAGAGAACGGCCATGACTAAGGCTTATCTCGGCATAGACATCGGCGGAACAAAATGCGCCGCGTCACTGGCCGTTCGGACGGGAGAGGGAAAAAAGCCGGAGATTCTCGGTAAAAAGAAAATAAAGACCGGGGGGACACCGGATGAAATGCTCCGGAAGCTGGGCAATCTTGCCGACGAACTGCTTTCCGACGGCGGGATCCCCGCCCCGGCCGGGATCGGCATTGCCTGCGGCGGGCCGCTGGACGCCGCAAGGGGATGGGTGCTCTCACCCCCCAATCTGCCGGGTTGGGACGCCGTGCCGGTCTGCACTTTTTTCAGGGAGCGCTACGGTGCGCCGGCTGTTCTTGGCAACGACGCGGACGCCTGTGCGCTGGCCGAATGGAAATTAGGCGCAGGTGCCGGATGCCGCAATATGATTTTTCTGACTTTCGGTACGGGTCTTGGCGCCGGGTTGATCCTGGACGGAAAGCTTTACCGGGGTGCAAACGGCAATGCGGGCGAGATCGGCCATGTGCGGCTTCGCCCCAAAGGGCCGGTCGGCTATGGAAAAGAGGGCTCGGCCGAAGGCTTTTGCAGTGGCGGCGGCATTGCGCGGTTGGCCGCGATCCGTTCCGTGGGGAATCCCGCGGCCGAGCCGTTGTTGCGTGCCGCGGACGGAGATCCCCTCGCTTTTACGGCCGGAATGATTGCGGGCATGGCCAAGGCGGGGGACGCTTTCTGCCGTGATATTTACACCGAGTGCGGAGAAATGCTGGGAGAGACGCTTGCCGTCTTGATTGATCTTTTCAACCCGGAACGCATTGTGCTGGGCGGCATTTTCATGCGCTCCGGGGAATTGTTGCGCCGGGGAATGGAGCGGGCGCTCCGGAAAGAGGCGCTGCCGCAATCGCTTGATTGTTTGCAGATTCTGCCTGCAGAACTGGGTGAGAACATCGGCGATTATGCCGCGCTTTCACTGGTGATGTGACAGAGTAAGTGTATCCGTTGGAAAAAGAACAAACAGATACAGGCGCGAAATGTCATCAGGATTGCAGACGGAATTGACACAAAGGCAACGGGTTGTGGCTTCCAGGATATTGGCAATTTTATGACGGCGCGACCACGCCCCGATACCGGCGGAAAAGAGCAAAGTGTGAAAAGGTCCTTATGCTTTCAGCCGGATCGGAGCGCCTGCCGTTATCTGAAGATAAAGGCCTTCCACCGCCGCGGCAAACGCCCCGGAAGTGTAGACCGATGAGACCAGCGCTTTCGCCGCATCGGTGACGGACTTTCGCAGTGCCGCATCCGAGAGCAGCGTTTCCGCCGCAAGAGCCATTTCGGCCTCATTTTTACAGGCAAAGCCGTTCTTGCCGCTGTCGATCAGGCCTTCCACGCAGGGATCGGCGCGACAGACCACGGGAAGGCCGGCAGCCATGGCCTCGATATAGGTCAGCCCCTGCGTTTCACTGCCGGACGCATTGACAAATACATCGCCAAGGCGATAGTAACTTTCTGATTGTGCATGAGGTACCATGCCGGCGAAGAACACACGGTCCGAAAGCTTTTGCGCCTTTGACTGCCGTTCCAGTTCCGGGCGGTAGGGGCCGTCCCCCACCAGTACCAGCACCGCATCGTACAGCCCGGGATAACGGAGCAGATGAAACAGCGCGGGGATATTTTTTTCTTCTGCCAGTCTTCCCAGAAAGAGCAGAATCCGTTTGTCATCCGGAATGCCGAGTCTGCGGCGCAATGCCGGCGCGTCCGCCGCGTTCCCGCAACGGTCTTTTTTTTGCTCAAGGCCGGTCGGGATGACGGATACCGGTGCCTTGACCCGGTAAGACTCCAACAGCCGGCGCACTTTTTCGGTGGGGACGATTACGGCGTCCACCCGTTTTGTAATGCGCCGGGTAAAGCGCTGTGCCATGGCCCGCCCGACGCGCATGCTGGGGGAAAAATAATGCGTATAGTCCTCGTAAACCGTGTGATAGGTATGAATGAGAGGGATTTTGCATCGCCGTGCGACCAGACGCGCAATCCGGAAGGTGTTGAACTCGCACTGACTGTGGACGATATCCGGGTGCCAGCAGATCAGTTCACGCAGGATTTTCCGGGGGCAGAAACCGCGGATCCGGATGCCCGGATAGAGCCGTCCCGCGCCAAAAGAACCGATACGGATGACATTTCCCTTTGTATAGCTGTGAACGGTTTCGGACAGCGTCAGAATCTTGACCTCATGGCCGCGCTCCTCCAATCCGTGAACCAGCGAAAGCACCGAGGTCACGACCCCGTTGACGGCCGGCAGGAATAAATCTGTTGTAATCAGGATTTTCAAGGGGGCCCTCCTTTTCTTTTCGGACCGGATGAAGAACGCTTTCAAACACCATACTGCACATCAGGGTGATAAAACGGCAATCGGTCTGTTCGCTTTTTCGGGCACGGGCATACAACCGGAGCATATCGGCAAAATAGGTGCCGAAATCCGGAATATGCGCCCATGGCCACGGGTGGCAACCGTCTGCCAGATAGGAGATAAAGGCGCGGTGCAAAGAGGCTTCATAGGCGATATGATCCGAAAGTGAACCTGTAAAACAGGCATGGTGCGGATAGGTAAATGCGTCGTCAAGATAGTGCAGCGCCGTCCCGAGCCGAAGGCCGCATAGGGCCCCGGCTTTTTTGGCTTTTGTCAGGCTTATGACCAGTCGGCAGATCCATTTGCCGGTGATCTCCGCGTTGTGTCCGTGCAACCCCTGCCTGCCGCGTATGCCGCGCAGGTAAGTCAAAGGATTGCCGTCCGGCAGAACGGAATCCATGCAAAGTTCCGCTCCAAATCCCCGCAAAAGACGGTTTGATTCCCTTTGAAGCAACCATTTGGCAAGCCTGAAATAATCCGTTCTTTTCATTTTCAGACCTGCTTTTGCGCGCGTTTCGGATCACAGAGCGCGACAAGCAAAAGCGGAAGGGCAAAAAGGTTGAGAACCAATCCCAGTATCGGCCAAAGTGCGCGATTCAATTCATGGCGCACGGCCGTTTTATAAAACCATTCGGCAAGCGTAATCCCGTAAAACGCGGCGAGCCAGAAGAGCCAGTATTGCAAACGCGGCCTTTGTGCCCGTTCCGATGGGAGCCAGTTGGCGCAACATGAGTTTGCATTCGTGTTCGCGGCCTTTGAATCCGCTGCCGTTTTCCGACTGTGCCGGATCCTCGACGGCGGTCGCGCCGCTTTTTTCCCGTTCTTCCCGCACTTCTTCCAGTGCCCGGAATGCGGGAACCTGCGCCCCGAGCGCGGATATCAGCGTCACGCAACGGGGATGAGAAACATCAGAATATTGGAATAGGTCAGGCGCTTTTGTATACTGAGACGGTCCGGCCGCGCACTGAGTTTTTGACAGATCCGCATGGTTTATGCCTCCTTTATACCGGAGATCCAGTATAGCATATCGCACCGTTGCAAAATGAAACAGAGTTTAAATCAGCGCAAAGCCATTCCGGTTGCTTTTTCGCCCGAACGGGGCGACACCCGATCTGCATTTCCGGGGTCGGCACAGGCTTTCATTTCTACAGTTCTGCCGCCGAGATCTTCATAAATCCGGTGGGAGATGGAAAGCACGGTGCGTCCGTCGGAGGCGCGGCGCAGCGCCCCCAACACGCGCGCTTCGGTTTCCGCGTCCAGATTGGCGGTTATTTCATCCAGAAGCAGGATAGCGGGATCGGACGCGGCGGCGCGCGCAATGGAGAGCAGCTGCCACTCTCCCTGCGAGAACATTCCGTCTGTGCAGACGGTATCGTAACCGTCCGGCAAAGACCGGATGGCCTCGTCCATGCCGGCCAATTCGGCCGCTTTGCACACATGATCTTGGGTGATGCGCGGGTCGCCCAGCGTGATCTGATCCGCCACGGTCCCCGGCACACGGGAGAAATGCTGCTCCACACAGCCGATGCACGATCGGCGTTCGCGGTCGGTTATTTTCCCGACATCCACCCCGCCGATGGTGACGGATCCGGCTTCCGGCCGGTAAAGTCCCAGCAACAGCCGGAACACCGTGCTTTTTCCGGCGCCGGTTCTGCCGATCAGTGTGACCTGTTCTCCCTCTTTTACCGTCATGGAAAAATCGCGCAGGACCGGGCGGCTTTTGTAGCCGAAAGTCACATGGGAAAGCACGATGTCCCCGCGGGCGGCGGTTGCCCGTTCTTCCGGGAGCGTCCGCTCCGCTTGGGAGAGAAATGCGTCGATCCGCTTGACGCCTGCCATGGCCGACTGAATGGTCTGTATCTCCATGCCCAGGCTCTCGATCGGGGAGAAAATCCGGGAAATGTAGTTGATGACAGCAACCGAGGTTCCGACCGACATGCCGAAAAGCGCGAGTATTTCCGGCTTTCCGGAGACGGAAAGGAGCATGACCGCGCCGACCACTGCGGCGTTGAGCAGGAGCACCACGGGAGAATAAAGCGCGTCGTAAAAATTGGTTTTTTCCACGGCGGTATAGCTCTCGCCGATGCGCCGGTCATAGCGCTTTGCCATGTATTCTTCCAGTCCCAGCGCGTGAATCGTCCGGATGTTGTGCAGGGTCTCCGGCACCTGACCGGAAACGGCGGCAACGGCGCGGCGGTTTTCAAGCTGAGCGGACATCATTCTCTTTTGCACGAACCGGGTGAAGACGGTGAGGATCGGAAGAACCAGCAGTAAAATCAGCGCCAACCCCGTGTTTTTGACCGCGATGACCGCCAGAATGGACAGAATCCGGCACGCATCTGCGATCATGCTGATAATGCCGGAGGTGAACAGCGCTTCCACGGTGTCCACATCACCCGAAAAGCGCGCGGCGACCTCGCCGGGGTTTTGCGCCGCCAGCGTGCCGGCGGGCAGCCGGGTGAGTTTCCGGGACATTTCGGAGCGCAATGCGTGCGTCATTTTCTGCCCGAAAAGTACCAGCAGGGTCTCCTGCGCCGAGGACAGAACCCCCTCCAGCGCGAGACTGCCGAAATAAAGCAGAGCCGCGGTAAAGGAAAGCGGCAGTCCGGCGGTCAGGCTGTCGATGACGCGGGCAAGCAGCAGCGGGGGGAGAAGGGAAGAAACGATGGATGCCGCCACGCAAAGAACCGTACCGACGGAAAGTATACGATGCGTCCGCACGGCCGTGCGGACGGCGGAAAACACGCCGGTCTCAGGATGTCTGTTCTTCATGGGTGTGACCTCCTGTCTGACTTTGGTAAAGCCGCCGGTAAGCGGGTAGGGTTGCCATCAGTTCCTCGTGCGTGCCGACGGCTGTTTCCCCGTTTTCCATGAAAATGATTTTTTGCATTTGCGGGAAGTGGTACAGCCGGTGCGAGATGAGGAAAACGACCCTTCCTTGGGCGTAACGCCGCAGTTCTTCAAATATCGCATCCTCCGTTTTCCGGTCCAGCGCGGAAAACGGGTCGTCCAGGATCAAAACCGGCCGGGGGTGCGCCAGCGTCCGGGCGAGCGCCAGTCTTTGCGCCTGCCCGCCGGACAGACGCGTACCGTTGTTGCCGATGACCGTCCCGGCCCCGTTTTCCATGGTCTGCACCTCGCGGGTCAGCGCGGTGGCTGCCAGATACGGCGATTCGTCCTGCCTGCTGCCACAGAGGATATTGTCGCGCACGGTGTCGGCGCTCAGTTCCGGGTCGTGCCCCAGATATCCGACGGTCGCGGCGATCTCACGCGGGGTGAGGCCGGAGAGCTCCCGCCTGCCGAACCGGACCGAACCGCCATAGGGCGCCTCGCAGAGAAACACGCGGCCGAAGGTGGATTTTCCGCAGGCGACCGGACCGGTCACGCCGATGATTTCGCCGGGGCGTGCCGTCAGCGAAAGTCCGGCGAAAACAGGAGTCCCGCCATAGGAAAACGAGAGGTTGCAAAGCGTGACTTCGGATGCCGGCGGGACGGCAAGGGGTTCCGGTGGCTTTGCCGGTCTCATCAGCGGCCGGATGCGCTTCCAGGAGACCTCGGCCTTTTGCACCGAATTGAAGAGTTTGGCCACCTTGGAGGATTTGACCGTCAGCTTGGTAAAACAGGAAAGGAAGGTGGTAAACGCTGCAATGTTCCAGTTGCGCCACCCTGTGCCCAGGACATTTTTGCCCCCGAACCACAAAATGAAGAGCACGCCGGCTCCGGATGCCGCCAGGTACAGCGGGGGCAGAGCGGATTGCCACGCATTGGCGCGCACCGCGCTTTTTTCATATTGCGTCAGCGTTTTTTCATAGCGTCCGGTTCTGAAATCCTCACAGCCGTATACGCGGTAGGTCACGGCGTTCTGCGCGCGGTCCAGCGTGTCGGCGCTCAGCGCTCCGGCCGATTTTTTGTAGGCCGCTCCCGCACGCTGCACCGGCTTTTTCATCAGCGCCGCGCAGAAATAGGAGATGGGCGGAAAAATCAGACTGAGAGCCGCCAGCCGCCAGTCGTAAACGAAAAGCATGACGGCATAGCCGAGCAGAGCCACGCCGGTATCAAAAACTTCGGTGGTGAATTTCCGCATGCCCTCCGCGCAGTCATCCACATCGGAAATGGCCTTGGTCATCAGCTCTCCGACCCCTTCTTTTTCCAGCGACGCCCGGCTCCGGCGCACCAGATTCCCGTAAAGCACGCCTTTCATGCGCCGGTTGACGTTATTGGCAAACCGCCGGACATAAAAGCGCTTGACAAACCGGGCCGCCTGCACGGTCAGCGTGACGGCCAGATAAGAAAGAACCAACAGGGTCATGGCGCCGGCGGTGCTGTTCTGGCCAAGGATGTCGGCAAGGCACTGCGCCAGCCGGCCTTCAAACCACGGAGTGGCTAGCAAACCTACATTATAAACCAATCCGGTCAGGGTGACAAAGGTCAAAGGCAACCATTCCGCGCGGAAATAGGAGCCGATCCGGCCCGGATCGAATATTTTTTTGCGTTTCATCTGTTTTGCCGTCTCCTGTTATCGGTTAAAGTGCGGAAAGCCCGCCCGGCTTTCGGTTTTCGACGCCGTGTACAGTTTATCCAGTAAAGAGGCGAAGGTCTCGGCCTCTTCCTTTGTCAGCGCGGAAGCGAGATATTCGTAAAAAGAGGCCTCGATCTCCGCCTTGGAGGATTTCAGCTCTTCGGCCTTTTGCGTGGGGAAGAGCAGTTGACTGCGGCGGTCGTCCGGATCTTCCCGGCGGACAAGATATCCTTTGGTTTCCAGATTTTTTGTCCTGCGCGCAATGGCGGCTTTGTCGGCGTGTAGCAGTTCCGTCAGTTTTGCCTGCGTGCAACCGGGATGGTGTCTTAGCGCATGGATCAGGTCAATTTCCGCCGTGCCGACGCTTTTTTCGCGCAGGGAAAGCAACACCAGCTTTTCTGCCTCGCGCGCGATTTTGGTAATTTTTCGTTCCGTTATGTCCATGAGAGATCCTCCTTGACGCACTTTTTGTTGTATAAACATCGTTGTACCTACAACGACTATAGCACACTCCGGAAAAATGTCAAGAACCCGAATGAAATTTTTAAAAAATCTTTTGAATGTCCGGGCTTTACTTTGCCGGCAAGGCGTGCTATACTGATTTTGCAATCATATATTTCAAAGCCGCTCCGGAGACCGTGCCGCGGGCGTGAGCGGTGCGGACCCTGAAAAACGGCTTGGGGGCGGGCCCGGGGGGCTTTCTGTCACCCTGCCATGCAAAAGGAGGAGAAAAATATGGAGACCGTCAGACTGAATAACGGCGTGGAGATCCCGGCGCTCGGATTCGGGACCTGGTGCATAGACGACGGGGAAGCGGCCGGGATTGTCAGAACCGCCGTAAAACTCGGCTATCGTCATATTGATACGGCGGCAGTGACATGGGAAAGACTGTGGAGGCGCTGAAGAAAAGCTGCCCGAACGCCACCTTCAAGGCGGGCGGCGTTGTCAACGGAATGTCGGAAGCCGAACTGAAGAAATGGGCTCAGAGCCAGTCAGGAGACGAGCCTTTGACACCCATACAAACGCAGGGGGCACCCGCCAAAAGCGGGTGCCCCCTGCGTTTTACGGTTTTTTGCCAAGGGTCATCTGACGGAATTTTTCACAGATGAGCGCGTAACCGGTCTCCGGGTCATCGGTGTCCCGGACGGCTTTTTCCATCGGGCAGGGGCCGGTCCCCTCCCGGTTGATGATGGCGGGCGTGAGCGTGCCGTAAGTACAGGGAAGTCCGGCCTTCCGAAGGAGCACCAGCGCACTTTCGGAGAGAACCTCGGCAAAGAGTTCGCGCACGCCCGCTTTCAGAAAGAGCAGGGCGGCCGCTTTGCCCACCACGCGGTCGGCGGCGCAAAAGCCCGAAAGATCGCGTCCCTCTGAAAGAAAGGACAGCATGGGCGCAACGCCACGCCGGTCGTCCGTGAGGATTTCTTCTCCCCGGCAGAGCGCCAGTGTGTGGCCGGGGAGCGCGTTTTGGGCTTTCTGGAGATCAGTCACGGTTTTTCTCCTTTGAAAGGAGCTGACCGAAAAGGAAGAAGAAAAGCGGCACTAGCGCCAGTTGCAACAAAAGACCGGGAATACCGGCTTTTACCTGTGAAAGCACCAGTGTGGCCGGCAGGGAAGCAAAGCGGCCGAAAAGCACCGAGAGCAGGAGAAAACTGCCGCGTCCGCAAATCTGCGCCGCAAGAACAGCGGGGAAGGCCCAGAGCATATTCTTTTCAATTTTTTTTGCAAAGAGACCGCCGACGAGCGCAAAGACCGCCAGCTCGGCCATCATGAAGGGAAGCCGTGAAAGGGCGGGCATGGGAGAGGAGAAGAGCGAGGTCAGCGCAAAACTCACAACAGGGGAAAGCACGCCGACCATCACGCCCCAGCGCACGCCGAGCAACCCGGCGCCGAGCAGCACCGGCAGATACATGGGGAGCAGCGTGACCCCCATGCCCGCGCCGAAGCAAAGGTGAACCAACTGGGGAAGCGCCACGGAAAGCGCAAGAATGGCAAGAGACAAAAGTGCCTTGAGCGTCAGGCGGGCGCGCAGGCTTTTACCTGAAAGAACCGAATCGATCATTTTTAAAATCTCCTTATTTGAAATAGGCAGCGATGGCGTTCATTTTTTCGCTCTGTCTGACGCCGAACGGACAGCGGCGGTCGCAGTGCCCGCAGTGCAGGCAGGCATCCGCGCGCACGGAAAGCTTTTCGTAGTGATTGTGCGCCATGCGGTCTCCCGCGCGCGACAGGTCGTAATATTTGTTGATAAGGCCGATGTCGATCCCTGCGGGGCAGGGCTGGCAGTGATTGCAATAGACGCAGTTGCCCGCGGCTTTTTCGGGGGTGAAAGAGGCAATGACGGAATAGTCCAGTTCCGCGGGGGTCGCCGTTGGAAAAGCGAGCAGTTCGCGAAGGTCGGAAAGTCCCCGCACGCCGGGCAGAACCGTCAGCACGCCCGGCCGGTCGAGCGCGTAGCGCAGACACTGATTTTTGGTGAGCGCCTGACGGAAGGGGGAGGTGGCGGCCGAGAGCAGTTTGCCGCCGTGGAAAGGCTTCATCACCGAGATCCCCACGCCCTGCGTCTGGCAACGGCGGAAAAACGCCGCGCGTTCCGCCGTGCTTCCGATGCCGTATTCGTCACCTTTTTCAAGGTCATAGGCCGGATTCAGAGAGAACATAACCAGATCGAAAAGGCCGGTGTCCAACAGGCGCCCGGAAACGGAAGGCGTGTGGGAGGAAAAGCCGAGATGCCACACGACCCCGGCTTCTTTTTGCGCCGTCAGGTAGTCAAGGATGCCGTTTTTTTCGATATCGGCCAGATCCTCTTCGCTGTCCACGCAGTGGAGAAAGCCGAAATCGGCATAATCGGTTCCAAGGGCTTCCAGTTCAAAAGCGAGCGTTTCCCGGATCCGGTTCAGATCGCGCGACCAGCCGTATTCTCCCTTCTGGTTGTAGACCGCGCCGAAGTGAAGCTGAAAAAACACCTTTTCGCGCTGACCCGCAATGGCTTTTCCAAAGGGGCGGTAGACCCCGGCGCCGCCGGCGCAAAGATCAAAAAAGTTGATGCCGTGCGACAGCGCTTCCCGGATGACCGCCTCGATTTCCGAGGGCGGCGCGGCCTGGATACCGCCCATGCCCAGCCCCAGCACACTGATTTCTTCTTTGCCGTGCGGCAGTTTCCGGTATTCCATCATCTTTCAAACTCCTCGGCCACCTTCCGGAGCAGTGCCCGGATGGGCAGGTGCTGAGGGCAGACCTTCTCGCATTTGCCGCAGGAAATGCAATCCGAGGCCTTGCCGTTTTTGACGGTAAAAACCGATTCGTAATAATAGTCGGCGTCCCAGTCTTCATAGCGTTTTCTGTTGTTAAAGCAGGAAAAAAGATCGGGGATGAGAATCTTTTTGGGGCAGCCGTCGGTGCAGTAGCGACAGGCGGTGCAGGAGATGAGATGTTCGCCGCGCAGGATTTCGCAAACCCTTTGGACGGCGGCCTGTTCGCGCTCGTCAAGCGGCCGGAAATCTTTCATAAACGAAAGATTTTCTTCCATCTGCGAAAGATCGCTCATACCCGAGAGCACCATACAGACCTGCGGAAATCCTGCGGCAAAGCGGATGGCGTAGCTGGCCTGACTGCCGCCGTGAAGCGCTCCCAGCACATCTGCGGCTTCCTTGGTGAGATGAGCCAGATGACCGCCCCGCACCGGTTCCATCACAATGACCGGCTTACCATGCCGGACGCAGACCTCATAGCACTTGGCGGCCTGTACGCCGGGGTCTTCCATATCTATATAGTTGAGCTGGAGCTGGACAACCTCAATCTGTGGATAGGCTGTCAGGATCTCTTCCAGCACGGCGGCCGTGTCGTGAAAGGAGATGCCGAAGTGACGGATCTTGCCCTCATCCCGCAGTGCGAGCGCTTCTTCGTAGGCGCGGCATTTGCAAAATTTTTCGTAGAGGCTCTTGGTCTGCGCGTGCATGAGGTAAAAATCAAAATAGGTGACGCCGCAGGCGGAAAGCTGGCTTTCAAAAAAGGGGCGGATGTCCTCCCGGCGGTTAAAATAAGAGCCGGTCAGCTTGTTTGTCAGCAGGAAAGCCTCGCGGGGGTGGCGCTTGACCAGCCCCTCCCGGATGGCCAGCTCGCTTTTTCCGGAAAGATAGCCGCGAGCGGTGTCAAAATAGTTGAAGCCGGCGGCCAGAAAAGCGTCCGCCATCCGCTTGAATTCCGGCAGATCGACCTCATCCCCCGAAAGCGGCAGGCGCATACAGCCAAAGCCGAAATTTTTTTTGATCTCTTTGAAAGCAGGCATATTTTGACTCCTTTCCGGGATTATTTCAGTTTTTTGCCGTCCGAAAAGGCCTGACCGACCACCTCGCCCAGTACCACATAGGTGTTGTTGAAGGGGTCGAAAGTGATGGGCGCGGCCTTTTTGACATCCACGCGGCCTTCCTTGTCCAGCACGCGCTCGTCCACGCTGACATTGACAATCTTCCCGACCAGACGGCCGCTTTCCGGGTCGTAACTCTTCAGCTCGCACTCCACGCAAATGGGCAGTTCGGCCACGCGGGGAGCGTCCACAAACTCGGATTTCTCGGCGTGGAAGCCGGCTTTTTCAAATTTTTTCGGTTCGTTGTTGCCCGAAACGATGCCGACATAATCGCACGCAACGGTGTGGTCCCTGTCGGCCATGCTGACGGTAAAGGCGCGGCGGGCAAGCAGATTCTTTGTGGTTTTGTGCCCGGCGCTGATGCAAAGGGACACTTCGTCCCCATCGCTGACGCCGCCCCACGCGGCGTTCATGGCGTCGGGCTGTCCCGCCTCGTCATAGGCGGCCAGAATAAACACGGGTTGGGGGTAAAGATAGGGCTTGGCTCCGAAATTCTTTCTCATAGCGATTTCTCCTTTTCATTCATGCGGTTTCCGGCAGTTGGTCTTGTTGAAGGTCAATTCTCCGGTTTCCACTGCGACCTCATAGCGGGCGATTTTGTAGTTGAGACGGCTGAGCATCTCATCGATTCGCTCCTTTTGGGCGATGAGCGCCGTGCGCTGTTTGCGCAAAAGGGAAAGGCGTGCGGCAAAGGTGCTGTCTCCCATGCGGTAAAGGCGCACATATTCGATGATGGCCTCGATGGGAAGCCCGGCATTGCGCATGCACAGTACAAGTTCGATCCAACTCAGATCCGTTTCGGTATAATTCCGGATGCCGCCCGCTGTGCGTGTGACCGGCGGGATCATGCCGATTTTCTCGTAATACCGGAGCGTATCGCCCGATATGCCGTACTTTTCGCTTACTTCCTTGATGGTCAAAGCGTTCACCTCCTTGTCCGAAACCAGTATATACCATGGAGTTGACTTCAAGTCAAGGGGGTAACGGAAAATTTTTTAAAGAAATTTTCAAAAAGCTCTTGACACTGCAACGGTTGTAGAGTTTATACTATAAAGGAACAACGAAAAGGAGTTTCCGCAATGGAAAAAAATCTGACCACGGGCAGTGTTTTTAAAAATCTGATCTTTTTCTCGTTGCCTTTTTTTCTTTCTTATTTTTTACAGACGCTCTATGGCATGGCCGATCTTTTCATCATCGGCCGTTTTGAGGATGCCGCGGCCACCACGGCGGTTTCGGTGGGCTCGCAGCTGATGCACATGCTGACCGTGATGATTGTGGGGCTGACGATGGGGGCGACGGTCGGCGTCGGCCGGGCGGTCGGTGGCGGCGACCGGAAGGCGGCCGGGCGCTTTGCCGGAAATACGGTGACGGTGTTTGCCGGGATTTCGGCGGTGCTGACGGTGGGGCTCTTTCTTGCGGTGCGCCCGATTGCCGCGCTTTTGCAGACGCCAGCGCAGGCTTTCGAGGGCACGGTTCTTTATCTGCGGGTCTGCTTTGCCGGGATCCCGTTTATCACGGCCTATAATGTGATTGCCTCGCTTTACCGGGGGCAGGGGGACAGCCGGAGCCCCATGATTTTCATTGCGGCGGCCTGTCTTTTCAACATCGGCCTGGATTATCTTTTCATGGGCGCGTTTCACATGGGGCCGCTGGGGGCGGCGTTGGGGACCACGATCTCGCAGGGGCTCAGCGTGGCGGTGGCGCTGATTTTCATGAAGTTTGGAAAGACCGGTATTCCGGTCACGCGCGACGATTTCCGGCCGGACCGCACAACGGTTGCCCGGATCTTCAGGGTCGGCGCGCCGATCGCCCTGCAGGACGGTCTGATTCAGGTGGCCTTTATTTTCATCACCGTCATTGCCAACCGGCGCGGGCTTTACGATTCCGCCGCGGTCGGAATCGTTGAAAAAATCATCAGTTTTCTTTTCTTGGTGCCCTCTTCCATGCTCTCGGCGACCTCGGCGTTGGGGGCGCAGAACATCGGCGCGGGAAAACCCGCGCGGGCGCGGCAGACGCTGGGCTTTGCGGTGCTGATCGCCGCCGGATTCGGGATCTTTGTGGCGGTGCTTTTTCAGTTCTGCGCGCAGGGGGCAGTGTCGCTTTTCACCGACGCGGGGAAGGAAGGCGGCGCCGAAGTGATCCGGCTGGGCGGCGAGTATCTGCGGGGATATATTTTTGACTGCATCTTTGCGGGCATCCATTTTTCTTTCAGCGGTTATTTCTGCGCGTGCGGCAGATCGGGGCTGTCTTTTCTGCACAATGTGATTGCCGTTTTTCTGGTGCGTGTGCCGGCGGTTTATCTGGCCTCCCGCGCTTTTCCGGATACGCTTTTCCCGATGGGACTGGCCACGGCAACCGGCTCGCTTTTATCGGTGTTGCTTTGTCTTTTCTTCTTTTTTCTCCTCACAGGAAAAGAAAAAACAAAGGCGGTGTAAACGATGGGGGAAAAACTTTTCGGCATCGGGCAGGTGGCCGCGCTCTTTCACCTGAGCGTCAGCACACTGCGCTACTATGAAAAAAACGGGTTGCTTCTCCCGGAATTTGTGAATCCGGACAGCGGCTATCGCTATTACAGCGCGCGGCAGTTTGAGGTGCTCAATACCATCCGCTATCTGCGGGTGCTGGATATGCCGCTCCCCGAGATTGCGGATTTCCTCCGGAACCGGGAGGTCTTCCGGATGGAGGAAAAACTGACCCGCCAAAAGGCGGCCGTGCAGGATAAGATCGAGGCGCTCTCGCGGATCGAGCGCAAGATCGACAACCGTCTGCAAACCTTGCGGGAGGCGCAAAGCCGGCCGATGGATGAGATCTTCCGGGTGACGCTCCCGGCCTGCCGGATGATCTTTATGCGGGACGCGCTCCATCCGCGCGGATTTCTGGATATGGAAGCGCCCATCCGGGAACTGGACGAAAATCTGCCGGAGGCGGCGGTCTTCCTGGGAAAAGTGGGGGTTTGCATTTCCCCCGAACGGCTTGCCATGGGACGCTTTGAAGAATATGACGGTATTTTTCTGCGCCTGGATCCGGAAGACCGTGTGGCGGGGGCGGTGCTCTCGCTTCCGAAGACGCCGGCCATACGAATCTGCTTTCACGGCAGTCACGGAGAAGCGGCAAACCGGTATCGGAAACTGATGGATTATCTTGCGCAAAACGGCCTTGAAGCTGCGGGATTTTCCCGCGAAGTGACGCTGATTGACGAGGGATTTACGCCCGACCCTGCCAAATTTGTCACCGAGATTGCCATTCCGTACCGGGAAAAACAATAAAAGAAAAAAGGAAGCCGGCAAGACTTCCTTTTTTAGTGCCCAAACGGGTTATTTTCAAAAGAATTTCCGCAGTGCCTCGGTCACACCGTCCGCGCTTTTGGCGCGGTAGCAGGCAAATGCGTCAAATTCGGCCGGGGCTTCTTTCATCACCACCGGATGTCCGGCAAAACGGAGCATGGCCAGATCGTTGCCGCTGTCGCCGAAAGCAAAGGCATCTGCCGGGGTGAGGCCTTCTTTCTTTAAGATCAGCGCCATGCCGGTGCTCTTGTCAAAGCCCCGCTGAATGCCTTCCGCATAATGCGGCAGGTGCAGGATGTGCAGTTCGGGGAAAAGCGCGTCGGGCACAAGGGTGGGATCGCCCCAGAAAGTCAGTTTGGTGATCTCGGGCAGCCTGTCGCAAAGCAAAGACTCCTCGGCCGACAGGAAAGTGCCCGGACGGGTAGAGAAACACTCGTCTACACCCTCGAAAATGACGGTGTGCGTGCCGGCTTCCCGGGCGAAGCGGACGGCTTTTTCCAGTGTGGCGCGTGAAAGAACGGTGTTGTTCAGAATCTCGCCCCCGTATTCAATATAGGCCGAGCCGCAGATTCTGCCGTCAAACAGGGAAAGCGCCCGCACTTCGGGCGGCAGAAAGGCCAGGGATCGTCCGGTATTGAGCACCACCTTGTGGCCCAGTGCCCGCACGCGGGAAAGTTCGGCCAGACATTCCGCCGTGATGCCGCCGGGCGGCATCAGCGTGCCGTCCAGATCGAAAAAGAGGATTTTCATTGCCGGCCGGTGGAGCCGAATCCACCCTCGCCCCGCACGGTCCCGGAGAGCGCATCGGTCTCTTCAAAAAGAGCGGGAAGATAGGGCATGACCGCCAGTTGCGCCACGCGCTCCCCGGGCAGGATACGCTGGGGCTCCTTGCTCTGGTTATAAAGCGCCACCAGAATCTCGCCGCGGTAATCGCAGTCGATCACGCCGACTTTGTTGGCGGGCGCAAGCCCTTTTTTGGTGGCCAGTCCCGAACGGGCAAAAACCAGTCCCACCGTGCCGCGGGGCAACTCAACGGCCACGCCGGTCGGCACAAGGAGCGTTTCGCCGGGCAGAATCTCTTTTTCCGCGTCAAGGCAGGCATAAAGATCCGCACCGGCGGCAAATTCCGATCCGTAGGCGGGGAGTCTGGCTTCTTCTCTCAGCTTTTTAACCGGGACTTTTACAGCATTCATGTTTTTTCTCCAATCGTTTGAAAGGAATCTCTTTCCTTATTATACACGAAGATCCGGCGCTTGTCAAGGCGAAAACGACTTTTGCGTGCGGACGGAACATCCGTTTCAAAACAAAAAAGTGCCGGAACGGGGTGATTTTTTGAAAAGAACCCCTTAAACGGGTTGTATTTCTCTGTGTGAAAGTTCCCGGTAAGTGCAAGCAATCAGAACCGCGGAAATGACGGCCGTGAGTAGATCCGAGGCCGGCATGGAATAAAGAACTCCGTCAAGGCCGAAGAAAAGGGGCAACACCAGGGCAAAACCCACGCCGAACACGACTTCGCGCACCATGGAGAGCACCGTGGAGGCGAGCGCCTTTCCCATGGCCTGCAGAAAAATGAAGGTGGCTTTATTCAGGCACGCCAGTACCAGCATGGAGAGGTAAACGCGGAAAGAGCGGACGGCAAACCCGGTATAATAAACGCTTTCATTGGCCGCGCCGAAAATGCCGATGAGCGCGCGGGGAAAAATCTGCGCGACCAAAAGAGCCAGCTTTAAAATCAGTTTGCCGATACGCCCGGTTGCGAGAATGTTTGAATTGGATGTTTCCATTTTTTTCTGCCTTTGAAAAGAAAAAAGGCGGCGTAAGTCCGTGAAAGTTGGACTTACGCCGCTTTTTAAAAGGAGTTTTCCACTCCTGTGTCAGCTACACACTGATAAAATTATACCGCACAAAGGCCGGAAAATCAAAGGGCATTTTGCCGTTTTTATATGAATTTTTCCGGCAATTTTCCGTGATTTTGCCTTGCTGTCAGTAGGCGATACCCTGGGCGATCATCGCCTTGGCGACTTTTTCAAAGCCGGCCAGATTGGCACCCGCCACCAGGTCGTTCTTTTCGCCGTATTTCTCGGCGGCATTGTAGATGTTGTGGAAAATATTGACCATAATCTGCTTCAGTTTGGCGTCCACTTCTTCAAAGGTCCAGGCGTAACGCATGGAGTTCTGGCTCATTTCCAGTCCGGAGACCGAAACGCCGCCCGCGTTGGCCGCCTTGGCGGGGCCAAAGAGGATGCCGGCCGACTGGAAGGCCTCGATGGCTTCGGGCGTGGAGGGCATATTGGCGCCTTCCGCCACGGCCATGACGCCGTTTTTAATGAGGATCTTGGCCGATTCGCCGTCCAGTTCGTTCTGAGTGGCGCAGGGCAGCGCGATGTCGCAGGGCAGCGTCCAGATGCCGCGGCACCCCTCGTGATATTCCGCACCCGGCACACGCTCGGCATATTCCTTGATGCGGCCGCGCCTGACTTCTTTGATGTCTTTGACGATATCCAGTTTGATGCCGTCTTTATCATAGACATATCCGCAGGAATCCGACATGGCCACGACTTTTGCGCCGAAGGCCATGGCCTTTTCGGCCGCGTAAATCGCCACATTGCCGGAGCCGGAAATGACGGTGGTTTTGCCCTTGAAGGAGTCGTTCTTCATGCAATGAAGCATTTCCTCGGTAAAGTAGCAAAGGCCGTAACCGGTGGCTTCGGTGCGGGCCAGCGAACCGCCGAAGGGCAGTCCCTTGCCGGTCAGCACGCCGGTGAATTCGTTCCGGAGGCGTTTGTACTGCCCGAAGAGATAGCCGATTTCGCGGCCGCCCACGCCGATGTCGCCGGCGGGCACATCGGTATCCGCGCCGATATGCTTGCAGAGCTCGGTCATGAAGCTCTGGCAAAAACGCATGATCTCCATGTCGGATTTTCCTTTGGGGTCAAAATCCGAACCGCCCTTGCCGCCGCCCATGGGCAGGCTGGTCAGGCTGTTTTTGAAGGTCTGTTCGAAGCCGAGAAATTTGATGACCGAGAGATTGACGGAGGGATGGAGCCGCAATCCGCCCTTGTAAGGGCCGATGGCGGAATTGAACTGAACGCGGAAGCCGCGGTTGACCTGCACTTTGCCGCTGTCGTCTACCCACGGCACACGGAAAATGATCTGCCGTTCGGGTTCGACCAGCCGCTCCAGAATCCCGTTTTTCTCGATGGCGGGGTCTTTTTCCAGAATCGGCTGGAGCGAGGTCAGCACCTCGTGCACGGCCTGCAGAAATTCTTTTTCGTTCGGGTTTTTGGCTTCGGTCTGCGCATAAACGCGCTTGGCGTATTCGTTGGTTAACATAAATCCTCCTTAAAATAATGGTCTTTTCTTTTATCGGACGCCGAACAAGAGATCGCTGTAGGTCGGGAAGGGCCAGTATTTCTTGGCTGTGAGCCCTTCGGCTTCATCACAGACCACGCGCAACTCGGCCATTTTCTGCAAAATGAGATCGCGGATGAGGTCGGCGGCCTTGGCGACATCCGAAACGCTCCGGTACTTCACAACGGCGGCTTCCAAACCTTCAATGGCCTTGCCGATTTCGTCCGACAGCACCGACAGCCGCGCCACGGTTTTGGATTCAAAAGCGCAGGCCAGCTCCGGGAGCGCCGCCTTTTTCTTGAGAAGCGTGTCGGAAAGCTCGGCGCTGTAGGAAAGCACTGCGGGGAGAATTTCTTTTTTGGCCATGTCGATCATGGTCAGCGCCTCGATGTTGACAGTCTTGCAATAGTTTTCCAGATTGATCTCATAGCGGGATTCAATCTCGGCCTTGGAAAAGATTTTATGCGCCGTGAGCATCCGGACATTTTTCTCATCGCAGAAGTGGGCGAGCGCGTCGGGCGTTGTGCGCAGATTGAGCAGTCCGCGTTTTTCGGTGGCCTCTTTGATCCAGGCGTCGTCGTATCCGTTGCCGTTGAAGATGATGCGTTTATGTGTTTTGATGGTTTCCTTGATAAGATCGTGGAGCGCCGTTTCAAAGTCGGTTGCACTCTCCAAGCGGTCGGCATAGACCTTGAGCGATTCGGCCACGGCCGCGTTGAGCATGATGTTGGCCCCTGCGATGCTGTTGGAAGAACCGAGCATCCGGAACTCAAACTTGTTGCCGGTAAAGGCGAAAGGAGAGGTGCGGTTGCGGTCGGTGGTGTCGCGGGTGAATTTCGGCAGGACATGAGCGCCCAGTTTCATCACGGTGCGCTCGGCCGCGCCCAGGGTCTTGTCGTTTTCAATGGCGTCCAGCACGGCCATGAGTTCGTCGCCAAGGAAGATGGAGACCACGGCGGGCGGCGCCTCGTTGGCGCCCAGCCGGTGGTCGTTTCCGGCGCTTGCGACCGACAGGCGCAGAAGATCCTGATAATCGTCCACGGCCTTGATTACGGCGCAAAGGAAGAGCAGGAACTGCGCGTTTTCAAAAGGTGTGTCGCCGGGGGTGAGCAGGTTTACGCCCGCGTCGGTGGCCATGGACCAGTTGTTGTGCTTGCCGCTGCCGTTCACGCCGGCAAAGGGCTTTTCGTGAAGGAGGCATACCAGCCCGTGGCGGGAGGCGACCTTCTGCATGATCTCCATGGTCAGCTGGTTGTGGTCGGTGGCGATATTGGTGGTGGCGTAGATCGGCGCCAGTTCGTGCTGGGCGGGTGCCACCTCATTGTGCTCGGTTTTGGCCAGGATGCCCAGTTTCCAGAGCTCCTCGTCCAAATCGGCCATATAGGCGGCCACGCGGGGTTTGATAACGCCGAAATAGTGGTCGTCCAGCTCCTGACCCTTCGGCGGCTTGGCGCCGAAGAGCGTGCGGCCGGTGAACATGAGGTCCTTGCGCTTTTCGTACATTTCTTTATCGACCAGGAAATATTCCTGTTCCGGCCCGACTGAGGTGCGCACGCACTTGACCTCGGTGTTGCCGAAGAGACGGAGAATCCGCAGAGCCTGCTTGTTGAGCGCCTGCATGGAGCGCAGGAGCGGGGTCTTCTTGTCCAGCGCTTCGCCGCCGTAGGAGCAGAAAGCGGTGGGGATGCAGAGCGTCTTGTCTTTGATAAAGGCAAAGGAGGTGGGGTCCCATGCGGTGTAGCCCCGCGCCTCAAAGGTGGCGCGCAGACCGCCGGAGGGGAAGGAGGAAGCGTCCGGTTCGCCCTTGATGAGTTCTTTGCCCGAAAACTCCATGATGACATGGCCGTCCGGGGCGGGCGTGATAAAGCTGTCGTGTTTCTCGGCGGTGATGCCGGTCAGCGGCTGGAACCAGTGCGTGAAATGCGTGGCGCCGTGCGCCACGGCCCATTCTTTCATGGCCTCGGCGACCGCGTCGGCCACATGACTGTCCAGCGCCTCGTCCTGGTCAATGGTCTTCTTGAGGGACTTGTAAATGTCGGCGGAAAGCGTGGCTCTCATCACGCGGTCGTCAAAGACCAGAGAGCCGAAAATTTCATTTACCTTATTCAAGTGTGGATTCTCCTTTCTGAAATGCGCAAAAAGTGAGCCTTCGCGGTGGCAGGGAAGCGATCCGCTCTTTTAATGAGAAAGAGGCAAAGCTGCCCGGAATCGCTTCCGAAGACGCCTTTGCCTCCGTATACGGCAGGCACGGTGAAAAACCGCGCACGACCTTTTGTTGTCTGCATTATACCGCGGTAGCCGGCGTTTGTCAAGAGATTTTTTTAAAATTTCCGGATTTTTTCGGCCGGAAGTCATTGACAGGAGAGCGGAGGGGTGATATAATGAACCCGGCAGTGAGCAAAGGCGTTCATTCATCTGACGGGCTTTTTATCCCTATCGTTGAATGAGCGTTTTCATTTTTAATTCAGGGCGGGTGCGCCGGGAGGAATGTCATGAGCTATTGTGCCGAGGAGGTTTCCCAGTATGTCAGCGAGGAGGATGTGAAATTCATCCGTCTGGCTTTTTGCGATGTTTTCGGGAAACAGAAAAATGTGTCGGTGATGCCCTTTGAGCTTTCCCGTGCCTTCCGGGACGGCGTGCCGGTATCGGGACGCGCCGCAGGGTTGTCGCCGGCGGCCTCCCCCACCTGGCTTTTGTTGCGTCCGGAATCCGACACGCTGACGCCGCTTCCCTGGCGGCCGGAACACGGCCGGGTGGTGCGGATGCTTTGCCGCCTTCTGGACGAGACGGGCAGACCGTTTCCGGCCGATACCCGCGCGATCCTGGAAGAAACCGTCCGGGACGCGGGCGAGGCGGGTCTGGATTTTTCCTTTTCGGCGCGTTGCCGTTTTTATCTTTTCAAACGGGATGAAGCGGGCGATCCCACCGGCCTTCCCTATGACCGCGCGGGCTATCTGGATATTGCCCCGGAGGATAAAGGGGAAAATGTCCGGCGGGAGATTTGCCTGACGCTGGAGCAGATGGGCATCCGCCCCAAGGCCTCCTACCACGAGGCGGGGCCGGGGCAGAACGCCATTGAAATGCCCATGGCCGACCCGCTTACGGCGGCCGACCGTCTTTCCATGGCGCACACCGTGATTGCCACGGTGGCCGCCCGGAACGGGCTGTATGCCGATTTTTCCGCCTGCCCGCTTCCCGACGCGCCCGCAAACCGGTTGCCGGTCATTTTCTCGGTAAAGAGCCGGCAGGGGATTGCCGTGCAGGAAAGCGCCGCGGCCGGCGTGTGCCTTTATATAAAGGAAATGATGCCATACCTTTCTCCGTGCGGAAATTCGGGTGTTTATCTTTTTGCAAAGAACCAAAAAGAAGATCTTCTCTTCTCCCCGGTCAGTCCGGACAAAACGCCCTGCACGGGGCTGATGTTGCCGGACGGGGGCGCCAATCCGTATCTGGCGTTTGCGCTCCTTTTGCGCGCGGCGGTTCTCGGCGTGCAGAAAGGGGAAACGGAACTCCCCGCGCCCCAGCTGCCCGCAACGCCGGGAGAGGGCAAAGAGGCGGCGGCCAACGGCGCGCTGGGCGCTTTTCTCCCCGCCTGTGTGAAAGAAGCCTTCGGCGTGCGGTAAAGCGGCGCCGGAGAAGGTGACGGAAAGGAGGGGAACGGAATGGAACTGCGCCAAACGGTCTCGGCCGTGCTGGTGGTGTCGTCTTCCGAAAAATTCAATACAGCGTTGCTTCCGTTTCTTCCCGCCGCCCGGTATGCGCCGGTGGTCTGCGTCGGAAGCGTGTGCGCCGCGCGGCAGATGCTGACCGAGCGCAGCTTTGACATGGTTCTGATCAACGCGCCGCTTCCGGACGAGTTCGGCGCCCGTTTTGCATTGGATGTTTCAACCGACAGCGACGCGGGCGTGCTCCTTTTCGTGCGTTCCGAGCAGTATACCGAGGTGCAGTGCAAGGTGGAGGGGCAGGGCATTTTCGTGCTTTCAAAGCCGACTGGCCCGCAACTGCTAAGTCAGACGCTTGCGCTCCTTTCGGCGGCGCGGGAACGCTTCCGCCGCGTACAGCAGCAGGCCGAGACCCTCTCGGAAAAGATGGAAGAGATGCGGCTTTGCAACCGCGCCAAATGGCTTTTGGTGGACCGCCTTAAAATGACCGAGCCGGACGCGCACCGTTATATTGAAAAAACAGCCATGGACCGCTGTGTGACGCGGCGGAGCGTGGCCGAATCCATTATAAAAACTTATCAGTGAGAAGGTGAAAGTATGACAAAGTATATTTTCGTGACCGGCGGCGTGGTCTCCGGTCTGGGCAAGGGCATTACGGCGGCATCGCTGGGGCGGCTGCTGAAGGCGCGCGGCCTTCGGGTGGCGGCGCAGAAGCTGGACCCCTATATCAATGTGGACCCCGGCACGATGAGCCCTTATCAGCACGGCGAGGTCTATGTGACCGAGGACGGCGCGGAGACCGACCTGGACCTGGGACACTACGAGCGCTTTATCGATGAGGATCTCAACCGCTATTCCAATCTCACAACCGGCAAGGTCTACTGGAATGTTCTCAATAAAGAGCGGCGCGGGGAATATCTCGGTTCGACCGTGCAGGTGATTCCGCACATCACCAACGAGATCAAGGACTTTGTCTACCGGGTGGGCAAGCAGACCGATGCCGACGTGGTCATCACCGAGATCGGCGGGACCATCGGCGACATCGAGTCTCAACCGTTCCTGGAGGCCGTCCGGCAGATTTCGCTGGAGGTCGGCCGGGAAAACAGCCTTTTCATTCATGTCACGCTGGTGCCCTTCCTGCGCGGATCGGACGAGCATAAATCCAAGCCCACCCAGCACTCGGTCAAGGAACTGCAGGGCATGGGGATCAACCCCGATATCATCGTTCTGCGTTGTGACGAACCGCTGGAGGAGTCGATTTTCAAGAAGATTGCGCTTTTCTGCAATGTCAAGCCCGACTGTGTGATTGAAAACATTACGCTGCCCTGCCTTTACGAGGCGCCGCTGATGCTGGAAAAATCGAATTTTTCGGCCATTGTGTGCCGGGAGTTGGGATTGCAGACGCCCGAACCCGACCTTTACAAATGGCGGCTGATGGTGGAGCAGATCAAGTCCCGCAATGCCACGGTGAAGATCGGGCTGGTGGGCAAATATGTGCAGCTTCACGACGCTTATCTTTCGGTGGCCGAGGCTCTGCGCCACGCGGGGTATGAAAAAGGCGCGAAAGTGGAGATCGACTGGATCGATTCCGAGACCCTTACCCCGGAAAACGCGGCGGACAGGATTTCCGGCGTGGCGGGCATCATTGTGCCGGGCGGTTTCGGCGGCCGCGGCATCGAGGGAATGATTGCGGCGGTACAGTACGCGCGCGAGCATGGCGTGCCTTACTTCGGCATCTGCCTGGGTATGCAGATCGCCGTCATTGAATATGCGCGCCATGTGGCCGGGATCCCGGATGCCCATTCGGGCGAATTTGACGAGCTTTGCCGGCACAAGGTCATTGATTTCATGCCGGGACAAAGCGAAGAAATTGACAAGGGCGGCACGCTCCGTCTGGGCGCATACCCCTGTGTGATCCGGCCGGGAACGACCATGGAACGCTGCTACGGCGCGCGGGAGATCTCCGAGCGGCATCGTCACCGTTATGAATTCAACAACGACTACCGCGAGGCGCTGACCGACGCGGGGCTGACGCTCTCCGGACTTTCGCCCGACGGCCGTCTGGTGGAGACCGTGGAGCTGTCCGACCGTCCTTTCTATGTCGGTGTGCAGTACCATCCCGAATTCAAATCCCGCCCCGACAAGGCGCATCCGCTTTTTGCCGGCTTCATCGGCGCGGCAATGCGCTTCGGGAAATAAAAAATGCGGCGTTCCGTCCTTGAACTGACGCGCGTCGCGCTTTTCGCGGCGCTCATTGCCGTGTGCTCCTTCATCACCGTTCCGATGCCGGGCGTGCCCTTCACGCTCCAGCTCTTCGGAGTGGCGATGGCGCTTTCCTTTCTCGGCGGACGGGAGGGAACGCTGGCCGTGGCGGTATATCTCCTGCTGGGGCTTTGCGGTGTGCCGGTCTTTTCGGGATTCCGTGCCGGACCCGCGGCGCTTTTCGGCACCACGGGCGGATATCTTGTCGGCTTTTTGGTGATGGGGTTCGTCTACTGGGCGCTGACCCGTTTACTCCCCGGCACGCATCGTTTTTTTGGGGTGTTGCGGCTGTGGATCTCGCTCCTTTTCTGCTATGCCTTCGGCACGGTGTGGTTTGTGGTGCTGTATGTACGGAACACCGGACCCATCGGCGTCTGGAGCGTGCTTCTCCGGTGCGTTATTCCGTTTCTCTTGCCGGATCTTGTCAAAATCCTGTTGGCTGTCCGGCTTTCCGGACTGATCCGGGCGCGGCTTTCCCATGGGAAAACCTGATACTGTATCTATTATATTCATATATCGGAGGTAATCATGGCTTCACAAACGATTCTGATTCTCGATTTTGGCGGGCAGTATAAGGAACTGATCGCCCGGCGTGTGCGGGAATGTCATGTCTACTCGGTCGTGAAAGCGGGGAACATCACCCCGGAGGCGATCCGGGAGATCAATCCCATCGGCATTATTCTGACCGGCGGCCCGAACAGCGTCTATCTGCCCGAATCTCCCCATTGCGATCCGGCCATTTTCAATATGGGCATCCCGGTGCTGGGCATTTGCTATGGCGCACAGCTCCTTGCGTGGTCGACCGGCGGTGAAGTGACCCCCTGCCGGACCAGCGAATACGGCAAGACCCGCATGACGGTGGACACCTCTTCGGTGCTTTTCGGAGGGCTTTGTGAAAATCAGATCGGCCTCATGAGCCATACCGACCAGATCACCGGACTGCCTGCGGGCTTTGCTTCGGTGGCACATACCGATACCTGTCCCAATGCGGCCATTGCTTGCCCGGAGCGCCGGCTGTACGGTATGCAGTTTCATCCGGAGGTGGAGAGCACCCCGGAGGGCACGCCCATGATCCGGCATTTTCTTTACGAGGTCTGCGGCGCGACCGGGGACTATAACCTCAAGGATCTGGAACAACAACTGATCGGGGAGGTGCGCCGGCAGGTCGGCGCGGACCATGTGCTGCTGGGGCTTTCGGGCGGCGTGGACTCTTCGGTGTGCGCGGCGCTCCTTTCCAAGGCCATTCCGGGTCAGCTCCATTGCATTTTTGTGGATCACGGTATGATGCGCAAAAACGAGGGCGATGAGGTGGAAGCGGCTTTTCGCGGGCGAGATTTGCACTTTATCCGCGTGAATGCGGGCGAGCGTTTCCTTTCCAAACTGGCCGGCGTGACCGATCCGGAAGAGAAGCGCAAGATCATCGGCGCGGAGTTCGTGCGGGTGTTTGAAGAGGAATCGGCCAAGTTGCCGGATGTAAAATATCTGGCGCAGGGCACAATCTATCCCGATGTGATTGAGTCGGGCGGGAATCAGGCCAAGACCATCAAGAGCCATCACAATGTGGGCGGCCTCCCCAAAAACATGAAGTTTTCGGGCGTGGTCGAGCCGCTTCGTGGCCTTTTCAAGGATGAGGTGCGGGCGTTGGGCCGTCAGCTCGGTCTGCCGCGCGCGTTTGTCGAGCGTCAGCCGTTCCCCGGCCCCGGCCTTGCCGTGCGCGTGATGGGTGAGATCACCTTTGAAAAGCTGGAGATCCTGCGCGATGCCGACGCCATCTTCCGCGAGGAAGTGACCCGCCACCGCATCCGGGCCGATCAGTATTTTGCGGTATTGACCGATACCCGTTCGGTCGGCGTGGTCGGCGATTTCCGCACTTTTGACTATACCGTGGCGCTGCGTGCCGTGCGGACCTCGGATTTTATGACCTGCGAATACGCGCCCATTTCGCACCGGGTGCTGGGAGCGGTCTCCGCCCGCATCGTCAATGAGGTAAAGGGCATCGGCCGCGTGGTGTACGACATCACCGGCAAACCCCCGGCGACCATTGAGTGGCAGTGATATCGGCGGCCGGGAAAAGTCTGTGGCCTGTGATACCGGGCTTTTGGGCTTTTTGTCCGCGCGGCGGTCACGATTTGATAACGAAATTTTATGATTCACAAAAAAAGGGCCGTCTGACTTCATTTGAGGTCAGACGGCTCTTTTTGTCATACGCCGATTACAATAAATTCTTCGTCCTCATCCGGCACCCGTGACGGGCTGGCTTGACAATCAGTATAGCAGATATGTTTGGTTTTGTCAAGAAAAGGAAAACGGTGCCTTTTTATATTTTCGCAAAAAATCGGTTTCGGCCTGAATTTTTATATACTGCTGCACAACGGCGCAAACCGGTTATCAATAAAATTTATATTTTTGAACGCTTTAGTCTTGAAAAGACCCGGAGAAAAGGTTATAATGAAATAAAGAAGCGTTCACACCGAGACGGGATGACGCTTTGCGCCCAAAAAAACCGAAGGAAGTGATCAGGTGAATCGATACTACAGCGCAGTGATTTTGTTTGCGGTGCTGACCATGGCGATGCTTGCGGTGATGATCTGGCGCAACGAGGCGCTGGCCAAAAAGAAAAAATACGACATGGTGCTTGCCGCGGTGCTGATCATTGTTTCCGCCGTCTGCGAATATCTCGGAGTCCGGATGACCGGTGCGCCGGCAAAATGGCGGGTGCTTCACAGTCTGGTGAAATTTTTGGAGTTTTCGGCCGCGCCGGCCTCGGGCGTGGTTTTTGCGGGTTCGGTGTTTCCTCTTCGGGGAAAGCGCTGGATCCGGCTGGCGCTTGTCCTGCACGCCGCTTTGGAGTTTCTTTCGATGTTTCGGGGCATTGTCTTTTTTGTGGACGCGGACAATGTCTATATGCACTGCCGGTTTTATGCCGTTTATTCGCTGGCGTATGCGCTCAGTATTCTGTTGGTCATCGTGCAGTGCGTCCGTTTTATGTTGCTCCATCAGAACCGTAACAAACTGGGGCTGGTGATGATTTCGCTTTTTGTGCTGCTTGGAATCGAGTGGCAGTTTTTTGACGGCGGCACGAAGGTGGTCTGGCTGTCGGTGGCCATCGGTTATGTATTCTTTTACATTTATTATTGCGATATTCTCCAGCAGACCGACAAGCTGACCGGCCTGCTGAACCGGCGCAGTTATGAAAACCGGCTGGTGCTGGAGCGAAAGCCGGTGTGGGTTCTCATGGCCGATGTGGACGAATTCAAAGAGGTCAACGACAAAAAGGGACATCATTTCGGGGATGTTTGTCTTTCCAGGATCGGAGAAGCGCTCAAGAGCACTTACGGCCGGTACGGGCTTTGTTATCGGATCGGCGGGGACGAATTCTGCGTGATCCTGCATCGGGTGGACGCGCCGCAGGAAGACCTCCGGGAGCTGTTTGAGGCCAAGCTGGAGGAAGCGCGCCGGGCCGATCCGGATTTCCCGTTTGTATCGGTAGGCTGCACGAGGTTTGACCCGAAAGAGACGACTCTGGAAGGGGCGGCGATACAGGCCGACCTTATCATGTATGAGTGCAAACAAAGGGCCAAGCGGGAAAGAGAAAAAAACAAAATCCGCTAAAGAGCCGGAGGACGGCGCAGGCCTGCTGCGCCGCCCGTTTCCTTTTTTCCGGCGGCGGCCGGCGAAAAAGAGCTCCGGAAGGGAACGAATAGGAGGAAACGACATGAAACAATATCGGATCCGTGTGGGATTGGATGTGGACGACACACTCTACGACTGCAACGGCTACGCGCTTTCGCTTCTGGCGGCGCGGCATCCAAAGGAGCCCGCGCCGCGGCTGGAGGAGATCGGCGGCTGGGGAATCGGCCGCTGGCAAAAAGAGCGGGAGGCGCTTTATGCAGACCCGGATTTTGTGGGAGCACAGCCGCTTCTGCCGGGTGCGGCGCGGTTTGTACGGACGCTCTCGCGCATGGCCGATGTGTTTTTTATCACGGCCGTTCCCGCGCCCTGCATGAGTGTGCGGGCCAAGCGCCTTATGGAAGATTTCCCGGAGATCCCGGCCGAAAACATTATTATCGGTACGCGCAAGGATGTGATCACGCTGGATATTCTGCTGGATGACGGCGGACACAATATTTCAAGTTCACGCGCGGCCTATCCGGTGCTGATGCGCCGTCCGTGGAACACCGACCTGTCCGGTCTGCTTTCGGTCAATTCTTACGATGATTTTCTCCATTTCTGCCGGATGGTCCAGCGCTCCTTCCTTTCAAAAGAGCCGGATGTCCGTGCGGGCGGGGTGGTCTGCCTGGTGGGGCCGACCGGTTCGATGAAAAACCGGATCGCGGGGGCGCTGTGCAAGTTGCCCGGCTTTGCCCGGCCGCTTTCTACCACCACGCGCCCCCAGCGCGCGGGAGAATCGCCGGATGTTTACCGCTTTCTTTCAGAGGAGGACTTTTTGACCGAGCGGGACGCAGGGCATTTTGCCGAGACGACGGTCTACAGCCGCTATTATTTCGGCACCTCCAGGGAGGAGATCGAGGCAATCGTCAGCCGCGGGCAACGCGCGGTGATTCCAATTGACATCTGCGGGGCGCTGACAGTCAAAAACCTTTACCGTGACCGGGCGCTGCTGATCTTTCTGAACCGTCCGCGCCCCAAGATCCTGCTGGACATTTTAGGGCGGAATCTGCCCGATGAGGATAAGGCGCGGCGGATCCTTTCGCTGGATCATGAGTACCGGAACGCCCAGCTTTGCGACACGGAGGTGTCGGTCGGTGATGATCCGGCGACCGACGCGGCGGCGATCGCCCGGCTGTGCCGGGGCGAGAAGCTGCCGGAGTGAAAAACCGCCGGGAAAAAAGCGCGGACTTTTAACTGCCATTTTCCAAAATAGTGCCCGGACGGGTTTTGTTTCGGGCGGATCTGATTTTAAAAAGAAGAGGTGCAGACCATGATTTTTCCTGCGTTTTTAAGGCCGGGGGACACGGTGGGCATTACCGCGCCGAGCGCGGGCGTAGACCCGGCGGACACCGAGTTCGATTTTTCGCTTTCCGTGCTCCGCGCGGCGGGCTATCGCATCAGGGAGAGCGCCGACGTGCGCACGGGATTGCCG
>CAJJIY010000015.1 GCA_905187695.1 uncultured Eubacteriales bacterium | reverse complement strand
GATCGGCGGGGTCAACAGCAGCTTTTCATCCGCGCCCTTGGAACGGATGGCCGTGAGGTGCTTTTCCTGGCAGGGATTGACCGGAATGTCATCGTTTTTAGGATTCTCGCCCACAATCATGCCCTCGTAGACTTCGGTCTGAACGCCCACAAAAAGCTCTCCGCGTTCCTGCGCGTGGAAGAGACCGTAGCTGGTGGTAATGCCGGCGCAGGACGCCACCAATGTGCCGGTAAAGCGCATGGGGATCTCGCCGCGATAGGGCTGATAACTGTCAAAAACAGAATTGAGGATGCCCTCGCCGTGGGTGGCGGTCAGAAATTCGGAACGGTAACCGAAAAGGCAGCGGGAGGGAATGAGATATTCCATTCGGGTACGGTTTCCGACCGGTACCATTTCAAGCAGATCGCCTTTGCGCTGGCCGAGTTTTTCCACCACCGGGCCGACATATTCCTGCGGCACATCCAGCGTTACGCGTTCCATCGGTTCGCATTTTACGCCGTCAATTTCGCGGTAGAGCACGCGCGGGTTGGAACAGCAGAGTTCAAAGCCCTCGCGCCGCATGGTCTCGATCAGAATGGAGAGGTGCATCTCGCCGCGGCCCGCCACCTTGAATTCATCGGTGGTGTCTCCGTCCGAAACGCGCAGCGACACATCGCGCATCGTTTCGCGGTAAAGGCGCTCGCGGATCTGCCGGGAGGTGACGAATTTGCCTTCCTTGCCGGCCAGAGGGCTGGTGTTGACGGCAAAGGTCATTTCCATGGTCGGCTCGCTCACCTTGACGAACTCCAGCGGCTCAGGGCAGGCTGTGCTGGTGATTGTGTCGCCGATGGTAATGTCGCCCGCACCGGAGAAGCAGACAATGTCACCTACTCTGGCGCTTTCCACCGGCACGCGGGTCAGGCCGTCGATCTGATAGATTGAGACGATCTTGGTGCGGATGGGCGCGTGGGTGTTATGATAGTTGCAGACAATGGCTTCCTGATTCTGCCGGAGCACGCCGCGGTCAATCCGTCCGATACCGATGCGTCCCACATAATCATTATAGTCAATGGAGGAGACCAGCATCTGCAATTCGCCGTTTTCATCGCCTTCAGGCGCGGGAATGTAGTCCAGAATGGTATCAAAAAGAGGCGTGAGATCGGTGCCGGGTACATCGGCGCTGCGTGAGGCCGTGCCTGTGCGCCCGGAGCAGTAAAGCATGGGGCTGTCCAGCTGTTCGTCGGTGGCGTTGAGATCCATGAGCAGTTCCAGAATCTCATCTTCCACTTCGCCCAGACGCGCGTCGGGCTTGTCGATTTTATTGATGACCACAATGACGCGGTGATTGAGTTCCAGCGCGCGCTGGAGCACAAAGCGGGTCTGCGGCATCGGGCCTTCGGCCGCGTCCACCAGCAGAATGACGCCGTTGACCATTTTTAAAATCCGTTCGACCTCGCCGCCGAAGTCCGCGTGGCCGGGCGTGTCAACGATGTTGATCTTCACGCCTTTATAGTGCACGGCGGTATTTTTGGCCAGAATGGTGATGCCGCGCTCCCGCTCGATGGTGCCGGAGTCCATCACACAGTTGACAGTCTCCTGATTCTCCCGGTAAATACCGCCCTGTTTGAGCATCTGGTCCACCAGCGTGGTTTTGCCGTGGTCAACATGGGCGATAATCGCAACATTTCTCAGGTCATCGCGTTTCATACATTTCTACCTCTTTTTCCGATTTAACAACAATTAAATATTATAGCATACAATCCGGCATTTGAAAAGAGGGAAGAATGACGATTTTTATATTTTTATGAGAGTATTGCTTGTTAAAAACTGATAATCAGCGAAAATATAAAAATATTAAAAAAAGGGCTTGACAGGCAAAGGGCAATGTGCTATAATATCACCGTTCCGAAATCGCTGGTGTGGCTCAATGGCAGAGCAGCTGATTTGTAATCAGCAGGTTGATGGTTCGACTCCGTTCACCAGCTCCAGTGAGTTCGGCGGCGGCCACGCCGCCGAAGTTCATCAAAAAGGGAGCGTTCCCGAGTGGCCAAAGGGGACAGACTGTAAATCTGCTGGCACTGCCTTCGGTGGTCCGAATCCACCCGCTCCCACCAAAACGAGCACTTGCGATTGCAAGTGCTTTTTTCGTCATGTTACCAAAGAAAAGAGGAGAAAAATGCGTCGATTGCTTCATTACTTGAAGCGTCACCCGGTCATCACGGTGTTGGCGCCGCTTTTCAAAATGCTGGAGGCCACTTTCGAGTTGTTTGTGCCGGTTGTGGTGGCCCGCATGATTGATGTCGGCATTGCCGGTAAGGACAAAGTCTATCTTTTCAAGATGGGCGGGCTGTTAGTGCTTCTGGGCGTGGCCGGGTTGG
The DNA here is from genome assembly GCA_905187695.1 of uncultured Eubacteriales bacterium. Taxonomy (GTDB): domain Bacteria; phylum Bacillota; class Clostridia; order Oscillospirales; family CAG-272; genus Firm-07. The sequence goes on along the minus strand of CAJJIY010000015.1, from coordinate 30,030 downwards.
CTTTTTCCGTCACGGCGCAGTATTTTGCCGCCAAATCCGCCGTCCGGACCGGACAGGCCATCCGCAGTGATTTGTTTGCGCACATCAACACTCTGTCCTATCGGGAGATCGACGGCGTCGGCACTTCTACCCTCATCAACCGGATGACCGGCGACATCAATCAGGTGCAAAGCGGGCTCAATATGTTTTTGCGCCTGTTCCTGCGTTCTCCTTTTGTGGTCTTCGGCTGTATGGTGATGGCCTTTGTGGTGGGCAAGCGCGCCGCCCTGCCGTTTGCCGTGGTCATTCCGGCGTTGCTTTTGGTGGTCTTCGCCATTTTGCTTTTCAGTATGCCGCTTTACCGCGGAGTGCAAAAAAGACTGGATCGGGTGCTTCTTGACACCCGCGAAAATCTTCTCGGCATCCGCGTGGTGCGCGCTTTTTCAAGACAAAAAGAAGAAAAAAAGGCTTTTCGCTTTGAGAGTGAGAACCTTTATCGCCGGCAGATCTTTGTGGGTAAGATCTCGGCGCTTCTCAATCCGCTGACCTATGTCATTGTCAATCTGGGTGTGGTGGCCATTCTGTATACCGGCGGCCGTCAGGTGGACGCCGGCACGCTGACGCAGGGGCAGGTCATCGCGTTGGTCAATTATATGACCCAGATCCTGACCGAACTGGTCAAACTGGCCAATCTGATGATTCTGCTTTCCCGTGCGCTGGCCAGTCTGTCGCGGGTAAATGCGGTGTTTGATATGAAGGCTTCCATTCCCGAAGAAGGGGCGGAACTCCGGGTCACGACCGCTTCTCCGGTGCCGGCGGTGTCCTTTGATCATGTCGGTTTTGTTTTTGCGGGAGAGCGGGAGGAAACGCTTCACGATATCAGCTTTGAGGCTCTGCCCAGGCAGACCGTCGGCATCATCGGCGGCACGGGCTCCGGCAAATCCACACTGGCACAGCTCATTCCGCGCTTTTACGAGGCAAGTTCCGGGCAGATCTCGCTTTATGGGCAGGATATCCGGACGCTGCGTCCTTCCTCGGTGCGCGGGCATATCGGAGTGGTGCCGCAAAAAGCCACGGTTTTTTCGGGCACTCTGCTTTCCAATATGCGTTGGCGCAAAAAGGACGCGGACGAGGCGGAAATCTATCGCGCACTGGATACGGCGCAGGCGCGTGAATTTGTGGAAAGCAAGGGAGAGGGCCTTTCCCTTCGGATCGAGCAGGGCGGCGGAAATCTTTCGGGCGGCCAGAAACAGCGGCTGACCATCGCCCGCGCCCTGGTCGGTGATCCGGAAATCCTGATTCTGGATGACAGCGCATCGGCACTGGATTTTGCCACCGACGAAAGGCTTCGTCGCGCCATACGGGAGCAGAGCGACGGCAAAACCGTCTTTATCATTTCCCAGCGCGTTTCGGCCATCCGGAACGCCGATCGGATTCTGGTGCTTCACGAGGGACATCTGGTCGGACAGGGCACTCATGAGGAACTGATTTCTTCTTGCGATATTTACCGTGAAATCTGCGATTCGCAGGCCGTGGGAAAGGAGGCAGACTGATGTCGGAAAAAAAGAAAGTACAAAAGGGACAAAACCGGCAGACTGTCCGCCGGATTCTGCGGTATATCAGACCCTATGCGCCCCTTGTCGCGCTGTCGCTCTTCCTTTCGTTGCTGACCGTGGCGCTCACTTTGTATATTCCGATCCTCACCGGGCGGAGCGTGGACTTCATTGTGGGCACGGGACAGGTAAATTTCACCGGGCTTTTTGCGGTGATCGTTGCCATTCTCATTTCGGTCTGTGTCACGGCGCTTGCCCAGTGGGTGATGAGCCACATCAACAACAAAATCACTTATTCCATTGTCCGCGATCTTCGCGTGGAGGCCTTTAACCGGTTGCAGGAACTGCCGCTTTCCTATGTGGATAAACATCCCAGCGGAGATCTTATCAGCCGGATCGTCACCGATATCGACCAATTCTCCGACGGGCTTCTTCTCGGGTTTACGCAGCTGTTTTCCGGGGTCATCACCATCCTTGGCACGATTGCTTTCATGCTGAGCATCAGCCCTTTGGTCACGCTCATCGTGGTTTTGCTCAGCCCGCTTTCTTTCCTGGTGGCAAATTTTGTTTCCAAGCGCACCTATACCATGTTCCGGATGCAGTCGCAATCGCGCGGGGAACTGACCGGTTATACCAACGAGATGTTGGGCGGCATCAAGGTGGTGGGCGCATTCAACTATCAGGAGGAGGCCGACCGCCGCTTTGACGAGCTGAACAAAAACCTTTCGGATGTTTCACTCAAAGCCACCTTTTATTCTTCCATCACCAACCCGACCACCCGTTTTCTTTATGCTGTCATCTACGCCGGAGTGGCCATTGCCGGCGGTTTTTCGGCGATTGCCGGAAAAATCACGGTCGGCAAGCTTTCCAGTTTTCTCAGTTATACCAATCAATATACCAAGCCGTTCAATGAGATTACCGGCGTGCTTACCGAGTTCCAGAATTCCATCGCCTCGGCCGCGCGGGTTTTTGAACTGCTCGACGAGCCCGCCGAAACGCCCGAAGCGGAAAATGCCGTGGTGCTTTCCGATCCGAGAGGGGAGATCAAACTTTCCCATGTCGCCTTTTCCTATCTGCCCGAAAAACCGCTCATTGAAGATCTCAATCTGTCGGTCAGACCGGGACAGCGGATTGCCATTGTCGGGCCCACCGGTTGCGGAAAAACCACGCTTATCAATCTGTTGATGCGTTTTTATGATGTGCGGGAGGGGGCGATTCGGGTAGATGACCATGATATCCGCGAGATCACCCGTCAGTCGCTGCGGGAAAGTTACGGCATGGTGCTTCAGGAAACCTTTCTAAAATCGGCCACCATCCGCGAGAATATCGCGTACGGCCGGCCGGATGCTTCGCTGGAGGAGGTCATCACAGCCGCCCGGAAAGCGCACGCGCACAGCTTTATTTCCCGTATGCCGCAGGGTTATGACACCGTCATTTCGGAGGGCGGCGGAAACCTGTCGCAGGGGCAAAAACAGCTTCTTTGCATTGCCCGCGTCATGCTGTGTCTGCCCCCGATGCTTATTCTGGACGAGGCCACTTCTTCCATTGACACCATGACCGAGATCCGGATTCAGCGCGCCTTCGAGACCCTCATGGAGGGGCGGACCAGTTTTGTGGTGGCGCACCGGCTTTCCACCATTCAGACGGCCGATGTGATCCTGGTGATGGATAAGGGGCATATCATAGAACAGGGCACACACAGCGAACTGTTGCAAAAAGGCGGATTCTACGCCCGGCTTTATAACAGCCAGTTCAGTACCGTATCCTGACAAAGGGGGGATGCGGGCCGGTCTTTACCGGTTCCGACGCCTGTTGTTGCCCAAAAACGGATCCAAAGGGAGGCTTTCTGATGAGAATTGTGGTTCTGGATGCCGAGACGCTTGGCAAAGACATCGATCTTTCGCCGCTTTTTGCCTGTGGGGAAGTAAAAATTTATGCGCACACCGAAAAAGAAGAGCTGTCGGCCCGTCTTGAAAATGCCGATGTGGCCGTGCTCAACAAGGTAAAACTGGGGCGGGAAGTGTTCCGGCCGGGAATGAAACTGCGCCTTATCTGCGTGGCCGCCACCGGTTATGATAACATCGACACGGCCGCCGCCCGCGCGCACGGCGTGGCCGTGACCAATGTGCCGGGGTATTCAACCGAAAGCGTGGCGCAACTGACGCTGGCCATGGCCGCCGCTTTGATTACGCATCTTTCCGAATACCGCGGGTTTGTCGCAAGCGGGGCGTACAGCGCGTCGGGCGCGGCCAACCGCCTCACGCCGCCCTATCATGAATTTTCCGCCCTCACCTGGGGCGTGGTGGGCGGCGGCGCCATCGGTTCCCGCGTGGCGCAGATCGCTTCCTTCCTTGGCGCACGGGTGCTTCTTTGCCGCCGGAAGAGTGAAACGCGCTTCAGGCAGGCAGATCTTCACACGCTTTGCCGGGAGGCGGATATTCTCTCGCTTCATGTGCCGCTGACGCCCGAGACCAAGGGAATGATCGGCGAACGGGAACTGCTGCTCATGAAACCGGGGGCGGTGCTCATCAATGTGTCCAGGGGCGCGGTATGCGATGAGGAGGCGCTTTCTTCGGCTGTGTTGGGCGGCCGGTTGGGCGGTTTTGGCGCGGATGTCTACACGGCCGAGCCCTTTCCCCCCACGCATCCTTTTGCCCGGATTGCCGGATTGCCGAATGTCTGCCTCACCCCGCATATGGCCTGGGGATCTGTAGAGGCCAGGGCGCGGTGCGTTCGTATGATGGCGGAAAACATTCATGCTTTCACGGCCGGGGAAATGCTCAACCGGGTTGAATAATTCCGAAAAAAATATGCGAAACTCTTGACAGACGGCGTTTCGCGGTATATAATGAAACCAATGTGGAGTATTGGAGATGCAGGAGTGCGCGGGTGTCCGCGCCGCTTTTGCGTCTCTTTTATTTTTCCGGGAAGGAGAAGAAGATGAAAAAAGAAGAACTTCTGAACAGTCTTTGCCGCACACCGGTGATCGCCGCCGTGCGGGAAAATCTCTTTGCCGAGGCGCTCCGATCCCCCGCGGAGGTGATTTTCGCGCTGAAGGCCAATCTCAACACCGTGGCCGCGCGTACCAAAGAGGCGCACGCGGCCGGGAAAGTGCTGTTTGTGCATCTGGATCTGTGCGACGGGATTGGAAAGGACAAGACCGGCGCAGAGTATCTTTCCGGGATCGGTGTGGACGGCATCATCAGCACCCGTTCCCAACTGATCCGCTCGGCGCGGGAGTGCGGACTTTTTGCCGTTCAGCGCTTTTTTGCGGTGGATTCACAGGGTCTTTTCAGCATTACCGAAACGCTGGGGAGCAGCAATCCGGATCTCATGGAGATCATGCCGGGCGTGGTCACCAAGGCCATTGCCCGCTTTGCGCCCGGTGCCGTGCCGGTGATTGCGGGGGGACTTCTTGAAACCAAAAAGGAAGTGACGGCGGCGCTGGAGGCCGGTGCGCTGGCGGTCTCAACCGGCAAACCGGAGCTCTGGTCGCTTTGAGGAACAGGAACATGGTGGATATTTTGATTGTTGGCGCCGGTGTCATCGGCGGAATGTTGGCAAGGGAACTTTCGCGTTACCGGCTTTCGGTCTGCCTCCTTGAAAAGGAGAGCGATGTGGCCTGCGGGGCCAGCAAGGCCAACAGCGGCATCGTGCACGGCGGATATGATCCTCAACCCGGCACGCTGAAAGCAAAAACAAATGCGGCCGGCGTGGAAAAACTTTTCCGAGCGGCCAAGGAACTGGGCGTGCCCCATCGGCGGTGCGGGTCTTTTGTCTGCGCTTTCGGGAAAGAGGAAGAAGAAACGCTTCGTGCGCTTTTGTCGCGGGGCGAACAAAACGGCATCGGTGGCCTTTCCATCCTTACGGGGGCGGAAGCGCGGGCATTGGAACCGGCGCTGTCCCCGGAAGTGACGGCTGTTTTGAATGTGCCCGGAGCCGGGATCATCTGTCCTTATCAGCTGACCATTGCCGCTGTCGGAAACGCAATGGATAACGGTGTGACCCTGCTCCGGAATTTTGAAGTGCAGACGATCAGCCGCGAGGCGGATGGTTTTACGCTGACCTCGACCGGCGGCGAGCAGGTGCGCGGTCGGTATCTGGTCAACTGCGCGGGCGGCTTTTCGGATCAGATTGCCGAAATGGCCGGAGACGGCTTTTTCCGGATCATCCCCCGCGCGGGCGAGTATCTGCTCTTAGACAAGGCGGTCGGTTCGTTGGTCGGCCGCACGATTTTTGCGGTGCCGGGCAAAAACGGCAAGGGTGTGTTGGTGACGCCTACGGCCGACGGAAACCTGCTGACCGGCCCGACCGCCGAGAAGGTAGAGACTCCGGAAAGCAGAGAGACCACGGCGGCGGGACTGGAAACGGTGCGCCGCCTTGCGATCCGGAGTGTGCCGGGCGTTGATTTCCGGCAGGTTATCACTTCCTTTTGCGGCGTGCGCGCTTCCGAGGCGCACGGCGATTTCATCATTGAGCCGAGCCGCAAAGTACCGGGGCTTCTGCACATTGCGGCCATCGACTCTCCCGGTCTTTCCTCTTCGGCGGCCATTGCCGAATATGCCGTTTCGCTCCTTGCCGGAATGGGCGTGAAACTGGAAAGAAATCCGGATTTTAACCCTTACCGCGAGAATATGCACGCTTTCAGAGAGATGAGCGACGAAGAGAAAAATGCCTTTATTCAGACGCATCCGGATTTCGGCCGGATGGTCTGCCGTTGCGAGAGCGTGAGCGAGGGCGAGATCCGTGCCGCCATCCGCAAAAATCCGGGTGCTGTCGATGTGGACGGCATCAAACGCCGCACCCGTGCGGGTATGGGGCGCTGTCAGGGCGGCTTTTGTTTGCCGCGCGTTCTGAAAATCCTTTCTGAGGAAACCGGCGTGCCGATGGCCGCCGTAACGAAAAAGGGCGGGGAATCTTATCAACTGTTCGGAAAAATCGGGGAGGAAGAAACAACATGACAACGCGGGAAATAGTTGTGATCGGCGGCGGACCGGCCGGTATGGCGGCGGCGCTTGCGGCGCGGGAGGCCGGCGTCCGGGATGTGCTTGTTCTGGATCGTGAGCCGGAACCGGGCGGCATTTTGCGGCAATGTATTCACAATGGCTTCGGCCTTCATAAACTGGGGCGGGAACTGACCGGCCCGGAATATGCGGATGTATACCGTGAACGGGTGGAAAAAGAAAAAATCGAGGTGCTCTGCAACACCACGGTGACCGGGCTCACGGCCGACCGTGTGGTCACGGCGCAGAACGAAAAAGGAATCCTCAGGATCAAGGCGGGAGCGGTGGTGCTGGCGATGGGCTGCCGCGAACGGAGCCGCGGCGCGCTGTCCATTCCCGGCACCCGTCCGGCCGGTGTGTACAGTGCGGGTACGGCACAGAAACTGATGAACTGCGAGGGCTATCGGGTTGGCAAAAAAGTGGTCATCCTGGGTTCCGGCGACATCGGTCTCATCATGGCAAGGCGGCTGACGCTGGAGGGCGCCAAAGTGGAGGCGGTCTGTGAGGTCATGCCGTATTCGGGCGGACTCACGCGCAATATCGTGCAGTGCCTGGAGGATTTCGGCATTCCGCTTTATCTCTCGCACACGGTGACAGCGGTTCACGGTGACGCGCGTGTGACCGGCGTAACGGTGGCGGCGGTTGACGAAAAACGCCGGCCCGTGCCCGGCACGGAACGCTACATTCCCTGCGATACGCTTCTTTTGTCGGTGGGGCTGATTCCCGAAAACGAATTGACGCGCGGCGCGGGGATCCCCATGGACCCCATTACGAACGGCGCGTCCGTGAACGAAAACCGGGAGACCGGTGTGCCGGGCATCTTTGCCTGCGGAAATGTTCTTCAGGTACACGATCTGGTGGATTTTGTTTCGGATGAGGCCGAAATTGCCGGCCGCGGCGCGGCGAAATTTGTCCTTCACGGTGAAAACAAGAGCCGGACGGTGGCCGTTTGCCCCGGAAACGGTGTGCGTTATGTCCTGCCGCAACGGGTACATCCCGATACGGACGCGGAGATTTCGCTCTTCCTTCGGGTCACTAAACCGATGGGGCGCGTGCGCTATACGGTCAGCGCGGGAGACACGGTGCTGGCCACAGCCAACCGCCTCAAGGCCGCGCCGGGGGAAATGGAAAAAATTCCGGTTCCGGCTGAAAAATGGCACAGTGTAAAGGGACCGGTCACGGTCTCTTTGGAGGAACTGTCATGAAAAAAGAACTCATCTGTATTATCTGCCCCCGCGGTTGCGCCCTTCATGTAGAAGGGGAGGGGGAAAACCTCGCGGTTACGGGGAACAGCTGCCCCCGCGGGCATCAATATGCGCTGGATGAAACGCTCCATCCAACCCGCACGGTCACTTCTACCGTCCGGGTGGCCAATCGGGAGGATACCATGGTGAGCGTCAAAACCGCCGATCCTATTCCGAAAGAGCGGATCTTTGAGGCCATGGCGCAGATCCGAAAGACAGAGGTCAATGCCCCGATTAAGGCGGGCACCGTCCTTCTCCCCGATCTTTTCGGCTCAAAATTGGTAACGACCAAAACCATTTTGTAAAAAAAGCGGCCAAACGGGTTTAAAAATCCGTTTGGCCGCTTTTTTATGCTTTGTAAGAAAGGCAGAAATCAATCATTTCCCGGCTGCCGCTTCCCATATAAGCGCTGAAGGCCACGGCGCGGTTCTGCTTCGGCAGGCAAAGAAGCATCTGCCCGTTCATGCCGCCCTTGCCGTAGCCGTCCCCGTGCGGAGAAAGCTCATAGGGCGCTGTCAGCGCGCGATCGACAAATGCCCGGCTGAGGATCGGTTTTCCGCGGAAGCGGCCGCCGTCAAGATAAAGTTTTCCAAGGCGCGTCATATCCGCCGCGCTCATATACATTCCGGTCGCCCCCATCGGATAACCCTTGGGGCATTTGCTGAAGGCCACCTCGCCGCATCCCAGCGGATCCAGCACCTCGCGGCGGAGAAAATCGTCCATTTTCTCACCCGTTACGGCACTGATGATCCGGGAGACCAGGTAATAGGCGGCGTCGGTATAAGCCGGATGTTCGGCCGGATGGCCGGCCAGCTTCCGAGAAAAGAGGTAGGAAAGAAAATCGTCCGTGCCAAAACCGTGATAACCGAACACATCAATATCCAGTTCGTTCGGCTTCATGCCGCAGTGGTGCCGGAGCACCATGTCCAGCGTCATTTCGGACCAATGGGGATCCATATCCGGCAGAAGATATTCGTGCAGGAGGTTTGTTACGCGATCATCCGGCGAGAGCATTCCCCGGTCAAAAAGCACCCCCACGGCGGTTACGGCAAATGCTTTGGAGACCGAATAAATATTCTGGCAGGGCGCGCCGGGCCGTATTTCCACCGTTTCGGGCTCGTGTTCCCCCTGCATTTCGGCCACGCGGAACACGGCGTAGTCCTTTTCTCTCACAAAATCGGCAAAATCCTTCAAAAATGCGGACATAAGACTCCTTTCGGGCGGTTATACGCCAATCTGTTCGTAAATTTCAAGCAACCGTTCTTCCAGCGCCGATTTCCGGCTGTCCAGTTCGGCCGCTTTTTTATAGTCGGTGGCCGCCTCTCCGAAGAGCGCCGTTCCGATTTCATCCAGTTCTTTTTCAATGGCCTCGGCCTCGTTTTTAAGGCGTTGCACTTTGGCCTTTTCGCGCCGTTCATCCGCCTTGCTTTCCTTGCGCGCCAGATACTGCGCCTTGTTTTCGCTGGGCGGCGGTGCGGTTTCCTTTGAACTGCCGGTGCCGGCCATCCGTTTTTCTTTAAAGGCCATAAATTCGGTATAGGCCTCGCCGGGTTTGGAGATCCGGTCGTCCAGAAGATCGCCGTCCGGTGCGTTTCTGGCGATGTAAAGCACCCGTGTGGCCAGTTTCTCGATAAAATAGCGGTCGTGCGAAACGGCCAGTACCGTCCCGTCAAAGGCCAGGAGCGCTTCTTCCAGTGCCTCTCGGGAGTCAATGTCCAGGTGGTTGGTCGGTTCGTCCAGTACCAAAAAGTTCACATGGGAAAGAATGAGTTTGGAGAGCGTGAGTCTGGCGCGTTCGCCGCCCGAAAGGACCGAAACGGTGCGGAAAACATCCTCTCCGGTAAAACAAAACCGCGAGAGTGTGGTGCGGATTTCGGTCTCGGAAAGTTGCGGATAGGCACTCCAGAGCTCCTCCAGGACCGTGTTCTCCGGGGTAAGGTTCTGGTTTTCCTGGTCGTAGTAGCCGATTTCCACATGGTAGCCCATTTCCACCCGTCCGCCGCTGGGCGTGATCTTCCCGAGGATCAGTTTTAACAGGGTGGATTTCCCGCACCCGTTCTGCCCCAAAAGCAACACCCGTTCGCCCTTTTTGATGAGAAAACTGATGTCCGAAAACAGCGTTCTCCCCGGGAAAGACATGGAGAGATGGCGCACCGAAAGCACCTCGTTGCCGCTGGCGCCGGCCTCTTTGAAGGAGAGACGGATGCCGCGCGGATCGTCCTTCGGTTTTTCAAATTTCTCCATTTTGGCCAGGAGTTTTAAACGAGATTCGGCCGCAATGATGTTGCGTTCCCGGTTAAAAGCGCGCTGTTGGGCAATATAGGCCTCCTGCCGCGCGATCTCTTTTTGCTGATTGCGATAGTGCCGCTCGGCAATTTCGCGGTCTGTCCGGCGCTTTTCGGCGCTGGCAGTATAGCCTCCGTTATAAAGCGTGGCGTGGGCATACTGGAGCACCAGCGTTTTGCCGGTCACACGGTCGAGAAAATAGCGGTCGTGCGAGATGACCAACACGCATTTCCGGTATTGGATGAGGAAATTTTCAAGGAAGGTCATGGTCTCCATGTCCAGGTGGTTGGTCGGCTCGTCCAGAAGCAGAATGTCCGGTTCCCGCGCCAACTGACGCGAAAGCGACAGCCGCGTGCGCTGACCGCCCGAGAGAGCGGCCAGCGGTCCGCGCATCGAAACCTCGTCAAAGCCCATCCGCAGAAGAATCCCGGCCGCGCGGGAGCGGAATTCCAGCCCTCCCGCCCGCTCAAAAGCGATCCGCTTCTCGTCATACAGCGTGGCCAGCGAAGGGTCATTCTCGGCTTCGTGCAGACGCGCTTCAATCTCTTTGAGTTCATCCTCGGCCGCAAGTAATTCCGGAAAGGCGGCAATCATCTGCGAGAGCGCGCTGTCCCCGCCATTTTTGTCCATTTCAAAGGCTTCGTCCTGCCGGAGGATCCCCACGGATTTTCCGCCGGAAATGAACACTTTCCCCTCGTCCGGGGTCAGTTCGCCGGTGATGACCTTGAAAAGCGTGGATTTTCCGCATCCGTTGACGCCGACAATGCCCAGCTTGTCATTTTCGTTTAAGGAAAAGGAAATGTGCGAGAGGATTTCGCGCACACCAAAGGACAGCGACACATCGCTGACGCTAAGGACGGTCATGTCGGCTCCTTTCCGGAAAGCATAGAAAGCAGTTGCTCTTTTCCGATGACAGGGACTCCCAGCGATTGCGCTTTGGTCAGTTTGGAACCGGCCTGCGTGCCAGCCACTACATAAGAGGTCTTTTTGGAAACCGAGCCGGTCACCTTTCCGCCCGCGGATTTGATCATAGCCTCCGCTTCGTCCCGCGTCATATCGTCAAGCGTCCCGGTCAGAACAAAGGTGAGCCCGGAGAGGTTGCCGTTTGTGGGGACAAAGGAAGCCTCGGTCCGGACGCCGGCCGCCATGAGCCGGCGGCACAGTTCAATGTTCTGCGGGTGTGAAAAATAGTTGAGAACATAGTCTGTCGTGATCTGCCCGAAATCGTCAATGGCCAGCAGTTCCTCGGCTGTGGCCGAAAAGAGCGCTTCCAGATTTCCAAAACGGGCGGCCAGCGAGGCGGCGGCCACCTGCCCGATACTACGGATGCCCAGTGCGTAAATCAGGCGTTCCAGCCCCGCTTCTTTGGAGCGGCCAATGGCGGCCACCAGATTGGCGGCCGATTTTTCGCCCATCCGTTCCAGCGGGGAAAGAACCTCGGCCGTGAGCGTATATAGGTCGGCTGCGTCGTGAATGAGCCCTTCCCGCAGGAGCAGTTCCACCAGTTGCGGTCCCAGTCCCTCAATGTTCATGGCGTCCTTGGAGGCAAAATGTTCGATCCCGCGCGAAAGTTGGGCGGGGCAGGCGCTGTTGGTGCATCGCACGGCCGCGCCTTCGTCCTCGTCTCGCATTACTGCTTCGCCGCAGGAAGGGCATTTTTCCGGCATTCGGAAGGGGCGCTCGCTCCCGTCCCGCAGTTCGGGGTGGGCGCAGACCACCTCCGGAATGATGTCGCCGGCTTTTTGCACCGTCACGGTGTCGCCGATGAGAATGCCGCGTTCTTTAATGAAATCTTCGTTGTGGAGCGTGGCGCGGGAGACTGTTGTGCCCGCCAGTCGCACCGGGGAGAGCAGGGCGGTCGGGGTCAGGACACCGGTGCGGCCCACCGCAATCTCAATATCCAGCAGTTTGGTTTTTTTCTGTTCGGGCGGGAATTTATAGGCCACGGCCCAGCGCGGGGTGTTTGTGCCCTCGCCCAGCGTTTTCCGGTCGGCAAGGCTGTCGATTTTGATCACCACGCCGTCAATATCAAAAGAGAGCGCGTCCCGTTTTTCGCCAAGAGCCCGGATGTGCGCGAAGACCTCTTCCTTTTTGTCGGTCAGCAGTCGGTCGGAAAGGACATGAAAACCCAACGTCTCCAGCCGGTCCAGCGTTTCGCTGTGAGAGGACGGCGCGTGTCCGTCGGCGTAGAGCGTGCCTTCCTGAAAATTGAACACAAAGATATCCAGCCGCCGTTTGGCGGTCAGTCTGGAATCCAGCTGACGGAGCGAGCCGGCCGCCGCATTCCGGGGATTGGCGAAAAGGGAAAGACCCGCTTCCTCCCGTTTTTCATTCAAGAGCCGGAAAGCGGCGCGCGGCATATAGACCTCTCCGCGTACCGTCAGAGAAAGCGGCTCGGCCAGCTTCAGCGGAACGGTGAGGATGGTTTTGACATTTTCGGTCACATCCTCTCCCACAAACCCGTCCCCGCGCGTCGCGCCGGAGACCAGCACGCCGTTTTCGTAGCGGAGCGCAACCGAAAGCCCGTCGATTTTGGGTTCCACCGAATAGACCGGATGGGGGAGCGCTTCCGACATCCGCGAAAGAAATTCCGACAGCTCGTCAAAAGAAAAGACGTCCGAAAGGGAATTGAGCGGTACGCCGTGCGTCACCTTTTTGAATTTTTCCAGCGCCGCGCCGCCCACGCGCTGGGTGGGGGAGGCGGGGTCAAAAAATTCCGGGTGCGCGGCCTCCAGAGAAAGCAGTTCGGCATACATCCGGTCATATTCAAAATCCGAAATTTCGGGCGCGTCATCCACATAATAACGCCGTGCGTGATAGGCGATCTGCGCGCGCAGTTTTCTGATCTTTTCTTCGGTCTGGGTCATGGTTCCGCTCCTTCTCATAACATATCTTTATTATACTTCCGTTTTATCTTTTTGTCAATCTGAAAGAATTTTGTTTTTCTCTTTTTTTTTCGGGCCGGATATGGTATACTGTCCTCAGTATTCCGCGAAACGGAGGAAAGTCCGCATGAAAATTTTCATCGCTTACGAGAGCCCGGCCGGGGGCACGCGCAAAATGGCCGAATTGCTTGGCTCGCTGTTGCCTGCGGAGAGCGCCGCGCTGTTTGATCTCCGGAAAGAAATGCCGAACCCTGCCGATTTTGATTTTGCGGTGGTGGGCGGGCCGGTCTATATGGGCAGACTGACCGGACGGTTGCGCCGCTTTCTTGCCCGTTCCGGCGGGCAGATCACGGCTATGCCGCATGCGCTTTTTTTGTGCGGCGGGTACGGGGATCTGTTTGAAGACCGTCTTGCCCGGCTTTTCCCGGCGCAAATGGTGGAGAGCGCCGTCGTTACGGGCTATTTCGGCGGAGAACTGGATCCGGATGCACAAAAAGGATTTCTGAGAAGGCAGTTTGTGCGGCATCTGCGGCAACAGATTCTGGAAAGCGAGGATCCGGATGAGGTACTGCCCACGCTTTTACCGGAGCAGGTTTCGGCTTTTTCGGACGCCATCCGGCATTTTTGGGCGGAAAAAAAGGAAAATTAAAAAACTTCGGAAAACCTGTTGACAAAACGCTGTTCGTGTGCTAAAATATCAAAGTACGCGAAATTGCCCCTGTAGCTCAGATGGTAGAGCACTTGACTTTTAATCAAGGTGTCCGGAGTTCGAGTCTCCGCAGGAGCACCAACAAATGACGCCGGCCGCAAGGGTCGGCGTTTTTTGCGTTCCGGTTGACTTGCCGGCGCGGGAATGATATAATAAAGTCGGAAAAAAGGGAAGGAGAAATCGCCATGACGGAAAAAAGTTTCATTCACGCCCCCGCACTTTTTGCTTTTCGCGGAATCACGCTCACGCTGGGCGTGCTGGTGCCGGATGACTCGGCGGCGCTTTTGCCGATCGAGGCGGATTTCTCGTGCGAGGGATCGCCGCTCCATCACCGGGTGCGGATGTTCCCGACCGACGGCTATCGGGCGGATACGCAAAGTTATTCGGTCTATACGGCCGCACTGCCGGGCGATGCGCTCACGGGCGGACAAGTGCGGTATTTCTTTTTGCAAGGGCGCAGACAGAGCCGGGTCTATTGCGTTCCGCTTCTGGAAAGGCCGGAAATGCCGCCGCTCACCATCAGCGAAAACGGGGCGTTTTTACCGGGAGAAGCCGGTTTTCTGGAGCTTTGCAATCATCTGGACCGCACGCTGGATCTATACGATTTTGAGTTGTTGCTGGTAAAAGAGGGAGAGCGGCTGGGGCGCAATCCGCTCTCGGACAGACCGGGAGAAAATCTCATCCCTCCCGGCCGCGCCGCGCTGTTGCGTTTCCGTTCTCCCGCGCTCTGTTCCTTTGCGCGGCAGAGCGGTTCGCTGCTTTCCCGTTCCTCTTTCCTCCTGGCGCTGTCAGCGTGTTTTCCCGCGCCTTTGCCGGAAGAAGAGGATGCCCTGCTTTTTTATGAGGCGGATCTGACGGGCGGCACGGGCGAAACGCTGTTGCCCGGCACCTTTGAACTTTGCCGCGGATATACCCCGCACACGCTGATGATTGTGCCGCGGGGCGGCGGCCCGGAGTCCGCCGTCTTTACCGCTTCCACAGAGGAGATCGCCGGGCAACGGCGTTTTGCCCGGCAGGGCTATACGGCGCTTTTCACGCCGGATGCGTCTCATCCGGAGACGGGCCGGTTTTCCGGACTTTCGGAGCCCTGCCTGCATTTTTCCCTTCACGGTGTAAAGGATGAAGACGGCTTTTTGCCGCTTATTTTGCCGCTTGGCGGGGAAAGGGGACAATACCGTGCCGGTGCCAGGCCCGCACTGTCCTTTGCCGCCATCGGGGAAACGCTCCGGTTTCCCACCGTTCTTTTAAAAGAAGACGGCAAGGATATACCCCATCCGGCCACGCTGATGCCGGACGGCTGTTATCGTTTTTCGCTTCCTCCCGAAACGGTTGACCGGGTCGAGCGGCTGGAGGCCTGCTTTGAGGTGACCGGTTCTCTTTATACCGCCCGTTACGGCAGTTCCAAGGAGCCCTTTTGCGTGCCGCTTCTGGACAATGCCGGGCCGGAGGTCCTTTCGGTGTATCCCGCGCGGGAGCAGGTGCTGGAAAAAGAATACACGCCCCGGATCGAAATTGCCTATCACGACATTTCGGGGGTAAATCTTGCGCTGTCCGTACTTTGCCTGGACGGACGGAATGTTTCCGGGAATGCACAGTTCTTGCCGGACCGGGTGATCTATATACCGGAAACCCCGCTTTCCGAGGGGGTGCATACCGTAGAGCTGACCCTGCGGGATATGCCGGGCAACCGCACCTATCTGCACTACTATTTTACGGTTTGCGAGAGCGCCGCCAAACAGCTTTTCCGCGGACAGCTCTCCTGCCATACCGATCTTTCAGACGGCGTTTGCCCGCCCGGGCAGGCGCTGTCCGCCATCCGGGAGACCGGCGCGCATTTTGCCGTTCTTTGCGATCCGCTTTCGTTCCTGACCGAGGAAGATTACGGGGAATGTCAGCGGATTGCGCGAAAGGCGACCTTATCGCGGCAATTCGCGGTTCTTTCCGGTTATGAAACAGTGCTTGAATGTGGCAGTCGGGTGGCAGTGCTTTCTGCCGCGCATTTGCCCTGTTCTCACCGCCATCCGGCTCTGTCGGATTGTCTGAAGGGCGAAAACACCGCGGTAGCGGCCTTTTTCCCCGGTGATGCCATCACACTTCCGCCGCCGGAACTTTTGGGACGGGAGGCCGCACGGGTGGCGCTGTGCGCCATGAACGGCCCCGGAGACGAGACTTTTTATACCGGATTGCTTTCGGCCGGATACCGCGTGGGGCCGGTGGCCGATACGCACGGGAGCGGCTTTGCGCTCTGCGGCGGGCTTACGCCCGAAAATCTGCTCGGTGCCTTTGTGCGCCGCCGTACCTATTATTCGGACGACCCCGGCCTGACCCTCTTTTATCACATGAACGGCGTCCCGATGGGCGGTATCCTGCACGCTCCCGTCCGGCTGGAGGCCACGGTAGAAGTCGAAACGGCCCGCTCTTGCGGTCTTGGCGTGCTGGAATTGCGGACGGCTGAGGGAATCACCGTGGCGCGTGCCGATGCCGGGGCGCTTCGGCGGTTTTGCTGGCAGGTAGAGCTGCCGCCCGATTTCTCCGCGTATTATGTCCGGCTGGAGGGCGCGGGGGGGTACGCGGTGAGCGCGCCGGTGTTCGTCACCGGCCGGGAAGCGCTGTCGCTTTCGATGCGCGGATACGGTATCGCGGAAGAGGAGCGGTGTCACGCGTTGCGCCTTCTTGTCAAAAACGGAGGCGAACGCCCGGTAAGCGAACTTTCCGTGGACTTTTATCTTTCCCCCGGTAGCTTTGCTTTCAGAGAAGCGGCGCCTTATCAGAGCGCCCGGATCGCGCGGCTTTCACCCGGCGAGGAAAAAGAAGTCGTCGCGCATCTGCCGGATCTGCCGGGGGTCCGCCGGGTACACGCGCTGGCGGCCGGAACGCGGGGAAAAGAGCCTGTGAGAAGTCTTTGCACGCTGTCGCTCATTCCGCTTTATGTGAGTTGCTTTTCTCCTGATATATCCGAAGAAAACGGGGTTTCCTTCCCTTATCTGACGCTGTATAATCCCTTGCCGGAATCTTTGCCGCTGTCGCGCTTTTCGCTTTGCTTTGAGGACGGCGAAACGGCCTGGCAAACAAAATTGCCGGAGCTGAAGCTCCCGCCGGAGAGCCCGTTGGTAATCTGGCTGAAGCGGGAAGGCGAAACCTGCGAAGCAGGGGATTTCAATACCCGTTACGGCACGGAATTGCTGGAGGGGGAAAATCTGATCCCGCTTTCGGGGTTTTCTTGCCAAGGATGCCGCGAATGTCGGATTTCCCTTTTTGAAAACGGAAAGGAGATCTCCGTAGCCGATGGCCGCGGGGCCGCCCGCGGCGCGGGCGGAGAGATCCTTTTCCTGCCGCCCGATAAGAACGGCCTGCAAAAACCGCTTGATGCCGCCAACCTTTCTTTGCCGCAACCCGGCCGCCTTCTGAAAGCGCAGGTGCCGCCGGAGTACGCCGGACAGGGCGAGGAAGAAAAAAAGGAAGAGCAGGCGGCCAGAAAGGGATTTTTCACCCGTATCTCGGATGCATCGCTCGCGCCGTTGCGTGCCGCCGCGCTGATGGCCGGCGCCGTTTCGGCGTTCAAAGGGATTCTGAAAGAATAAAAAGATCCGGAGGCGTTTGCCTCCGGATTTTTTGCGTTCCCCAAGGGGAGCGCGCGCGGTTTTATTCAAGAATGTTGGTGGTGATGAAGTTCACGCCCATGTCGGCAACACGGGTGGCGATCTCCGGGGTGTTGACCGTCCAGACATTGACTTTCCGGCCGTTTTCATGCAGGCATCTGACCATATCAAATGTCAGCGAACCGTGATAAATGTCAAGGTCAGTTTTGTCTTTTATCAAGCGCTTGCAAAGGTCATCCGGCACCTCTTTCCCGACCAGGAACTGCGCCGGCTGTGTGGGATATTTTTCACGCAGATAAAGCAGATTCTGATAGCAGAAGGAGATGAAAATAACAGCGGAGAGCGCCCCCTCTTCTTCCAGGATTCCGGCAATTTCAAGGACTTCCTCGCGGGTGAAGGCGTTTTTCAGTTCCAGCACCGCCGTCTTGCCGTAGCGCAGGCAGATGCGCGCGTATTCCCGCAGAGTCGGGAGAACCAGGTCGCCGCGGCCGGGGCCGCCGGTGGGGACATCCAGCACGCGAAGGGCGCGGAGTGTGGCAAGGTCGGTCTCCTCCACGACATGGGAAACGCCGGTCACGCGCTCGGTATTGTCATCGTGAATGAGAATGTACTGCCCGTCGGCGGTTTTGTGGACATCGGTCTCAATGCCAAAATAACTCCGGTTGCCGGCCGCCACAAAAGCGGCGGCCGTGTTTTCGCTTTCCAGGCCGCTTGCGCCTCGGTGGGCAATCATCAGCGGTTTTTTGGGGTGAGAAAAGGGAATGACGTTCATTTTTTCTCCTTATTTCTTCGGGAAGCTGTCCTTGAGACCCACCACGCGGTTGAATGTGCCGGGATGCTTGGTATCGGCGCAGTAGTAGCCGTCCCGGACAAACTGGAATTTTTCGCCGGGTGCGGCTTCGGAAAGGGAGGGCTCCACGCGGGCGTCCTCCACGATCTGAAGCGAACCGGGGTTGAGATAATCGTTATAAGTCTTGCCCTCCGGCAGGTCGCCGGGGTTTTCGATGGTCAGAAGATTCTCATAGAGCATCAGCGTGGCTTTTTTGGCGTATCCGGCCGAGAGCCAGTGCACGGTGCCTTTGATTTTACGGCCGTCGGCGGGATTGCCGTTGCGGGTCTCCAAATCGGCCGTGCAAAGAACCCGCTCGATTTTCCCTTCGGTATTCTTTACCACGCCGGTGCACCGGATGATATAAGCGCCCATGAGCCGAACCTCGCCCTCCGGGCGCAGGCGGAAGAACTTGGGGGGCGGCACTTCGGCAAAATCTTCTGCGTCAATATAAATTTCACGGGTAAAGGGAAGCGCGCGCGTACCCGCCTCGGGGTGCTGCGGATGGTTCGGCAGATCAAAGGTCTCCTCGCGGTCGGCGGGGTAGTTGGTGATTTCAAGCAGCAAGGGGTGCTTGATGGCCACGCGGCGGGGAGCGCTTTCATTGAGCTCGTCCCGGATGCAGTGCTCGAGCATTCCGATATCTACCAGACTGTCGGATTTGGAGACGCCGGCCTCTTTGACAAAACGGAAAATGGAGGCGGGCGTATAGCCGCGGCGACGCAATCCGCACAGCGTGGGCAGTCGCGGATCGTCCCAGCCGTCTACCGTGCCGTTTTCCACCAGCGAGCGCAGATAGCGCTTGGACATGACGGTGTTGGTGATGTTCAGCCGTGCGAATTCGCGCTGTTTGGGTTTCTTTTCAAAGCCGATATGGTCGATGACCCAATCGTAGAGCGGACGGTGATTTTCAAATTCCAGAGAGCAAAGCGAGTGGGTGATGCCCTCCAATGCGTCCTGGATGGGGTGTGCAAAATCGTAAAGCGGGTAAATGCACCAGGCATTGCCCTGACGGTGATGCGCGGTGTGCACAATCCGGTAAATGGCCGGATCGCGCAGATTCATGTTGGGCGAGGCCATGTCGATCTTGGCGCGCAGGGTCTTGGCGCCGTCCGGAAATTCGCCTGCCCGCATCCGGCGAAAGAGATCCAGATTTTCTTCCACGGAGCGGTTCCGATAGGGGCTTTCGGTGCCTTTTTCGGTCAGCGTGCCGCGCGTGGCGCGCAGTTCCTCGGCCGAAAGATCGCACACATAGGCATCACCCTGCCGGATGAGTTGTTCGGCGTATTCATAGCACTTTGGAAAATAATCCGAGCCGTAGAAAACGCCGCCGTTCGGCTTTGCACCGAGCCAGAGCAGATCCTCGTAGATAGAATCCACATATTCGGTGTCTTCTTTGGCCGGGTTGGTGTCGTCATAGCGCAGGTTGAAGAGGCCGCCGTACTTTTTTGCGGTCTCGTAATTGATCATGATGGCTTTGGCGGAACCGATATGCAGATAGCCGTTAGGCTCGGGCGGGAAACGGGTGTGAATCTTCAGCTCCGGGTCTTTTCGCAGATCCTCGTCAATAATATCGTGAATAAAATTGCCGGTAATTGTTTCTTCCATTTTTTCACCTCGGTAAGATCAGAGTTTTTGGCACATGGCCGCGATGCGGCCGTTTACGCGATCGCTTCCCAACACCTGCATGACGGCGTACATATCGGGGGAATTGAGCTTGCCGGTGACGGCCAGCCGCAGGAACATACTGACATCGGCCACATTGCCGGGGTAAGCGCCGGGATTTTCTTTATAGGCCTTCATATCATCGGCAAAGCCGATGTCGGTGGCCACCTTTTTGATCTTGCCGAACCACGCGTCGGCATCATCGGCGATATCAAAAGTCGCGGCAAAGGCAAGGAGCGCCTTTTTAACGGTTTCCTTTCCGAACGCGGCCGGATATTCGTCTTTTATCTCAAACCAGTCGTCATAGAAGAAATCCAGATAATCCTTTACTTCGGCAAAAACGGCGAAATCCTTTCTGGGTTTTTTGCCGCCGCGACCGATGGCAAGAATCGCCTTGGCATAATCGGGATCGGCCATGAGGTGGTCGAAGAGGTCACGGTCATAGTCGGCGGCAAAACCGATTATTTCGTGATAGACGGTCTCGGTATCCATGCGGGAGATGACATTTTTGGAGACATCCCGCAACTTGGCGGCGTCGAAAAGCGCGCCGGCGGGATTGAGCTTTTTGGCAGAGAAGAGAAACTTATCGGTCGGTGCGTCGGGATTGGCGCGGCGCCAGTCCTCGAAATTGGAATTGAGCACCGTGAGAAGATATTCATAGACCGACTGCACCGGGAATCCCGCGGCACGGTAATAGGTGAGCGCCAGTTCGGGGTCTTTGCGTTTGGAGAGCTTGCGCTTGGATTCGCCGTCCATTTTCATGAGCGGACCGATGTGCAGATATTTGGGCGGCTTGAAACCGAGCGCCGCGAAGAGCTGAAGGTGGAAAGGCAGGGAGGGCAGCCATTCATCGCCCCGCACCACATGGGTGGTGCGCATGAGGTGGTCGTCCACCGCATGGGCAAAGTGATAGGTGGGGATGCCGTCGGATTTCAGCAGGACATGGTCAATGTCGTTTTCGGTCAGTTCCAGATTGCCTTTGACCAGATCGGTAAACCGGATTTTGTGCTCCAGCGAACCGGTGGAGCGGAAACGGAGCACGAAGGGCAGTCCTTTTTCCATTGCGGCCCGGATATCTTCTATCGGGCGGTCACGCCAGACGGCCCACTTGCCGAAATAGCCGAAATTGGCCTTTTCCGCCTCCTGCCGTTTATGAATGTCAGAAAGCTCCTCCTCGGTGCAAAAGCAGGGATAAGCCTTGCCCTCCAGCACCAGTTTTTTGGCGAAAACATGATAAATCTCAGCGCGCTGACGCTGGCGGTAGGGGCCGTAGTCGCCAAAATCGCCGTCAATGGTAGCGCCCTCGTCAAAGAAAATGTGATAGTGCTTGAGCGATTCGATGAGAATTTCCACCGCGCCGGGCACTTCGCGCTTGGCGTCGGTATCCTCCACACGCAGGAAAAGCAATCCGCCCGACTGGTGGCACATCCGCTCGGAGATGAGACCCTGCACCAGATTGCCCAGATGCACGAATCCGGTGGGGCTGGGAGCCATGCGGGAAACCACCGCGCCCTCTTTTATCTGCCTTGCGGGGAAGCGGGCCTCCATATCGTCCGGGGTCAGCGTGACATGGGGAAAAAGAAGATCGGCAAGCATTTTTGTATCCATGGTTATTACCTCTTTTAAATAGTCCTTTTGAGAATGCGGGAGAGCGGCAAAAGCGCCTCGCGCAAAGGGGCGCTCTGACCGTGCCCCGGGTAGACGGTGACGGCGTCCGGCAGGCCGGCAAGAACGGAGAGCGACTGCCGCATGGCGTGAAAATCACCGCCCGGCAGATCGGTGCGGCCATGCGAGCCGTCAAAAAGCGTGTCGCCGGTGAAGGCCAGATCGCCGCAAAGAAAGACGCAGGAACCGGGCGTGTGGCCGGGCGTGTGCAGAACCTTCAGCAAAATTCCGCCGAAAGAAAGCGTTTCGCCGCCGGAAAGAAGCCGGTCGGGCTCAGGATACCGACATTCCCTGCCAAGGAAAGAAAGGGCGCAGTTTTTTTCGGGGTCGCACGGAAATGCGGCGTCGTCTTTCATGAGAAAGACCGGGGCGGGGAAGGCCTCTTTCATTTCGGCAAGTGTGAGCAGGTGATCGAAGTGGCCGTGCGTGAGCACAATGGCATCCAGCGCGGCGCCGTCTAAAAGGAGCGCCTTCCGGACCTCTTCCACCGGGGCGGAACAGTCAAAAAGCACGGCATTTTTCCCGGCGGTCAAAAGATAGGAATTGCAGGCATAAGAACCCGGATAAAGTGTGTGAAGACGCATGAAGATCCTCGTTTTTGCGTTTTTAGATCTTTTTGGCCGCGTCGGACGGCTCAAAACAATCTTATATATTTCTATTATACCATAGTTCTTCTTTTTTGTCTATGCTCCGCACAAAAAAAGTGCCCGGCCGAGCCGGGCACTTTTGAAATTTTATGCGGATTATTCTTCTTCCTCTTCGTTTCCGACAAATCCCTCGGCCAGCGCGATCTTCCAGTAGCCGGAGAGTTTGACCTTTGAGAAGGTTGCGTTGCAGAAGAACGAGGATTTGACACCGGAAAGCCCCTTGCCAGTAAGGGCGGCGTTCTGGTTGTAGACCACGGGGATGACCGGCAGATCTTCCATGAGGATGCCCTCCGCCTCGTGCAGCCGGGCGGCTACATCTTTTGCCTTTGTTGCGGCATAGGCCTCTTCGATCTTGGCGTTGTAGGCCTCGCTGTCATAGCCGGTGATGTGGGGAGAAAGCTCGTAGTTCGGATTTACAGTGGTGTCCATGTTCACCGGGTTGCCGGAGAAGGCCTTGGCGAAGGGGGAAAGGTAGCTGAACGCATCGGGCGCGGTGGCCACCAGATCCAGCGCGATTACCTCAAAGTTGCCCGCACGCAGAGCGTCGCGCAGGGCGCTTTCGTACATGCCGGTTTTTTCAATGATCTCTTTTTCGCTGCTGGGGTCGATATAGGTGTTGATGATTTCATAGTAGCCCAGTTTTTCCACATTGACGGTGAAACCGAGCGATTCCCATGCGGCCTTGGTCAGTTCCGCCATTTTGACATGATCTTCGTCATAGGCGGCCACCTTGATGGTGAAGGTGTATTTGGAGGCTGTCACGCCCGCGCCTTGCAGGAGGTTCTTGGCCTCGGCCACATTGGCGGTGGTGGCAAGATAAGAAGCGGCTTTTTTACGAAATTCCGTCTTTCTATCGGTGCGGTTGAGAATGGTGTGGGGCACCAGTCCGTCCGCGGCCTGGGCATAGACGATCGCGTTGGCCATAGCCTCGCGGTCAAGCGCCAGCGAAAGCGCCTGACGGACCTCTTTCTTTGCAAAGAGCGCCTCGCCATCGATGAGCGCTTTTTCATTGAGATAATAAACATGGGTGGAAGGCGCGTCTGTGACCTTGACCTTCTTGAGAATGTCGCTGTACGCGCCGTCAGCACGGGCGGCAAGCGGGATGTGACCGAAATAGTAAACGCCGCCGGCCTCTTTGCTGGCAAGGTTTTTGAGCTGTTCGGTGCCGTCCACGGCATAATTCACAATGATGCGGTAGGGCTCGACATACTTATCAAGGTCGTCCTTGCTGCGGTTGCGCATATAGTAACTGTTACGCTCCAGAATCAGGCCGTCCGCCACATTGGGATCAAGAAAACGGAGCATAAAAGGACCGCTGCAGATGAGGGTGCCGGGCTTCTTTGCCCAGTCGGGATTGCCCTCCACGATGTCGGCGCGGAGCGGATAGAGCGCGGGACTGCACAGATTGAGAAGGAAGGCGTCCTCGTCCACTTCGTGCTCGAAGAGAATCTCAATGGTGGTCTGATCCACCACGGTGATGCCCAGGTGGTCCACGGTCTCGTCGCCGGCCATGATCTTTCTCGCGTTTTTGACATCGCGCAGCAGCGTGGTGGCAATGGTGGAGGAAGTGGTATCGAAAAGACGAAGGAAGGCGTATTGCACATCGGTGGAAGAAAGCGCCACGCCGTCCGACCATTTGGTGGTTTTCAGTGTGATGGACAGGCGGTATTCGTTTTTGTCTTTGTCCTTGATGAATTTATAACTGTCTGCCAACGCCTTTTTCGGTTTCCCGTTTTCATCGGCGGTGAACAGACCCTCGAAGAGCAGGGAGACAAGCTGCAGGCTGGATTCGTTATCGAAAGCGTGCAGGGGGTCAAAATCCATGACCTTTTCGGTCAGGTACATACGGATGTATGCGCCCTTGTCCTCTTCGCCGTGCGAGCAGCCCGCAAAGCAAAAAAGCACTGTGACCAGGCACAGAAGAAGAGCAATGACTCGTTTCATCATTTTTTGAATTCCTCCTTGGGGAAGGGTATCAGTGGGCAAAGCTACCAAACAATACCAATAAGTTTACACATTATTATAGCACAGTGCAATCCGGTTTGCAAGCATTGGAAGAAGGAAAAGAAAAAGGTTTGGACACTTGCACAATAAATTTCACTAAAACTGGGCAGAATACACAGAGAAAATGAAAGGGGAATACGGTATGGATGAATTTGCAAGAAGCGATCTGGCCTCGGAATGCGGCTGTGAGGAGGAGCGGGAAGGGGTCCGGGTTCTGAAAAAAGGCGGTGCGGGTTTTGAGATTCTGCAGGTGCAGATCAAGACCGAGCAGGCCGCCGCACGGATGGGCAAGCCGACCGGCCGGTATGTGACGCTGGAGTGCGGGGACATTCATCTTCTGGATGATCTGGAGGCGGACCGGGTGCGCTGCGCACTGTCGGTGGAAATCCGGGAAATGGCCGAACGGATGACGGCTACCCGTGTGAAAAGCGGTTTTTCGGTGCTGGTGGCGGGTCTGGGGAACCGGGAACTGACCTCGGACGCGGTGGGGCCGGAGACTGTCCGGCGTCTGTCGGTGACGCGGCATCTGAAACGCTATGACGGGGCGCTTTTCTCCACGCTCGGACTATGCGAGATCTCGGCGCTCACGCCGGGCGTTCTCGGGCAGACCGGCCTTGAGACCGTGGAACTGGTAAAGGGCGCGGTACGCTCGGTGGCGCCCGATCTGGTGGTGGCGGTGGACGCGCTGGCCGCGCGCAGTACGGACCGCCTGGCGTCCACTTTTCAGCTCTCGGACACCGGTATCCAGCCGGGTTCCGGTATCGGCAATCACCGTGCGGCACTGAATCGGGAAACGGTGGGCGTGCCGGTCATGGCGCTGGGCGTGCCCACGGTGGTGGAATCTTCCACGCTGATTTATGACGCGCTGGAAAAGGCGGGGATGGACGCGCATGAACCCTCCCTGCGGCGGCTTCTGGAGAACGGACGCGGTTTTTTCGTTTCGCCCAAGGAAGTGGATCTGCTGATCCCTTCCATCAGCGTACTGCTGGCCGGGGCGCTGGAAAAAGCTTTCAGCGTGGAGATCTGAACGAAAAAAGGGCTGAATCAGCCCTTTTTTCATTTCTTGAGCGTTTTGAGGAAAGCCTCGATCCGTTCCAGCGCCATTGAAAGATGCTTGACGGAATAAGCATAGGACACGCGGGCAAACCCTTCTCCGCACGCGCCGAAGGCGTTGCCGGGGACAAGGGCGCATTTGTAATCGTAAAGCAGCCGGTTGCAGAATTCGTCCGAGGAAAGCCCGAAAGGACGGATGTCGGGGAAAATGTAAAAAGCGCCCTCCGGTTCGAAGGAATCCATGCCGATGTCGCGCAGGCCGTTATAGATGTAGAGACGGCGACGGTCATATTCGGCCACCATGGATTCGATGTCGCCGTCTCCGTTGCGGAGCGCTTCCACCGCCGCCAGCTGAGAGGTGGTGGGGGCGCACATGATGGCGTACTGATGGATTTTGAGCATCTGCTCGATGAGCGGTTTCGGCGCGGCCAACATCCCGAGCCGCCAGCCGGTCATGGCAAAGGCCTTGGAAAAACCGTTGACCAGCACGGTGCGCTCTTTCATGTCGGGAAGCGCCGCAATGGAAGTGTGTTTCCGGCCGTAGGTCAGTTCGGCATAAATTTCATCCGAAAGCACCACGATATTGGTGTTCCGGAGAATATCGGCGATTTCGGCGAGTTCCTCCCGGGTCATGATCGCGCCGGTCGGATTGCTGGGGAACGGAAGCACCAGCATTTTGGTGTGGGGGGTGATGGCGGCTCTCAGCGCGTCGGGGGTCAGCTTGAAACGGTCCTCGGCCCGTGTGGTGAGGATGACCGGCACGCCGCCAGTCATCCGGACGATTGGCTCGTAACAGACAAAACTGGGGGTGGGGATGATGACCTCGTCGCCGGGTTCGACCACGGCGCGGATGGCCAGATCAATGGCCTCGCTCCCGCCGACCGTGGCGATGGTCTCCTCCGGCAGATAGAAAAGCGAAAAGCGGCGGGCAAAATAGCGGGCGATTTCTTCCCGCAGTTCCCGTGTGCCGGCGTTGGAGGTGTAGTAGGTTTTGCCTTTTTGCAGACTTTCAATGCCTGCTTCCCGGATATGCCACGGGGTGACAAAATCCGGTTGGCCGACTGTGAGGGAAACGACATCGTTCATGTTTTCGAGCAGGTCGAAAAATTTTCGGATGCCGGATTTCGGCAGATCGACCACCGTGCGGGAAAGAACGCGATTATAGTCAATCATCAGTTGCAGTTTCCTCTCTCATCGGTCTCGATTACGCCGTACACAACGCCCTTGTCCTTGTATTTTCGGAGCACGAAATGCGTGGCGGTGGATATGACATCTTCAATCGGCGCCAGTTTCTGCGCCACAAAGTAGGCCACTTCTTTCATGGTCTTTCCTTCGATGATGAGCGCCAGATCAAAGCCGCCGGACATGAGGTAAAGGCTTTGCACCTCCGGGTAGTTGTAAATCATTTCGGCCACGCGGTCAAAGCCGCGGTCGCGCTGGGGCGTGATCTTGACCTCGATGAGAGCCGAAACATATTCCCGGTCGGTCTTGTCCCAGTCGATCATAGTCTTGTAGCCGACGATGACGCCTTCTTTTTCATATTCGTCGATGGCTTTTTTGATATCGCCCACTTCCTTGCGGCACATGACGGCCAGCTGCTCCGGGGTGAGGTTGGCGTTGTCTTCCAGAATTTTCAAAAGAGAAAGTTCCATGATTTACTCCTTTTCGTTTTTGCGGATTTTGTCGAGGATACTGTCGTATGTGAGGCCGTATTTTTCGGCGATGTCGCGGGCATAACTCTTACCGTCCGGGACGGCGCGCAGGATTTTGAAGGAGCGCCTGCCCTCTTTTTCAATGCCGGCTACCAGCGTGTCGATGGGGGCGCCGCCCTCTTTTTTCATTTTTTCATTGATCTTTGGAATTTCAAAGGCCAACTCGTGCAGGTGCGTGGAGAAGAGACAGCGGCATCCCACGCGGGAGAGACCGGCAAGCACCTCGGCGGCGATATAGGAGGCTTCGAAGGAGCCGGTGGAGGAAAGCGATTCGTCCAGAAGGACCAGGCTTTCGGGGGTCACGGCGTCAAAGATTTCGCCCAGTCGGGCACATTCCTCACCAAGGCGACCCTTGTCAATGGTGTCGTCCGCACCGGTCGGGAAGTGGGTGAAAATGCCGTCCACCGGACTGATCTCCACCGATTCCGCCGGGAGGAAAAGTCCCAACTGGCACAGCGCCTGGCAAAGCCCCAGCGCGCAGGTGACCACCGATTTGCCGCCCCGGTTCGGACCGGTCAGCACATAGATGGTGGCGTTTTCGTCAAAAATGAGGTCATTGGCAACAATGGGCGTGTCGATCTTCAGAGCTACGGCCGGATTGTACAGGGCTTTTGCCCGGAAGACCCGCTCCTTTGCCGGGCGTAGCGTGGGCAGGCACAGGGTATTGCCCTTGACCCTGAGCGCGCGCAAAAGGTTGGTGCCTTTGACCAGAAATTCGAATTCCGGAAGCAGGTTCAAAAGAAAATCGGTGTTTTCCAGCACATAGGTCTGCACGATCCGTTTCCAGGAACGGAGCGACTGGCGGTACACATCGTTGATGGCGGCGTTGAAAGCAAGGGACAGCGCCGTTTTCTGGTTTTCGTTCTGATTTTTGCCGAAGGGAACCAGATCCGCGATGCAGGTGTAGCCGTCGTTTTTGAAATTGAGATGGAGAATCTTTTGCAATGTGTCGCCCGAGCGGAAAGGCTCGGGATTGATGGCCAACACGCCTGCTTCGCGCGGGCGGAGCTGAGCATCCAGATTGACGCCAACCGTCACGCTCCGGATCTCGCGCACACGGCCGGTCAGTTCGGAAAGGCGCCGGTTGAGTTCGGAGTAATAGTCGCTTTCCACCAGTTTCCGGATGTGCGTGCACAGGTGCGAGAACGCGCGGCTGTCATAATTTACATTTTCCTGACAAAGACCGTGGTAGAGAATATCGACGCTGGAAATATACAGTTCGATTTCGGTCATGCTGGAAAGGTAGTCCGAGGTCTCTCCGCTGTCGGCCTCCAGCCGCCGGAGTTCGGTGATGTCAAACAGAACCGGCATCAGTTTATTCAGGGTGCGGCAGATGTTTTCGTGCGCGAGCAAATCGGCAAAGACTTCCTGCCGGTAGCGGATGACGGCAGGGTCGGCCGTGACAAAGGAGGAAAGCGCCGCGTTCTTGAGCGGGAATATTTCGGAAAGTCCCAGTTCTTCCAGCGTGAAATCATCGATCTTCGGGGCGTCTTTGCCATGATCATGCGCTTTTTTGCTGGTTCCGTCCGGGTAAAGCAGGCTGAAATCCTCAAATTCCGCCATATCCATGGTGGCCTCCTTTTGGGCGCTTGGCCCTGTAGTTGTAGATTTATCATTCAGTATAGCACAAAACAAACAAAAAAGCAAACATTTTTTCAAGAAATCCGCAAAGGTGCGACCAGAACTTGAAAAGTGGCGCGGGCTGTGATAAAATGAAGACGATCAAAACCCAAAGGAGTCTGATATGAAAAAGTTTGCCGGAGACGATTTCCTTTTAAACACGGCCACGGCGCGCCGGCTTTATGAAACGGTGGCGGCGGGATTGCCGAAAATTGATTATCACTGCCATTTGCCTGCCGAAGAGATCGCAGAGAACAAATGCTTCCGCAATATTACCGAAGCGTGGCTTGCGGGCGACCATTACAAATGGCGCGCCATGCGTGCCATGGGAGTTTCCGAGACCTTTATCACCGGCGACGCATCGGATTATGAAAAATTCCGCGCCTATTGCCGCGTGATGCCGGATCTCATCGGGAATCCGCTTTATCACTGGAGTCATCTGGAACTGCGGCGCTATTTTGACTGCGACCTGATTCTGAACGAAGAAAACTGCGACCGGATCTGGGCGCTGACCGCCGAAAAACTGACCGACGGCCGGCACAACATGAAGGATCTGATTCTTTCCTCCGGCGTGGCTTTCATCGGAACCACCGATGATCCGGCGGACAGCCTGGACGCCCACCGCCGGTTGCGGGAAGAGGGCTTTCCGGTCCGCGTCTGCCCCAGTTTCCGCCCCGACCGCGGGCTTTCGCCCCGAAAGCCGGGATATGCGGATTATATCGGAAAACTCGGTGCGTCGGCAGGGGTAAACATTACGAATCCGGAGAGTTTGTGCAACGCCTATCTTGTTTCGCTTGACCGCTTTGAAAAAGCCGGTTGCCGGGCGGCCGACCACGGCCTGGACGAACCGTTTTCTTTTGTCCGCCCCGACCCGTATCATGCCGATCTGATTTTTAAAAAGGCACTGGCCGGCGAACCCGTTACGGCGGGCGAAGAATCGCTTTTCCGGACGCAGATGATGCGCTTTTTTGCCGCCGAATACAAAAAGCGCGACATGGTGATGCAGCTCCATTTCGGCGTGCTCCGGAACCCGAACGCCCGCTTTTTCAGAGCGTTGGGTGCAGACAGCGGCTTTGATATTCCCGGCGGAGAGAATACCGTGGGACGGGTGGCCGCGCTTCTTTCCTATCTGTCTGATTCAGTGGGATTACCCCGGACCATCCTTTATTCCATCAACGCCGCCGAAACCGAGGCGGTGGCCGCGCTGTGCGGCGCGTTTTCGCCCGCCGAAGACGGTCTGCCGCGGGTGGTGCAGGGGAGCGCATGGTGGTTTTGCGACCGCATGGACGGGATGCGCGCCCAACTGCGTTCTTTTGCGGGACTCTCGGCACTGGGGGCATTTTTGGGGATGACGACCGATTCCCGCAGTGTGCTCTCTTATCCCCGACACGAATATTTCCGCCGCATTTTATGCGATTTAGTGGGCGAATGGGTTGAAAACGGCGAATATCCGGCCGATGAGACAGCGCTCTCTACGCTGGTGCGGAAGATCTGCTTTGAAAACGCCGCCGCATATTTCGGACTACAGAAATAAACAAAAAATAAAACCCAAAAGGGCCGCCGGAAGGCGGCCCTTT
>CAJJIY010000014.1 GCA_905187695.1 uncultured Eubacteriales bacterium | reverse complement strand
TCGGGGGAGTTGAACATGTCCATGGCCAGCTGCTTGACCAGCTCGGTCTTGCCCACGCCGGTGGAGCCCACGAAGATGAAGGACACGGGCTTGCGCTTGGGGCTGATGCCCACACGGCCCCGGCGGATGGCCTTGGCGATGGCGCTGACAGCTTCCTCCTGTCCGATGACACGCTGGTGCAAGGTGTCCTCCAGGCGGAGCAGCCGCTTGCTCTCCTCCTCGGTGAGCTGCGTCACGGGTATCCCCGTGCTCTCCGCCACGATGGAGGCGATATCTTCCGGCGTTATTTCCGGCGTTATCTTATTGCGGGATTCGCTCCACTCACGACGCCATTGCTCGCTCTGCTCCTTCGCCTTACGTTCCTCGTCGCGCAAAAAGGCGGCTTTTTCAAACTCCTGAGAGGCGGCGGCCTCCTCCTTCTCCTTGCGGAGGTCATCGATGCTGCGTTCCAGCGCCTTAAGCTCCTCAGGGATCTCAAGGGTGTTGATGCGCGCGCGCGCCGAAGCCTCGTCGATAAGGTCTATCGCCTTGTCGGGAAGAAACCTGTCGGTTATATAGCGTTTGGAAAGCGCCGCCGCCGCGCCGAGAATCAGCGTATTCTCCAATAATCCACGCTCTTTTTTCATAAAATGCACCCCTTTTTTAATATGTAAAAAAGCGTGCCGTACAAACAGGAAATTTTTTTGATGCAAAAAAGCACCGGGCGTTGCCCGGTGCTTTTTTCCGTTTTATGCTCGGTCAGTCACAATTTTCCCAGTTGTGATAAACATCCATTACATCGTCATCTTCTTCCAGGTTTTCCAGGAGAAGCCCCATGAACTTGATGTCGTCCTCATTTGTCAAAGTAACCGTATTGGTGGGAACTTTATCTTCTTCCGCCGAGAGAATGGGATATTTGGCGGCGGCCAGTGCGTCGCGGATGGCATAAAGATCCTCTACCGTGGTATAAATTTCAAAAATACCTTCATCGGCGGCAAAATCCTCTGCGCCGGCCTCCATGGCCGTCTCCATCAGTTTGTCCTCGTCAATGTCGCCATCTTCGTTGTTGATCACAATTACGCCCTTGTCTTCAAAAAGGAAGCTGACGCATCCGGAGGTGCCCATATTTCCTTTGAATTTGTTAAAGCAGGCGCGCAGATTGCCGGCCGTACGGTTGCGGTTGTCGGTCGTGGTCTTGACAATCACCGCCACACCGCCGGGGCCGTAGCCTTCATAGGTGATTTCTTCGTAGTTTTCACCCGAATTGCCCATGGCCTTTTTAATAATACGGTCAATGTTGTCGTTGGGTACATTGTTGGATTTGGCCTTCTGAATAAGGTCGCGCAGCTTGGAATTGGCATTGGGATCTCCGCCGCCGGCTTTCACGGCGATGGCAATTTCCTTGCCGATCTTGGTAAACACCTTTGCTTTCTGCGCATCGGTCTTTTCTTTTTTGTGCTTGATATTAGCCCATTTGCTATGTCCGGACATACGGTACTCTCCTTAAATATTTTCCATTTTTTTCAGGCAAATCAGCGGGAACGCATTCCCCAGCACCTGTTTGGCGGCGCGGGTGAGCGAAAGGCGTGTGAGACGCACGGCCTCGTCTTCGGCACCCAGAATCGGGCAGTTATGATAAAAGCGGTTGAAAGCGGATGCCACATCCAAAATGTAGCGGGTAATGACCGATGGCTCATAATCGGAAAGCGCGGCAAGCACTTTTTCCGGGAATTTCGCCAGCGTCTTCAGCAAAGCGGTCTCCTCCGGCGCGGTGAGCTTCAAATCTCCCGTTTCTGTTGCCGCATCCCCCGCCCGGCGAAGCACGGAGCAGGTACGCGCATAGGTATACTGAGCGTAAGGACCGGTGTTTCCGTCAAAATTGAGTGCATCTTCCATGACAAAATTGATGTCTTTGCCCCGGTTGTTGGAAAGGTAATAAAAGACGATGGCTCCGACGCCCACGGCCTCGGCAATTTCTTCTTTTCCGGCCAGATCCGGGTTCTTTTCGGTCATAATGCCCTTCACTTCTTCGATCGCGGCGGCGAACAGATCCTTTAAGAGCACGACATTGCCGGTTCGGGTGGCCAGTTTTGCGCCGTTGATGCTGACCGTACCGTAAGGTACATGAACCAGACGGTTATACCAATCATACCCCATCAGTTCCACCACTTTGAACCACTGCGCAAAATGCAGGCTCTGCCCGGCGGAGGTTACATAAATGGCTTTGTCAAAATGATAGGTATTCTGGCGATAGACCGCGGCGGCAATGTCACGGGTCGGATAAAGCGTGGAGCCGTCCCGCTTGAGGATCAGGCAGGGAGGCATCCCATAGGCCGACAGATCGACAATTGAAGCGCCGTCATCAATCTTCAGAAGTCCCTTTTCGCGCAGGATTTCCACCTGAGCGGGCATTTTATCGGTATAAAAGCTCTCGCCTTTATAACTGTCAAAAGTAATGCCGAGTTGCCGGTAGGTTTTTTGATATTCCGCCAGACTGATCTCCACAAACCACTTCCAGAGCGCCCGGTTTTCCGCATCGCCCTCTTCCAGTTTGTGAAACTCGGCGCGGGCCTCGTCGTTGAGAGCCGCATTTTCCTCGGCCTCCTGATGGAAACGGACATAGAGTTCCACCAGTTTATCCACGCCGCCTTCTTCAACCATTTCACGGTTGCCCCAACGGCGATAGGCCACAATCAGTTTGCCGAACTGTGTCCCCCAGTCCCCCAGATAGTTGATGCCAACGCAGTGATAACCCGCAAATTCATGCAGTTTTTTGAGCGAATGGCCAATGACCGTTGTGCCCAGATGACCGATATGAAAGGGTTTGGCCACATTGGGAGAGGAATAGTCAAGCACCACGGTCTTCCCCTTCCCGAGATTGGAGGAACCATAACGCTCCCGGGCGGTAAGAATATCGGGAAGCACCGTTCCGGCCAGATATTCCGGCGCAATCCGGATGTTAAGATAGCCGGAAAGAACCGAAACTTCCGAAACGCAGTCAAGGCCTGTCAGCGCGCCGGAAAGCGACTCGGCAATCTGAACGGGAGAGCGGCGAAACGCGCGGCTCAGTTTAAAACAAGGAAGCGCCAGATCGCCCATCTGCTCATCGGGCGGATATTCCAGCATGGCCGCAATCTCCGCCGGACTCGGCGGATTGGCCACACCCAGCGCCGAAATGCTGTCAGAAAGTTTTTCGGCAATCTTTTGTTTGATGGTCAGCATAAAAATCCTCTTTAATTATAGCGTTGACATTTTATTATACAGCAAAATCCGCTCACTTGCAAGGGGATTTTCCTTTTTTTTAGAAAAAAACCGGAATTGCGGGCGGAAAATCCGCCCGCCAAAGTGCAAATCAGTCCCCTCCGGCCACGGAAAGGCCGCGCACCAGAATTTCCGGTGCGGCCAGCGTATGAAAACCGGGCATACCCATCTTCACGCAAGAACCGATCTTTTCAACCGACAAAAGCAACTGATAAAAGTTCCCTGCCAGCGTAAAGCCGCGCACGGCGCCGGCCATTTCTCCGTTTTTCACCTCAAAACCTGCGCTCTCGATCGAAAAATCGCCGGTTTCGGCGTTTGCGCCGGCATGCAGACCTTTGAGCTCGGTAATATAAAGTCCGTCCCCCAGTTCCTTTAACAATTCCTCGTGCGTGTACTGACCGGGCGCCAGACGCAGGCAGAAATGCGAAATGGAAACCGGGCTGGCATAAGTGGCGCGTACGGCGTTTCCGGTCGGCGCAGCGCCGGCTTTTTTGGCCGTAGTAAGATCGTAAAGCAGGGTTTCAAGACAACCGTCTTTCACCAGCGCTTTCTCTCGGGTGGGCATGCCTTCCGCGTCAAAAGGGATCTGCATGGAGTTTTCGGCGTAAAAAGGATCGTCGATCAGCGTCACGCAGTCGGCGGCGATCTTCGTGCCTTCCTTTCCCTTGAGAAGAGACAATCCTTCCAGCGCGTTTTTCCCGTTGAAAATACCTTCAAAGGC
Organism: uncultured Eubacteriales bacterium; assembly: GCA_905187695.1. GTDB lineage: Bacteria > Bacillota > Clostridia > Oscillospirales > CAG-272 > Firm-07. The sequence goes on along the minus strand of CAJJIY010000014.1, from coordinate 29,942 downwards.
CGAAAGCAGCGTGCGGACTTCCTTTTCGGAGAAGATGACATCCGTGCGGCCGGTCCTGGCAGTGCCGGCATCCAGTTTGGAGAGCGCGTCTTTTTTGGCTTCGTTCACAATCTCAGCCACATTGGGCGTTTCATCCGCTTTCACGCAAAAGCCGTATGCGGCTTCCTCTCCTTTTTTCACAACAAGGTTGGCGTACTGATAGCACATGGCGGCGTGACGGGAAAGTGAAAGGCCCTTTGAATTGGAAAGCGAAATCTCCACTTCCCCGCAACCGACGCCGCTTTCGGTACCGTCAGTCGCCAACTCGGTAGCGTGGTAGAGTGCCTCTTCGATTTCCAGTGCGTCATGGCGGAGCGTAGCGGCGTCCGGCAGTTTGGGAGTACGACAGTTGACCGTCCTGTACATATCCTTTTCTCCGGGAGCATAGAAAACGGCCTCTTCGTCCGTGTCAATAACGGAAGCATTGGAAAGAGCGCGCGGTACGAGCGCAAGCAGATCTTCCACCTCCAACGATTCTGTTGAGGCCGAACCGATTTTCCCGTTCACGGCACAACGGAAGCAAACGCCGCCCGCCGTACCGGAAGTCACAGCGGAAAGTTCGTGATTGACCGTTCCGGCAAACCGATCGGTGTTCCGGCAAAAATAGATATCATAATCGTGAAGATTCAGTTCCTTTGCGCGGGCAAAAAGTAGTTCTTTGATCTTGCTGAAATTCATGTGCGGCCTCCTACTGTGATTTTTCTGACGCGGATAAGAGGTTGACCCACATCGGTGGGAATACTGCCGCTTGAAGAGCCGCACATTCCCTGCCCTCGGGCCAGATTTTTACCCACCATATCAATATCCTGCAGGATCTGCGCGCCGGTGCCGATCAGCACCGCCCCGCGGACGGGCTCACAGATCTTGCCGTTTCGGACAATATAGCCTTCCTTCACGCCGAAATTGAATTCACCCGTAAGCGGATTGACCGAGCCGCCGCCCATATCCTTGGCATAAAGCCCGTATTCCATGGAAGCGATAATATCCTCGTTTTCATCCGGTCCGTTGTCAATAAAAGTATTGGTCATCCGGGAAGTCGGCTCAAATGTGTAATTCTCACGGCGGCTGTTTCCGGTCATGGGCAGTCCCATCCGGCGCGAACCGAGACGGTCGACAAGATAACTCTTCAGCACGCCGTTTTCGATCAACACATTGCGCGTGGCGGGGTTGCCCTCGTCATCTACATTGTAAGAGCCCCATGCTCCCGGAATGGTTCCGTCGTCAATGGCGGTCACCTTGGGATTGGCAATTTGTTTTCCCAGTTTTCCGCACATCTGTGAAGAACCGACCCCGACCGAGGTTGCTTCCAGCGAATGTCCGCAGGCCTCGTGAAAAATGACGCCGCCAAATCCGTTTTCGATGGCAACCGCCATGGTACCGGCCGGACAATAACCGGCTGAAAGATTGATCAACGCCTGCTTTGCCGCCCGGCGACCGACCGCACGGGGATCAACGGTTTCAAACAATTCAAAACCGACCCCGCCGCCCGGCCCGTAAAAACCGGATTGATTTTCACCGCCTTCGCTCGCAATGGCAAACAGCGCCAAACGGGTACGAACCTTTCGGTCGGTGACAAAAAGCCCCTCGCTGTTGGCAATCAGTACACTGCGGTCGTTATCCAGATAGTTTCCCGTGGCCTGCACAATCTTGTCGCTTTCGGCACGGGCGGCTTCGGCGGCCATTCGCAACACATCGGCTTTTTCGCCCACCGGCACATCGCCTGGATTCTTGCGGACAGGATGAATGTTTTTAACGGAGCGTTCGGCAAGCGGACGGACAGTCTGCGGTTTTTCCTGCCCTACGGCTCCTGCCACATCCGCGGCGCACCGGAGCATTCCCTCTCTCGAAAGGTCGGAGGTGGAAGCATAGTAGGTCTGTGTCCCAAGAAAGACCCGGATGCCCATGCCCGCGATGATCTGATCCCCCACCGCATCGATTTTACCGGAAATGAGGTGAATTCGGGTAGCATGATCTTTCTGTGCAAAAACTTCGGCAAAGTCGCCGCCGGTGGACAGCGCAACGCCGAGCAATTCCTCTATGAGATCTTTTCCGATCATTTTTTATTCTCCTTTTTGTTTTCAGTCAGGATGGCGCTCGCCAAGTACGAGGCGGTATTTTTGATAAAAGCTTTCAAAACAGCCCGCGTCCAGCGCGTCCCGGATCTTTTGGGTAAGGTCATTGTAAAAATACAGATTGTGCGTGACGGCCAGGCGCATTCCAAGCGATTCTTTGGCCTTCAAAAGATGTCGGATATAAGCGCGGGAATAGTTCCGGCAGGCCGGGCAACCGCATCCTTCGTCTATCGGCCGGCCGTCATTTTTGTATTTTTCATTCAGAAGATTGATCTTCCCATGGAAAGTAAACAGGTTGCCGTGTCTGGCGTTTCGGCTGGGCATGACGCAATCAAAGAAATCCACACCAAGATGAACCGCCTCCAGAATGTTGCAGGGTGTGCCGACACCCATAAGATACCGCGGTTTATCCGCCGGCATATGCGGTTCGACTGCGTCGATAATGCGGTACATTTCTTCGGTCTCTTCCCCAACGGCCAGGCCGCCGATGGCATAACCGTCCAGATCCAGTTCCGCAATCTTTTTCATGTGCTCGATCCGAAGATCCTCATAGGTACTTCCCTGATTGATGCCAAAAAGCATCTGCTTTTTATTGAGTGTATCGGGCATAGCATTCAGCCGTGCCATCTCCGCTTTGCACCGAACCAGCCAGCGATAGGTCCGCTCGGTGGAATTTTTAACATAATCGTAGGGCGCGGGGTTTTCAATACACTCGTCAAACGCCATGGCTATGGTAGAAGCCAGATTGGATTGAATCCGCATACTCTCTTCCGGCCCCATGAAAATCCGCCTTCCGTCAATATGCGAAGCGAAGTGAACGCCTTCCTCGGTGATTTTTCTGAGCGGAGAAAGCGAAAAAACCTGAAATCCGCCGCTGTCGGTCAGCACCGGACGATCCCAGTTCATAAACTTCCGGATGCCGCCCATCTCCCGGATGAGGTCGTCACCGGGGCGCAGATGCAGGTGATAGGTGTTGGAAAGTTCAACGCGGCAGTTGATTTCTTTCAGTTCCACCGTAGACACACCACCCTTGATGGCGGCGCAGGTGCCCACATTCATAAAAACCGGCGTTTCGATATCCCCATGCGGCGTGTGCAGAACGCCGCGGCGCGCGCGGCCCTCTTTCTTTTTCAATTCATATGATGACATAGTTTCCCTTTCTGTCTTTGATTATGTACGGTGGAACTGTCTGTCCAGCGTGGCGTGAGAAAGTTCCATGGCCACCGGACGGCCGTGCGGGCAAACCGTGATATCCGGCAGGGAGAAAAGTTTGCGGCAAAGTGCCGTCAGATATTCCGGCGGATAATCGCGCCCGCCTTTGATCGCGGCTTTGCAGGCGCCCTGATAGAGCGCTTTCTCAAAAAGGAGATCTCTTGAAAGCAATGCGTCTCCCCCTTCTGCAAGAACGGGCGGAAGCGAAAGAAGCAATTCTCCGGCGGCGGCAGGCGAAAGTCCTTCCGGAATTTCACGGATGATCACATGGCCGCTTTCGGTTTCAAAAGAAAAGCCGGTGCGCGCAATTTCATTCCGGAAAGCGGTCAGAGCGGCCGCGTCGGCACGGGAAACCGACAATTCAAGCGGAACCAAAAGCAACTGCGTTACGCCGCCCCCTTGTTTTTCATTGGCCAGCAACTCTTCAAAAAGCACACGCTCATGCGCGGCGTGTTTATCGATGAGCAAGAGCTTTTCGGCACGCTCCACAATAATATAGGTGGAAAAAGCCTCCCCGATGATGCGGAAAGTTTCCGTTTCGTTCTCGGTGGCAGACGGATTCGCAGGCACCTTTTCATCCCCCGGCCTCTTTGCAGTCGCTTGTGCGGGCACAGATACCGGCCTTTCGGGTGCGGGCGGCGCCGATACCGGCCTTTCCGGCACGGAAGGCACCCGCGCATCCGCCGGGGCGGTCTTTTCCTTTGATTCCAGTTCGGGCAGTCGGTTTTCCTTTGTTTCGACCGATCGATACGGAATTGGCGCGGCCACGCGGGAAAACTGCCGGCTGTATTCTTCAGCACTCATGCGTGCGAAAGGTTCAGTACCTTTGGATGCGGGCAGATCAGGGACCCGGAGCTGGCGGCGGGCAAGAGAAGCTTCCCGGTCCGCCCCCTCCCGGATAGGTACAAAAGCAGAGACGGCGGGCGGCGCATCCGGCAACTTCAGTGCGGGACGAGCCGTGTTCTCCTCCAGAGCCGTGCGTACCGCGCCGAAAACCGCCTCGAAAACCGGTCGCTCATCCGAAAACTTCACTTCCAGTTTGGAAGGATGCACATTAACATCCACGGCCTCCGGCCGTACCGTAAGCGACAGGACGCAGGCCGGAAACCGCTCGGGAGCGATAAAGGAGGTATAGGCCTGTTCCAGCGCGGCGCTGGCCGTGCGGCTGTTGACATAGCGACCGTTAAGAAAGAAATTTTCATAGTTCCGCTTGGGGCGTACCCGATCCGGACGGCAGATATAACCCGTTACGCCAACCGGGTCTCCGGGAGCGTTCACCGGGATCATTCCGGCGACAAAATCCTTCCCGAAAGCGGCGTACATGGCGCTTTTCAGCTGTCCGTCCCCGGCGGTATCCAGCTTCACCGTACCGTCCACAATCAGCCGGACGGCAATATCCGGACGGGAGAGGGCAATCTTTTCCACATAGGTACCGACCGCCGCGGCCTCGGTCATATCCCGCTTTAAAAATTTCCGGCGGGCAGGCACATTGGCAAAAAGATTTTCCACCATTACCGTGGTGCCGACCGGACAACCGGTCTCGGTCACTTCCACTTCCGCACCGGCGTGTGCCGTCAAAAGCGAACCGAAAGGCGCATCGGCCGTTCGGGTGATGATACGCAGATCGGATACGGCGGCAATGGCCGCAAGCGCCTCCCCGCGGAACCCGAGCGTGAGAATACCAGAAAGATCGTTGGCGGTCCGGATTTTGCTGGTGGCGTGACGGCGAATGGCCACCGGCAGGTCGGCGGCGCTCATGCCGCACCCGTTGTCGGTCACGCGCATCAGCGTACTGCCGCCGTTTTTGATCTCGACCGTCACACGGGTCGCGCCTGCGTCAATGGCGTTTTCAAGAAGTTCTTTAACAGCCCCGGCCGGGCGGTCCACCACTTCTCCTGCGGCGATCAGGTTGGCCACCTCAAAAGGCAGAACATGAATTTTGGGTTCGTTCATCCGATGCCTCCTTAGCCAAGTCTTTTCTTCAGATCAAAAAGAAAACTGAGCGCCTCGAAAGGCGAGAGCGTATTGATATCGGTATTGCGCAATGTCTCCAGTACCTGTTCATTCACGAAGTCCCCGATGGTCAGTGCGTCCGGCTCTTCCTTTTCGGGCTTTTCGGCCGCGCGAAGGGCACGCGCAGTGCTCTCCACCTCGGCAAGCACTTCTTTGGCGCGGCGGATGACCTCACCGGGCAGGCCGGCCAATTTTGCCACTTCAATGCCGTAACTGTCGTCGGTTGAACCGCGCACGATCTTGCGCAGGAACAGCACGCTGTCCCCTTTCTTTTTGGCGGCGATATGATAGTTGACAACAAACGGGAAAAGCGATTCCAGCGCCGTCAGTTCATGATAATGCGTGGCAAAAAGGGTTTTTGCGCCGATCTTCTTGCCGGTGTATTCCACGATGGCACGGGCAATGCTCATGCCGTCAAAAGTGCTGGTACCGCGCCCCACCTCATCATAAATGATAAGACTCTTCCGGGTGGCATTTTTCAGAATATGGGCCACCTCGTTCATTTCCAGCATAAAGGTGGACTGACCGGAAGCCAGATCGTCCGATGCGCCCACGCGGGTGAAAAGTTTGTCCACCACACCGATCCGCGCCGAAGCGGCCGGCACAAAAGACCCGATTTGTGCCATCAGCACAATGAGCGCCACCTGACGCATATAGGTGGATTTACCGGCCATGTTGGGTCCGGTGATCAGCATGACCCGGTTGTTTCCCGTGTCCAGCATGGCATCATTGGGGACAAAATATTCCCCGCTCATAAACTGTTCCACCACCGGATGACGGCCGTCCTTGATCTCAATTTTATCACTGGCGTCCACCTCCGGGCGGACAAATTTGTTTTTGGCCGCCGTAACGGAAAGGGACAGATAAACATCCAGTTCGGCAAGGCAGGCGCAGACTTTTTTGATGCGCTCGCTCTGGGCGCCAACACGGTCGCGGATATCGGTGAAAAGGTCATATTCCAGTGTACGCACACGGTCGGTCGCACCCAGAATGGTGGCTTCCATATCCTTGAGTTCTTTGGTGATATAGCGCTCGCCGCCCGTAAGCGTCTGCTTGCGGATGTAGGTGTCAGGCACTTTATCGGTAAAGGATCTGGACACCTCAATGTAATAGCCAAACACCTTGTTATATCCGATTTTAAGGGTACGGATTCCCGTGGCTTCCCGCTCGCGCTCGGCCACTTTTTCTATGTAGGATTTCCCATCCTTCATGATGGTGCGCAATTCGTCCACATCCGCATTGTACCCTTCCCGGATCAGCCCGCCTTCCCGGAGGAGAAACGGCGGTTCTTCGGCAATGGCGCCGTCAATGAGCGAAAACACATCGGAAAGCGGGTCGATGCCGTTATAAATGGCACACAGCGTCGGGTCCGTACAGTTTTCAATGCAGTCGCGGATATCCGGGAGCAAAGAAAGCGTGGCGGCCACCGCGCGCAGATCTTTGGCGTTGGCCGTGCCGTAAACAATCCGGGTCACCAGCCGTTCCAGATCCAGCACACCGGAAAGCGCCGCCCGCAGGTCTTCCCGGCGCATATAGTCGGTAAACAGTTCGGCCACGGCCCCCTGTCGCCGGTTGATTTCACGCGGAGAAAGGAGCGGATGCTCCACAAAATGCCGGAGCAACCGGGCACCGGGAGCAGTCACGGTGTGATCCAACACCCAAAGCAATGTGCCGCGTTTTTCTTTCCCCCTCATGGTCTCGGTCAGTTCCAGATTCCGGCGGGTGTTGATGTCCAGCTCCATATACTGGCTGTCAGAATACACCCGCAGATCACGGATATAGGAAAGATCGCTTCTTTGCATTTCCTCAGTATAGTCCAGCAAAGCCCCCACTGCCGTGACCATGGCATCCGAAGAGAGAAAATTTTCCGGTACGCGGTCGCCGAAATGCGCCGCAATTTTTTCACGGGCAAGCGAAAGAGAGAAACGGGCTTCTTCTTCCTCCAGCATGGCGCCGATCCGGTTCCGGATAAACTCGTTCGTCTCCTTCAGCGAAAAAACTTCGCTGCTGACAATCACTTCGCTGGGAGAAAAGGTGGAAAGCTCACTTTGAAGCCGGGACAGCCTGTTTTCCCCTGACAATTCCGTAACCGAGATCTCTCCGGTGGAAACATCGGCAAAAGAAAGTCCGATTGCGTCTCCCGCTGCCGAAACAGCACAGACATAGTTGTTGCGGCTCTCGGTCAGCATACTGGGCTCCAACAATGTGCCGGGGGTCACCACCCGCACGATCTCCCGCTTGACCAGTCCCTTGGCCGTGGCCGGATCTTCCATCTGTTCGCAAATGGCAACTTTATATCCCTTTTCTATCAGTCGTCCGATATAAGATTCGGCGCTGTGAAACGGCACGCCGCACATGGGGGCGCGCTCGGCTTCTCCGCAGTCCCGTCCGGTCAGTGTCAGTTCCAGTTCCCGGGCGGCAATGCGCGCATCGTCGAAAAACATTTCGTAAAAGTCGCCCAGCCGGTAGAAAAGCAGGTAATCTTTGTATTGATTCTTGATTTCAAAATATTGCTCCATCATCGGGGTCATGGCGCATTCCTCCCTTCGAAAAGGATTCAGTGGCAACCGCCGCAGGTCTTGCAGTCGTGCGTACAACCGCCTGCCGGTGCCTGTCCGGTGATCTCTGCCGTAATGGCGGCGTTGACGCGGTTCATCAGTTCGTTGACCTCGTTTTGCGCCGCTTCAAGGGCTGTATACGCCTCGCTCTTGACAATTTTTTCATAGAGCTCGTCCACGCGGTTCTGAATGGCGTGGACCAGCGCGGCGTCCCGCTCGGTTTTAACGGCCTCGCTCTGGAGCGCTTTTTGCTGAACTTCGTATTCGGTCATCAGTCCGGCCACCGTTTCATCGTTTTCATAGGCGTTTCGTGCTTTCTCCAGACGGATCAGCCGGTCGTCTTTCCTGAGCGCCTGTCCCAGCATCTTGGCCAGCGCAAACACAGCTTCTTCTTTTTCCATAGTTTTCTCCTTGTTCATATGCGGTTTCCCCAAAGTGCGAACGGCTCGCTTCGTGTAATTTTCACGCGGATGAATTCCCCGGGGTTGGCTTCTTCCCGGAAGAAAACGATCTTGTTTTGCTCATCCCGGCCGGTGAAAACCCCGGGATCGTTTTTGCTTACGCCGTCGCAAAGCACCCGGCGGACGCTGCCGACGGCCGCGCGGTTCACCTCGCCTGCAATCTCGTCCTGCAATGCAAGCAACCGGTCATAGCGGCTGTTCTGCACCTCTCGCGGGATCTGATTCTCCATTTTGGCGGCAGGCGTTCCTTTGCGCGGAGAATAGATGAATGAGTAGACCATATCAAACCGGCAGCGGCGGAGCATTTCAAGCGTCTCCTCAAAATCTTCCTCCGTTTCACCGGGAAAGCCGACGATAATATCCGAAGTAACGGCCGCGTCCGGCATTTTCTCCCGCAGATAGGAAAGTACCGACAGATATGCCGCACGGTCGTAATGCCGATTCATTTCGGAAAGAATCCGGTCGGAACCGGATTGAAGCGGCAGGTGAAATGCATGGGCAATGTGCTGTCCGCCGGCCATGACATCCACCAGCTTTCTTGTGGCGTCTTTCGGATGACTGGTCATAAAGCGAAGAAGAAAATCCCCCTCAATCCTGTCCAGATCCCGCAAAAGATCGGGAAATTCATAGCCGTCCGTCGCGCCGCGGCGGTAAGAATTGACATTCTGCCCCAACAGCGTAATGTCCCGATAGCCCTTCTCCACCAAAGCTTTCACCTCCGCGATCACGGCTTCCGGCTCGCGACTCCGTTCCCGCCCGCGCACATATGGCACCACACAGTAAGTGCAGAAATTATTGCACCCGTACATAATGCTGACGAACGCGCGATAATCGCTCGCGCGGCTGATCGGTACATCCTCAAATAAACTCATCTCCTCCTGCGCGCGGAAAACCCGACGACCGGCAGAAAGCGCCTCAAAAAGATATTCAGGCAAACGGTAAAGCTGTGAAGTGGAAAGAATGAAATTCACATAGGGATAACTTTTTTTCAGTTGTTCGCGCCGATGCGGTTCGGCCGGCATACAGCCGCATACGCCAAGCACCAGCGACGGGTTTTGCTCTTTCAGGTGTTTGAATTGCCCGATGGTGGAAAGCGCTTTGTTTTCGGCGTGCTCGCGGATGGCGCAGGTGTTAACCAGAATGAGATCGGCATCTTTTTCGCTTCCGGCTGGTTCATAACCCATTTCAAGCGCCATGCCGGACAGCTTTTCACTATCTGCCACATTCTGCTGACAGCCGAAGGTCAGTACAAAAAAGCGCATGGATCGACCGGCTTTTTGTGTAAGATGCCGGAGAATATCCCGGTTTTTTTCGATGTACGGCCGGGTATCGACAGTCTCCCTGTTTTTGTCAAGCGCAAAAGTCTCCCCCGTATCGGTCTTGGACATACAATACTCCTATCAAAACTAAATATAATTTATTATACACGCTCGCGCGAAAAAAGTCAAGAAAAACGGCGAAAGAAAAGAAGCCCGACACGGGGAGAATGTCGGGCCGCCAAACGCTTCATTTTCCGGTTTTTAAAAAAACCGTTTCAAAATTGCCGAAAAAACTCAGCTCGCCGTCCGCAGAAAGCAAACACGCGCCGTTGATGCCCAAGGCTTTCACGCGTTCCACATCCGCAAAAAAGGCGGCGGTCTTTTCTTTTCCCATCACCAAAAAAGCTGTGGAAAGTGCATCGGCCACCGCGCCGGAATCGGCAAGAACAGCCGCCTGCATACAACCGCTTTCAGCCGGATAACCGGTCTTTGGGGAAAGAATATGGTGATACTTTTCCCCGCCGATCGTAACAAACCGTTCGTAGGTACCCGAAACGGAAAGATGTCCCACAAAGGCCGGAAAGCGGCCGAGCGTTCCGTTTTTCGTTTGCGGATTCCGCAAAGAGACCGCGAAAGGAACGCCGTTTTTGTTGCCGACAGCCGCCACACTGCTTCCCGCATCAAGAAGCGCATTCTGAACCCCGCGCTCCAGAAGATGCGCCAGCAAAACATCCATGGCATACCCTTTTCCAATGCCGCCGGGATCCAGCGCGGCCGCGGTCGAACCAAGGCGGCAAACGCCATCCACAGAAAGTGAAAATCCTTCTCCGGCCGCCGAGACCGCCGCCGAAAGCGTCTTTTCGTCCGGCAGTTTTCCTTCTTTCCCCGCCTTTTCCCAAAGCGCCTGGACCGCGCCCATCGTGGGGAGATACGCGCCATTTGTATTTTCCGACATCAACGATGCCGTCTGCAGGAGTGAAAGCGTATGAGAAGAAAGATCCCCCGCCTCCCCGTTTTGGTTGATGCGGGCAAAATCACTTTCTTTCAGGGCGGGAGTAAACAGCGCCGAAAGGGACAGAAGCAGTTCGCGGCACTCTTCAAGAATCGCATCGCTTTCACGGCCGCAACCGTAGATCCGGATGGTGAAATAGCTGTCCATCACAAAAATTCCGGTCTCAGCCTCGTCTTTGGAACTTTGGGCGCAAGCGTATAAATTAAAACAAATTATGCTAATTAAAAGAACACATATTATTTTTTTCATGATTTTAAAGCGTTTTCTGATATTTTTTGCAGGTTCTTTTCGGCAAACAGCAAGAGGAATCCGGAAAACGCGCCGGTAAAAATTCCAAGGAAAAGGAGCAATGGCAGATAGGTGAAAATCACGCCCGGCGCAAACAGGACTGCGGCCACCAACAACTGTCCGACATGATGTGCGGCCGCCGAAACCAGCGAAATACCCAACATAGAAAAGAATCGGCCGCGACCCTTTCCGGTCAGCCAGAGCGAAAGATAAGAGAAGAGCGCGCCAACCGCCGAAAAAAGGAAAGAAATAAATGAACCGAACAAAAGCGCGCACAGAATCGTGCGGACAAGAGAGACAGTTGCGGCCTCTCCTTTTCCGCAAAAGAAGAAGGTTGCCGTAATAACCACATTGGCAAGCCCCAATTTGAGTCCGGGCAAGGGTAAAGGAAAAAGCGTTTCAAGAAAAGAGAGCCCCATTGCCAATACCAGCAGGGATGCCATCCGACAAAGTTTGCGGGTGGCACGGTTTCCGGAAAGTTTATCCATGGAGTTTTTCTCCTTTCTTCACGCGGCCGACTGTCACATCGTCACCGCCCTCTTTTTCCCCGGACACGCGCAATACGACGCCGGCCGGAACGCAGAGAATGGTCTCTCCCGGTCTTGTGATTGGCGCCGTATGCCTGCACACACCATCCGGGCAGTCAGAAGCCGAAACAAATGCCTTGTTTTTTTCGGTTTTCACAGTCAGATGATATCCGTTGCTTTCAATTTCCCGCACGGAATCTCTTGCCAGCGGGAGTGAAAAAGAAGAACCGTCCGCAAGCGTGACGATCAGTGTCTCTCCCGCTTTTTTCAGGCGCGGCAGTATAAAAAGGGTCAATGAAAGCACCAGAATCAGCAAAAGGCAAAGAAAATCTCCGGGGCGGAGCATCCGGATAACCGATGTATTTCCCTTTTTCATGTGTTGCCCCGTCCAAAGTCAAAGACCGCTTTCCCATCCTGCAATCGGAGTGCCGCGTCAAAGGGATGGTTGCTCTTTTTGGAAATGAATCCGCGAATTTCAGCGGTTTTCCCTTCTTTTAAAAGCAGTTTCATATTGGAAACCGAGATGGGTCGCCCCAAAATTACCGTATTGACGCGAAAAGTGCACCCCTCTTTATAGCCGCTGCAACCGTAAGAGAATTTCCCCCGGACGACCGGACGACCGCAAAGCGGACAGGGGCCGATTTCCTCTCCGAAAAGTCCGGTGTCGGTGTCCTCTTCCAGAGGCACTTCTTTTTTGGTAAAGACCTCGCGCACATCCGCGGCCGCCAGCGCCACGCTCTCTTTAACGCTTATTTCGCCCCGAAGGACTTTTTTAAGCGCCCGCCCCATCTCGCTGGTGCGGTTTTTGTCCATCCGGATACCCATGCGGGAAAGGGATTCAATAAGATATTCTCCTTCCGGCAGAATGGTATAGACATCTTTTTTCAGTTCGATATACCGGCTTTTCCGCGCATTGTCGATAATACCGGTGCGGGTGGCTTCCGTGCCGAGTTCAAGACCCTCCAGCACCGCGCGGTATTCGTCCCGGTCATCGCTCCCGACCGCATCGTCAATCGCGGCTTTTTCGTCCCGGAATGGATTTTTCAGATAGTTGTTGAGCGTCTCAATGGTATAATGTTTGGGCGGCACGGTTTCTTTTTCCTTGGGCACAAAGTTTATATTGACGCGATCGCCTTTTTTGAGCTTCGGTAAAAGTTTATCCTTTTGCGTGCTGTCGTCATACCGCATCCAACCCTTTTCCTCGATCACCATACCCTTCAGGACAAATTCTTCCCGATTCCCCACCGCAATCTTGATTTCGGTTCGTTGCGCCACACAGGGCTCGGCGCAAAAAACCGCCACAAAGCGCCGGAATACCGCCGCGTAGACCTGCCGTTCTTTTTCGCTCAGGTCTTCTTTTCCCGGAATTTTATAGGTGGGGGTAAGGGCCGAATGGGATTCGATCTTGCTGTCATCAAAAATTTTGGGCGAATCTTTCATTTTGACCGCATAACCCATTTTTTCGATATTCGAAACAATCCGGGCAAATTTCCCCTTTTCGGCGGTAGCCAGATACTCGGAGTTGGTGCGGGGATAGGTCAGGTAGCCCTTTTCGTAAAGTCCCTGGATGAGCGAAAGGCTTTCGCTCATCGACATTTTATATTTTTTACCCAGCAGACCCTGCAGTTTGGAAAGCGAAAACAGTTTTCCGGGGGCAAGAATGTCCTTTTTGCTGTGAACGGCCGTTACCACCGCACCGGTTTCATTGTATTCCCGGCAAAGCGCCCCGACCTTTTCCCGGTCCTTTTCCTCAAATTTTTCCTTTCCCGTCAGTTCCACCACTTCGCCGTTGGTCTTTTCGGCGCTGTAAAGCACCAGATATTTGCCCGGTACGAAATTGCGGATAGCCAGATCCCGGTCGTAAATGGCTTTGACGATCGGCACAATCACACGCCCCACACGCAAAAGCGTTCCGGTTTTCAGCGTGGCGTATCGGGTCAGATTGACTCCGAACAGCCAGTCGATATAGGTGCGGGCAAAACCCTCGTTGGCCAGATTTTCATATTCCCGTTCATCATTCAGTGCGGCCAGCGCTTCGGTCACGGTTTCTTTGGTCTGATCGGGCAACCAAAGTCTTTTTTGCGGTTTTTCCTTTTCCAGTGCGTACCGTACGCAAAGGCGAACGATGATTTCGCCCTCTCGGTCTGCGTCTCCCGCATTGACCACCGTTTCCACATCCTCGCGGTTGCAGAGCTTTTTAATGATTTCAAACTGTCGCCGGATGCCGGCGTCCGGTTTTGTTTTGTCTTTATCGTCCCGTTTCAGTTCAAAGCGAAACTCTGTCGGAATACAGGGAAGGTTGTCCATGGTCCACCGGGCTTTTTTCTCGCCGCCGGTATAGCTTTCAATATCCACCAGGGAAAAAAGATGCCCGAAAGCCCATGTCACCAGATAGCCGTTTCCTTCCAGATACCCCTCGCGCCGGTTCATCTGCCCGATGGCAGAGGCAATATTCCGCGCAAGACTTGGTTTCTCGGCGATAATCAAAATCAAAAGCCGTTCCCTCCTTTCCTTCTTTTTTGGGGATTTATTTTACACGCAAAGCGCCGATGACAGCCGGATCCGGACTGACCACCGCGCTCCAGTTCTGATGATACACGACAAATCCCGGATGATCGCCGGGCGTCTTTTTCAGATTCCGCACCAGCGTATAATCTACTTCGGTCAGCGGTGCGCCGGCGGCATCCGAAAAAAGCGCGGCGATCTCGGCCGCCCTTGTAAAATCTTTGGCCTCCGGCTCGCCTTTTCCTTCCAGCAAAAGCACCACATGGGAACCGGGGCGGTTCTTGGCATGAAACCAATAGTCATTCTTTCCGGCAATCCTGTGCGTAATTTCCTCGTTTTGCAGATTATTTTTTCCGCAAAGCACACGATAGCCGCCTTCCGTGCGGTATTCGGCATAGCCGGGCGCTTTCTTTTTGGGAAGCCCCGGCTGATTTTTCACACGGCTGCCGTAACCGGATTTGGCCAGTTCCTCACGGATCTCCAACAGATCGGCCGGCGTTTCGGCCGTGGACAGCGCGGTTTTAACACTGGAAAGATAGGATAATTCCCGCTCTCCCAGCGCGATCTGGCGGGTCAGTTCCACCTTGGCGCTTTTGCTTTTGGCATATTTTTTAAAATAGCGCTGGGCATTGGCGGCAGGCGTGAGGCGAGGATCCAGTTCCACCGTGACGCGCGCAAAATCGCCGTCCGGCAAAGGATTCCCATAATCGGTCAATTCCGCGCGGGCGTCTCCTTTTTTGAGCGCGTAACAGTTTTGCACAATGAGATTGCCGAGTCTTTGATAGTGTTCTCCCATTTCGCTTTCGGCAAGTTCCGAACGCTGAAGTGAAAGTTTATGAGAAATGCGGTTTTCGGCGTTGGTCAGAAGCCGCAGAATGTCCGCTGCACGCTGATGTACGCGGGCGGCCTTGTCCCGCTCGCCAAACCAGACATCCAGCAGCGCGCTGGGGCTGTCAAAATGACGCAGATCCGGAAACTCCGTCAATTCCAAAAAAGCATAAAGCGCCGGTTTTCCGGTCTCGTCCGTCACCATGCAGGGCGAAAAAGATTCCTTTTTAATCCGGTCAAAAATCCCCAAAAAGGTATCGGCCAGTTTTTGCGGATCTGCCCCGGCAGCCGTACAGTCTCCGTCTCCGGTTGCGCGGAACACAATCTCACGCGCAACCGGCGCACTGACGCCGAGAAACGAGGCCGTGATCCATTTGGCGGCGTTTTTTTCACCGGCCGCCGACAAAAGAACCGAAAATTCAGCCCGCGTAACCGTTAAAGGATTGGTTTTTTCCTGCGGTGGCGGCAACTCATAGCGCATGCCGGGCAACAACTGACGAAGCGAGCTGGTGGTGAAATCCACCGGACGAAGTACCGAAAGGATCTTTCCCTGTCCGTCAGTAAAAACAAGATTGCTGTATTTCCCCATCATTTCGGCCACCAGACGACGCTCGCAGGGATACCCCATTTCGTCCCGCGTCTCAAAAGTGAGGGTCAGCACCCGTTCAAAACCCTCTTGCTGCACGCCCGAAAGCTTGGCGCCGGAAAGGTGTTTGCGTAAAAGCACGCAAAAAAGCGGCGGATTTTGCGGATTTTCAAAAATATTTTCGGTGAATCCGATGCGCGGATTGGCCGAACCTGCGTTTATAAGCAATCGTCGCCCTCCGGAGAAACTGCGCATCTGAAAAATCAGCGTGTCGCGCTCCGGCTGTGTAATTTTTTCGATTCTGCCGCCCAACGCTTCCTTTCGGATTTCGCCGGCAACGGCCGCCAGATATCCGGCATCAAATGCCATCTTTTGCTCCTTTCAGTTTGAAATTCCAAAAAGCGCCCGGTCTGCCTCATTCAAAGATTCAAACAAGAAATCCGGACGGTCGGCCGGCGCGGCCGCTTCGACATCGGCGGCTTTAGTCTCGCCGGAAAGCACCAGCACGGCCGTGATTCCATAGCGGCGGCCGATGGCGATATCGGTATAGAGCCGATCCCCGAAAATGGCCATTTCCCCGGTTTCACATCCGGTCGTTTCGCAGATCATTTCCACCGTCTCCGGGTAGGGCTTCCCGAAAT
The DNA here is from genome assembly GCA_905187695.1 of uncultured Eubacteriales bacterium. Classification (GTDB taxonomy): domain Bacteria; phylum Bacillota; class Clostridia; order Oscillospirales; family CAG-272; genus Firm-07. The sequence continues at coordinate 13,941 of CAJJIY010000014.1, read as the reverse complement.
AAATGGGGTTTTGGCCGGTGGCAGCTGTGATGAAAGCGGCAATGGCTCCGCTGTCGGGTACAGATCCCGTTTCGGTGGGACAGGTGACATCCGGGTGTGTAGAAAGATATTCCGCGCCGCCCCGGATCAGACGGCAGGCTTCGCTTAATTTTTCATAGGTCAGCGTGTTATCAAAGCTGGTCACAACAATATCGGCGCGGGGCTCTTTTCCGGTCAGCAATGAAATCCCGGACGCATGAAAATTTTCGGTCAGCTCAGGCGTGCCTACCAGATAAACGCTCTTTCCTGCACGGTGACGAAGCAAAAAAGCGGCCGTCACATCGCCCGAGGTCATAATTTCCTCCCGCTTGGGAGAAAAGCCCATCCGTCCCAGTTTTTCAAGGTAATAATCGGGGGTATGAGAGGCATTATTGGTAAAAAACAGCACCTGCTTCCCCGCCGCGCGCAAATGGTCAATAAACCGGATGGCAAACGGAAAAACTTTGGCACCGAGATAAATGGTGCCGTCCATGTCAAAAATATACAGTTTTTTCGAGGAAAGAACGGATAATTCCGGATTTTTAAAGTTCATAAGATTTCCTTTCAGAAAGACGGCGCCAGGCCAAAGCAAGTGTCAACGGCGCGAAATGCCGTATACAATATCTTATATCATATACTTGATTTTTTTTCAAGGCTGTGCTACAATGAATAAAGCAACTAAAGGAGTGAATTTTCACATGAAAACGGTTTTGGGCATTGATGTTGGCGGCAGTACCACAAAGATCGTGGGCTTTCGGGAAAACGGGCAACAAAAAGAATTGATTCCGCCGCTCTGGGTGCGCGCGGGAGACCCCGTAACCTCTATTTACGGGGCATTCGGAAAATTCACCATGGAAAACGGTCTTTCCATGAAAGAGATCGACCGGGTACTCATGACCGGTGTGGGTTCTGCATTTGCGCGCAATCCGCTTTATGACGGGCTTTCCTGCCGGATAGTGCCGGAATTCACCAGCGTGGGGTTGGGCGGCCTCTATCTTTCGGAGCTCACGGACGCAATTGTCGTCAGCATGGGCACCGGTACGGCCATTATCCACGCCAAAAAAGAAGCAAACGGCAAGACCACCGTGGAATATCTGGGTGGAACCGGCGTCGGCGGCGGCACACTGGTGGGCCTGTCGCACAAGATGCTGGGGGTGGACACGGTTTCTCACATTGAAGAACTCTGTGAAGGCGGAGATCTCTCCAAAGTGGACCTGCGCATCCGGGATATTTCCACCAAGGACCTTTACCCGGGCGTCAATTATGAACTGACTGCCTCCAACTTCGGAAAGCTGAGCGACATGGCCAACAAACATGACATTGCCCTTGGCATTGTCAACATGGTCGGCGAGACCATCGGAATGCTCTCGGTCTTCGCCGCCCGGAATTATGGCCTTTCCAATGTGGTTCTGACCGGAAATCTCACACGGATCGCGCCCATCCGGCAGGTTTTTGCCGTATTGGAAAAGACCTTTGGCATTCACTTTTTCATTCCCGAAAACGCGCAGTACGGCACCGTGATCGGAGCGGCCCTGTGCGAGGACGAATGACCGGGATATAAAGCAACAAAATCGCTACCGCCCGATGGCGGTAGTGATTTTGTTTATTTCTTTATTCGGATGACAGAACCCTTTTTGGAGGCAAGGCCGTTTGAATATTCAATCATTGAACCGGAGTCGTTCCCGATCTCGTCCGCCGCATTATAAAGCGCATCAAAATCAGGGCCGTTTTTATCAATGGTTACCGTGGTATTATAGCGATCCAGCAGAATAACATATTCCACGCGCGGGAGTTGGCATGCAGCCCGGTCAATGGCCGCATAAGCGCCGTTGCTGTTGATGTTCCCCCAAACCCAACCCTCGCCGTTCGGGAACCACACATATTTGGCGTTGATGCGCTTATAAAGCGCCAATTCGCAGCCGTTATAACCGTGGTGCGCGATCTGAACCATATCCGATTCCAGATAGCTGCCATAACTTGCCCGCAGGAATTGGCTGCCGCCCTCATAAAGGTCGCCCAGCCACACCGATGTAGTGGGGGCAGCAGAAGTGATGTTCCCTTTTCCGTCGGTGGTATAGGTTTTGAAACGAATCACCGTGGTGGTATCATTGAAGAGCGTTACACGGTTCGGATAAAGTTCTTCGTGGGTATAAAGCACTTCCAGCTCCACATTGGCAAAATAGAGTTTCTGTCCGGCATGCACTTTTACATAGGTCATGCCGCCCTTGGGGAATTTGGATACCGAACCAATGGCATTCCGCAGGGTCGGATTTGGATCATAACAGTTATAAGTCTCGCTGTCAGAGGCAAAATTGGCAATAAGATAGTGACATTCGGTTTTTGGACCGTAAGTCTGCAAAAAGCTGTAAAAGTTAGAGTAATGATCCATGTGCAGGTGAGACAGGTACCAGGCTGAGATTACAATCGGATTGTTGGCGTTCGGAGTACTTCCGTAGGCTTGGGTATGAAGATCCGAGAGCACATTGTAAAGCCGGTTTTTGTCGACCGCGCTCTTGTTTGCGCCGCCGTCCAGCACGATGAAAGAACCGTCTTCCAGCGTCATGATATAGGCATTGCCCCAGCTTCCGCTGCTGTAATCCAGGCGCATGGAAGTCATTTTGGTTTCGGTCACCTTCGTGTAGGAAAGATTCTGCGTCTTGACGCTTTCAGGGACAAGATTGACGGCCGAACGGGGCGCGGCAATCACCCGGATGCAGGTCTTCAGCTTGTTTCCAAGGCCTTCCTCTTTGCCGTATTTGAACGCCGAGTAAGTGACATGGAGGGTGTTTTCACTGTTCACATAGGTGCGGAACAGGCTCTCCTCAATTTCGTTTTCCATATACCGGGTATAACCGGCCGCCTCCAGCTTTTCGCAGTAGGCGCGGTAAGCCGCCGCATTGACGCCGTTTCCGGTAAAATAATACTCCAGTGTGCTGTCATACAGATCTACCGAACCGGAAAGTTCAATTCCCTCGCCCTCCGGCCGCGGAAAATCAGAAATCCACTTGGTGCCGGTATAAGTGTAGATTTTCTCATATTCGGCGGGTATCCGGATGGTGACATTGTCGTCTGCATCAGTCAGAGTGCAGTCATTGACCAGATTCAGGAAAGCCGTGGTAGCGGCACGCAGCGTAACATCATTCCGCGAGCCAAGTATAATCCGGGTTCCGGAAACCGTCAGAGAATACTGATTGGCATCCAGTTTGGCCGCGGCCGCGCGGGTCTCATCCCGATCCACATCGCCGACCAGCACTTCGTTTTTATTGAGCTTGTTGTTGTCGGCCATCGCGGCGGCGGCACCCTTGGTGGAACCGATCGTATCGTTGATGGTTTTGGAAAGCCGCTGTGCAACCACCACTGGATAGTCATAGGCGGCCGGATTTTCAGAGGAGGTCACATAATCTTTTCCGAACACGCATCCGATTGCCGCGTCCAGTTTGATTGAATAAATATAATTAAAAGACGAATCAAGAAGCAGCACCGGCAGATCGGAAACCACCGTACGTTTCTGAATAGCGAGCGTGGAGCCAGAGATTTCTCCGGAAAGATATTCTTTTTCAAAAGTTTCCAGTGCCAACAGCGTAAAATAGGTGCTGCTACCCACGATTACGATCTTGTTTTTGGTAACTTCAATGCAGTAGCCGTCTCCGCTGATGCGATCCTTGGCCTCCTGGCTTTCGATCCGCATGGTGTCGCCAATCAGAATCTCGTGGTCTTCGCTGGCAACGCTTTCGCTGGAAAGATCGGGCATACAGGTCAGGTCAATACCCAATTTGTCCTTGAGCGTCTGTCCGAAATCGTAAATCTGGTCATCCGCGCTTTCCGAAAGATTCTTGTTTCCGTAAATCACCTGATAATCGGAAAGATCTATTTTTTTCTTGCTGTTTGGGCCGCAGGAGGCAAAAAGCGGCACCAGAGACACAAGCATAAGCAAGCACAGGGTAAAGCTTAGGATTCGTTTCATAATGAACTCCTTTTTGACGGTTTTTACGTTTTCTGGTCTTTGACCCGGATCACATAAGTGCCGTACTGAATCGGCACGCCGGACTGGGCATAGCCATCCGCAATGTTTGTAAGATTCTCAAAGTCCGGGTTGCCGTTTTTGTCAAAGGTCACGGTGGTGTTATAGCCATCCATTGTGATGACATATTCCACGCGCGGCAAGTCAAAGGCCACGGCGCGGTCAATGGCCTGCCAATAGTCTTTGCAAGCGTCCGGATTGATCAACCACCAGAAATCTCCGGATCCATGCGGGAACCAGACAATCCGGGCGTTGACCTGCTTGTAAAACTCCAGCTCGCATCCGTTATAGCCGTGATGTGCCACCTGAACCATGTCGGACTCCAGATAGCTGCCGTAGTTGGCGCGCATAAACTGGCTTCCGCCCTCAAAAAGGTCGCCCAACCAAATGGAGGTCGTGGGGTTCTCAGAAGTGATATTCCCCTTCCCGTCCGTCGTATAGGTGGTAAAACGAATGGCCGTACTGGTATCATTGAACATGAGAACACGGTTGGGGTAAAGGTCTTCGTGCGTGCAGAGGACTTCCATTTCTACATTGGCAAAATAGAGTTTCTGCCCCGTATGTACTTTCACATAGGTCATGCCGCCGCGGGGATACTTCAAAACGGCGTTGATACCGTCCCGGAGGGAGGGATTGGGGTCAAAGCAGTTATAGGTCTCGCTGTCGGAAGCAAAGTTGGCAATGAGATAGTGGCACTCCATCTGAGAACCGTAAGCCTGCAGAAGGTCGCGGAAATTCTGGAAATGGTCATTGTGCAGATGCGTCAGATACCAGGCCGAGATGACAATGGGATTTTCGGCCGAGGGCGCTGTGCCGTAGACCTGCCGGTGCAGGTCGCAGAGTACATTGTAAAGCCGGGTCTTGTTGTAGTCGTTGTCAACGGGCACACCGCCGTCCAGCACGATGAAAGAACCATCCTCCAGCGTCATGATATAAGCATTGCCCCGGACATAGCCGTTCGTCGGGCGGTCAAGGCGCACGGAAGTGATCTTGGTATCGGTCACCTTCTTATAGGAAAGATTCTGCGTTTTAACGCTTTCGGGCACAAGATTCACTGCATTGCGCGGCGAAGTAATCACCCGCAGGCAGGTCTTCAGGTTCTGGGTAATGTTCTCTGCACTCTCCAGATATTCAAACGCGTTATAGGCAACATGGATTGTGTTCTGGTCGTTGATATAGGTGGCAAAGAGACTGCCGGCAATCTCGTTTTCCATATACCGCGTATATCCGGCCGCTTCCAGCTTCCCGCAATAGGCGCGGAAAGCGGCGGCGGTCACGCCGGAACCCGTGTAATAATACTCCAGCGTGCTGTCATAGACATCCACCGAACCGGAAAGTTCAATGCCCTCTCCTTCCGGCTGCGGAAAATCCGAAATCCACCTGGCGTTCTTGTAGGTGAAAACTTTTTCGTAATCCGCAGGCAAACGGATCTCGGAATTGCCCCCCTCATTCGTCACCGTGCAGTCCGTCACCATATTCAAGAATGCCGTGACTCCGGCGCGCAGGGTGACATCGTTGCGGGCGGAAATAATCACCTTCCCACCCGACAGCGTAACGGAATACCGGTCGGCGTCCAACTTGGCGGCGGCCGTCCGTGCAGCCTCGCGGTCCACATCACCGACCAGAACCTCATGCTCTCCGGCAGGCGCGTTGTCTTTCACCGCGCGGGAAACGGGATTCTCTACATTCAGCACTTTCCCCAGCGCCTTCGCAATGCGCTGGGCCGCCACCACCGGATAGTCAAAAGCGTCCGGATTTTCAGTGGTCTTAACATAACTGTCGCCATAGGCACAGCCCTTCTGGTCATCCAGTGCCGCCGAATACACATAGGAATAAGAGGCGTCAAACACCAACACCGGCAAATTGGAAGCAACGGTCCGTTTCCGGATCTGGAGCGTGGCATTGTCGCGCTTTTCGGAGAAATATTCTTTCTCAAAAACATCCAGCGCCATCAGCGTGAAATAGGTACTGCTGCCCACGATCACGATTTTGTTTTTGGTGACTTCAATGCAGTATCCGTCCCCTTTGATGCGGTCTTTTGCCTCGGCGCTTTCCACACGCGCGGTATCGCCGATGAGGATCTCATGGTCATCGCTGGCAACCGTTTCTTGTCCGAAATCCGCCTTATAGTACGCATCCGTACCCAGCGAAGCGTTCATAGCTTCGCTGAATTCAAAAATACGGTCATCCGCGCCGCCGGAAATCCCTTTGGCACCGTAAACAAGGGTGTAATCCGACAGATCCACTTTCTTTTTTGCGCCTGCGCCGCAGGACGAAAAGAGAGAAACCATTGAAAAAAGCATAAGAAGGCAAAATGCGGCTCCCAAAATTCGTTTCATGTTTATTACCTCTTTTTCTTCCGCTGAAAATTAAAATTTACAATTACTTGGTCGTGTTCATCGGGATAATATACCGCCCCGTGCTGATGGCGGTCTTTTCTCCCGCATTGGTAAACGAAGTGTCCGGCCCGTTTTTGGTAATGGTCATAGTGGTGTTATAGCCATCCGAAAGGATCAGCCATTTTGCTTTTTTCAGTTCGGTAATGATTTTATAGTCAATCTTCTTGTTGACATTGGTTCCGATATTGCTGGTCATATATTCATAGACCGAGCGGCTGTGCGGCCACCAGATGATTGTGGGGTCCGCCAGTTTGTAAAGTTCCCATTCACTGCCGTTGCCGCCATGGTGCGCCACCTGAATCATGTCGGTCTTCAGATAGTCGCCGTACATGGCGCGCAGGCACTTACTACCCTTGAACTGGAGGTCGCCCAACCACAGCATGCTGGTGCCGTTCCCTTCCTGATTGCCCTTTCCGTCAGTGGCAAGGAAGGTAGTGCGAATGACCGTGGAGGAGTTGTTGAAATACTCCAGGGACTGCGGATAGAGGTCCTCGTGCGTGTAGAGCACTTCCATCTTCAGATTGCGCAGGTAGAAAACATCGCCGGAATGAACTTTATAATAGATCGTGGTTCCCTGCGTTTTGTTGGCCATGCTCTTATAGCCGTCGCGGACCGTGTTGTTGGGGTCAAGAGTGTTATAACATTCCTCATCGGAGGTAAAGTTGGCAATGATGCTCTCCAGTTTGAACTTGGAACCGAACGACTCGCAAAAAGCCATAAAAGTGGAGTAGTGGTCGCCGTGACCGTGCGTCATATACCAGGCCGCAATGGTAATCGGGCTGTCAGCCGAGGGCTGTTTGCCGAAATTCTGATAATAAAGATCGGCCAGAATGTTATAAAGCCGGGTCTTGTGCGCGGCAGTGCTGAAGCCGCAGTCCAACACCACAAAGGAGCCGTCCTCCAGCGTGATGATATAGTTGTTGCCGTACATCTCACCGTCATCTCTGTAGTCCAGGCGCATGGCGGTCAGGCGGGTTTCGGTCACTTTTTTGTAAGAGAAATCCGGAGAGAGCAGTTTGGTCGGCAGGACCGTCACATCATCGCTGTCGGCCGCAACAATGCGCAGGCAGGGCTCAAAGAGCGTTACATTCTGCTCTTCTGCGTGTTTGTAGGCCGCATAAGTGACATGAAGCACAATGTGCTTGGCGGAATCAATATAGGTGCTGAAAAGGCTGTCTTCAATCTCGTTATGCGAGTGCAGTTTAAAGCCGCCGGCCTCCAGTTTTTCGCAGTAGGTGCGGAAAGCGTCCGCGTTCACACCGCTACCGGTATAATAAAATTCCACCGAATTGTCGGCCACATCCGCCGAACCGGTCAAAAGGATGTTCTCCCCTTCCGGCCGCGGGAAATCCGTGCGCCAGTTTGACTTGTCAGCGCTGGAAATATAGGTGTAATCCGCAGGAAGCACCACCTTGTCCCAGGTGTCTCCGCTCCCCTTGATGACCGAATCCGTCATCGCGTTCACAAAAGCGTTCACGGCGCGGCGCAGCATGGTGTTGTTGAGTCCCAGTACCGCAATCTTGCCGTTCTTGATCTGATAGCCGAACTTGTCGACATCCAGTTCTTTCATGAAATCGTGCGTATAGCCACGGGTGGTGGGGCCCACAGAGATCTCGTGTTCCTTTTCTGCATTTTTATCCGTAAAACGGCCATAGCCGATGTCCGTGGTGGGCGCCAGCGAAAGAATGGATTCATAAATCAGGTTCAGTGCGACAACCGGATAATCCAGTCCCTCTTTATATTCATCTCCGTAGACCGTGGGGCCGCGCTGGTTGGTGCGGCGGACGAAAGAATTCGTTTCCGAGCAGACAAAAGAATAGGAAGCGTTCATCTCAAACATTTCCATCTTGTTGACGGCCGTGGTGGCGATTTTGAATACGCTCGAGGTCGTCTCCTCGGAGAAATAGAGCGAAATGAATTTGTCAATGGCAATGCCGGTCAGCAGATTGGTCGAACCGACGATCACGACCTTGTTGTTTTCCACGGCAATACGGTATCCGTAGCCCTTGATCTTGCTCTTGACCTTGGCGCTTTCCGGGCGGTTGGTGTCGCCAATCAGAATCTCATAGGCGTCCACATCGCTTTCGTCATTGCGGCTTTTCATGTGGATTCCCGCTTTTTCAGCGGATGCACTGGCAAGAGCCATGGCGCGGTCTTTCATGTTGTTGGAAAGATCCGAGGCGTAAACGACATTGTACTCCGTGAGGTCAAGCTTTTTGCCAAATTTGGCGCAGGAGGCAAAACACCCCAGCACACCGCAAAGCATCACGAGGCACAAAAGTAAACTGAGAATCTTCTTTGTCATGATTTCTGCTCCTTTATATCCCTTTGTTTTTGTTTACATTATTATTTCCGTATCAACGGAGACTTCGTCCATCCACTGGAGAAAGACGGGCTTCCGCTCCCCCCGGCGTCATAAAGATGATTGTAATCCGGGCCGTTTTTCGTCAGGGTGATGGTGGTGTTATAGCGATCCGCCACTAAAATATATTCAATGGAAGAAATATCGCGCACCACACGATAGTTAATCTCCTGGAATTCTTCATAATTTCCGTCATTGTCACAGAAATAATCGTCAATTTCCCACCAGAAGGCCGTGTCAAATCCGGCCGGCCAGAACAGCAGCGTGGGGGCCGCCAGCTGATACAGGCGGAGCTCGCATCCCTCATAGCCGTGATGCGCCATCTGTGCCATGTCGCTCTTCAGATAACTGCCGTACATCGCCCGCAGGCACTGACTGCCTTTGGTATGGAGGTCGCCCAACCACAGCATGGAGGTACTCTTCCCCTGCCGGTTGCCCTTTCCGTCGGTGTTGTGCACCGTAAAGCGAATGACCGTGGAGGTCTCGTTGAACATATCTATGGTATTCGGATAAATATCCTCGTGCGTATAAAGCACTTCAAGCTCCAGATTCCTGAGGTAGAGCTTCTGCCCGGAATGAAGTTTATAATATTTCATTCCGCCCAGCACTTTTCTGGAAAGAGCGGGAAGGCCGTTGCGCACCGTCTGGTTCGGATCGTAAGAGTTGTAGCACTCGGAATCGGAGGGGAAATTGGCAAACACGCGTTCCACCCGTACCTGAGAGCCGTAGGTCCCGCAGAAATCCACGAAATTGGCATAATGATCATAATGCTGATGCGTGAGATACCAGGCAGCGATCGTGATGGGTGCGGCGGCCGTCGGCGCGGCGCCGTGCGCCTGCGTGTAGAGGTCCTGCAACACCCGGAACAAACGTAAGCGGTCCGTTGGCTGGCGGTTGCTTCCGCCGCCGTCGATCACCACAAAAGAACCGTCCTCCAGCGTGAGAATATAGGCATTGCCCCAGTTTCCGTCATCATCTTCCCATGCGCCGTAATCCAGTTGCATGGAAGTGATGCGGCTGTCGGTCAGTTTTTTATAAGTCTGCTTTTCGCTTAGCAATTCGTCATCCGGCAGGTTGACCGCAGAAAGCGGCGCGCTGACGATCCGGAAAGCGGGATTATAGATTTTGACGGATTCCTCCTTGGCATGGGAAAAAGCCGCATAGGTCACATAAAGCGTTATGCCGGCACTTTCGTTTGCAAACTGCGTAAACAGACTGCCCTCAATGCTGTTTTCACTGCGGACCTCATATCCGGCGGCTTTCAGTCCATCGCAATAGGTGCGATAGGCGGCCGCGCTCACGCCGCTGCCGGTATAGTAAAGTTCAAGAGAACGGTCGCTGACATCCACCGAACCGGAAAGCTGAATGTTTTCCCCGATCGGACGCGGGAAATCCAGTCTCCAACTGGTTTGGGAAGTTTTAATGATTTTCAGGCCCAACGGGATCCGGATCTCGGTCCGGTCGCCGGCCCTCGTTGCGCCGTCTTTGATAGCGTCCAAAAAAAGCGAGACCGCCGCCCTCAGCATGACATCGTTCTGGCCGGCCACAGTCACCGTCTTTTCTCCCACCGAAAAACCGTATTCATCGGCATCCATCGCAGAAAGAAAATCCGTGGTCTCCTGCCGGTCCACCCAACCGACCCGGATTTCATATTCTTTTGTGCGGGTGTCCTTTATAAAACCGAAATCGCTTTCGTTCTCCCCCGTCACTTTCCGGATGGCCGAAGCAATCTGGTGCGCGGCAACCACGGGATAATCCCACGCGTCCGGGTTTTCCGTGTCGGTACGGTAGTCGCTGCCGTATACGCAGCCGTCCTTGTCATCCAGCGAAGCGCCGTACACCAGCTGATAGCCGGCGTTGATCAAAACGGTCTGGCAATTCGAGAAAACTTCCTTTTTGGCAATATCCGGGATCGTCTGGCCGGACAGATATTTCTCCGAAAAATAAGAGATCGCCTGATAGGTGAAAAGATTGTTGGTACCGGCAATGACCAATTTGTTGCCGATGACCGCCACCGTATAACCGTCCCCGCTCACCTTGGAGAGCGCCTCTTCCGTCTCCGGCCGCAGGGTCTTTCCGATCAGGATCTCATAGTCGTCATTCACCACGGTCTCCTTGCCGGAATCAATCTCGCGCTTGGGCGCGGCGCCGGTCTTTTCGCCCAGTGCGTCGCAAAGGTCATAGATGCAGTCTTCCAGCATCTCGGAAACGCCATAGGCAAAGATTACCTTGTACTTTGAAAAATCCAGCGAAACGCTCCCTTTGGATGAGCGGCAGGAAGAAAAAAGCGAAACCGAGCCCGTCAGCATCAGAAAAGAAAGAACAAGACAAAGAATTTTTCTTTTCAAACGCATACGCCCCCTTTTGCAATTATTTTATTTATCTTATTATACCAATTTAGTGATTTTATTTCAACCAATCGACAAATACTTCACATTCCGTTCGATTTTTTCATCACTTTGACCAAAAGATTTTCTTCCAATCTGTAGTAATCGACCATGCGCTACACAGCAAAAATCCCCTTTTTTCGGAAAAATGAATTTAATGTAAAAAAATTGCTTCTTTTTTAAAGCGGGCCCGTAAAACCCGATTTCAAAAAAGCGCCGAAATCTCTTGACAGAAAGAAGAAGCGGGTGCTATAATAGGATGATTATTTATTTTAAGTGAATGAAAGGCTACCGCTATGAAATGGACTTCACTCAACGAACTGCGCGAGAAATATCTTTCTTTCTTTGAATCCAAGGGGCATCTGCGTCTGCCCTCTTTCCCGCTGGTTCCCATCAACGACAAATCCCTCCTGCTCATCAACTCCGGCATGGCGCCGATGAAAAAATATTTCACCGGAGAAGAAGAGCCGCCGTGCCGTCGCGTCACCACCTGTCAGAAGTGCATCCGTACGCCGGATCTGGAGCGCGTCGGTCACACGGCGCGGCACGGTACTTTCTTTGAAATGCTGGGAAACTTTTCTTTCGGCGACTATTTCAAAGAAGAGGCCATTCCGTGGGCATGGGAGTTTCTGACGAAAACGCTGGAAATTCCGGCCGAAAAACTCTGGCCTTCCATTTATGAAAACGATGAAGAAGCCTTCCGTCTCTGGAACGAGGTGGTAGGCGTCCCGGCCGAGCGGATTACACGGCTGGGCAAGGCCGACAACTTCTGGGAGCACGGCACCGGTCCCTGCGGCCCCTGCTCCGAGATCTACTTTGACCGCGGCGAAAAATACGGTTGCGGCTCTCCCGACTGCCGCCCCGGCTGTGACTGCGACCGTTACATGGAGATCTGGAACAATGTCTTTTCGCAGTTCAACAGCGACGGAAAAGGACATTATACCGAACTGACGCAGAAAAACATTGATACCGGCATGGGACTGGAGCGACTGGCCTGCGTCATGCAGGGCGTAGACAATATGTTCGAGGTGGATTCCATCCGCAAGATTCTGGACAAGGTTTGCGAGATCGCCGGAAAGACCTATGGCAAGGATAAGGAAGACGACATTTCCATCCGGGTCTGCACCGACCATATCAAGAGCGCCATGTTCATGATCGCCGATGGCGTCATTCCCTCCAACGAGGGCAGAGGCTATGTGCTCCGCCGCATCATCCGCCGCGCCTGCCGCCATGGGAAATTGCTCTCCATCAACCGTCCCTTCCTTTGCGATCTGTGCCGGGTAGCCATCGGAGAGAACCGGTCGGCTTATCCCGAGCTTTCCGAAAAAGAGGCCTATATCCTGAAGGTCATTGCCATGGAAGAAGAGCGCTTTGATGCTACCATTGACGCCGGCCTTTCCATTCTGACCAACCTAATCAGCCGCGCGATGACCGACGGTGTCGATACCATTGCCGGAGAGGAGGTCTTCAAACTTTACGATACCTTCGGATTCCCCATTGACCTCACACGCGAGATTCTGGAAGAAAAACACCTGAATGTTGACCAAGAGGTTTTCGACACTCTGATGAAACGCCAGAAAGAGCGCGCCCGCAGTGCCCGTGCCAATATTTCCGGTTGGAGTGAGAGTTCTAAAACCTTTCTGTCCGAGTTGCCCAAGACGACTTTTACCGGCTATACCGAAACAACCACGGACGGTGCCAAAGTTATTGCTATTCTCGTCGGTGAAGAATCGGTGGACTACGTCAGCGAGGGTCTTTGCACGCTGGTGCTGGACAAGACGCCCTTTTATGCCGAAAGCGGCGGCCAGATTGGCGATTCCGGCACCATTTATGACCACGACACCATGATTACCGTCACCGACACCAAGAAGGCTGACGGTGTATATCTGCATCTGTGTTCGCTTGTCAATGGTGATGTCCGTGTCGGCGATCCCATCCGAGCCGAAGTCGATCAGATGCGCCGGCTGGCCATCATGCGAAACCACTCCGCGGCCCATCTCTTACAGGCCGCATTGCGCCAGGTACTGGGAAATCACGTGGAGCAGGCTGGTTCCTATGTAGACAATCAGCATCTACGCTTTGATTTTACCCATTTTGCCCCCCTGACCGACAAAGAGCTTGCGCACGTGGAATCCCTCATCAATGCGCACATTCTGCTCGGAGAACCTATTGTCACCCAGGAAACCGATCTTGAAACAGCCAAAAAGCAGGGGGCCATGGCGCTATTCGGCGAAAAATACGGCGCCCGCGTCCGCATGGTCAAGATGGGAACCTTTTCCACGGAACTTTGCGGCGGTACGCATATGGACAATACCGCCAAGGTGGGACTTTTCAAAATCATCTCCGAATCCTCGGTATCTGCCGGCGTTCGCCGGATCGAGGCCATTACCGGCCTTGGTATTATGAAGTATATTGCCAAGAACGAAGAGTTGCTCGCCGATACAGCCAAAACGCTCAAGGTTTCTATGCTTGCCGATCTGCCTCAGCGCGCCGCCGTTCTTCAGGCCGAACTTTCCGCCTCCAAAAAGGAAATCGAGTCACTCAACGCCAAAATTGCCGCTTCCCGGCTGGATGACATTCTCGCCGGTGCCAAGTCGGTCAAATCGCTTCGCCTCGTCACGGCCGATCTCGGCGATGCTGCTGCAGACTCCGTGCGCACGCTGGCGGATGAAATCAAGGCCCGATATGCCGATGTCGTTGCCTTGCTGGCCATTCGCCGAGATGGCGCGCTTCAGTTCCTTTCGGTTGCCGGCA
>CAJJIY010000013.1 GCA_905187695.1 uncultured Eubacteriales bacterium | reverse complement strand
GCCGCCGAGCCGCCCGAACTGCCGCCCGGCACGCGGGCGGGATCGCGGGGGTTGCGGGTCACTTTGAAAGCGGAGTTTTCGGTGGTCGAACCCATGGCAAATTCGTCCATGTTGAGTTTGCCGAGCAGCACATAGCCCGCTTCTTCCAGTTTTTCCACCACATGGGCGTTGTAGGGCGGGATAAAGTCCGAGAGCATCCGGGAAGCGCAGGTGGTGGGAATCTTCCGGGTGACGATGTTGTCCTTGAGAGCCGCCGGAATGCCGGCAAGCGCCGGGAGTTTTTCCCCCGAAAGCCGCCGGGCGTCGATGTTTTCGGCCATTTTGAGGGTGGTTTCTTCATCCTGCCAGAGATAGGCGCCGATCTCCCCGTCTTTTTCCCGGATCTCCCGGAGATAGGCACGGGAAAGTTCCGCGGCCGAGATCTCTTTTTTTCCGAGCATCCCGGACAGCGTAAGAATATCCAGTTGCGTCAGTTTTTTCATGCCTGATCCCCCCTTTCTACCACGCGCGGGACGGTGATATACCCGTCTGTGGCGGTTTTTGCATTGGCAAGCAATTCCGTTCTCGGGAAGGGGTTTTCTTCGGGCGTATCCTCCCTGAAAACATTGACGGTATCGTTGATATAGGCGCGCTCGCCGATTTTTTCGGTGTCATAGGCCGCGAGTTCATCGGCGAAGGCCACAATTGCGCTCATGTCGGACTGCAGTTTTTCTTTTTCCGCCGCCGGGAAGGAAAGGTGAGCCAGCGCCGCGATCCGATCGACATCCACGCGGGGGCCGCGCTTTTTCGCGGCGGTGTGCCCGGCTTCTTCGCTGCCGGCCGCGCGACCCAACCCCAGGATTTCCAGCTGTTCGCTGTCCACCGGCGTGGGGGACTCGGTCATGGGGCAGGAGGCGTCTTTGATTTTCGGGAAGGCGATGACCTCCCTGAGCGATTCCGCGCCGACCATGAGCATGACGAAGCGGTCCAGCCCGAAAGCAAAGCCCGCATGCGGCGGGGTGCCGTAACGGAAAGCGTTGACCATGAAGCCGAAGCGCCGCTCAATCTCCTCATCCGAAAAGCCGAGCGCCTCAAACATGACCCGCTGGATCTCGCGGTCGTGGATCCGAACCGAGCCGGAGCCCAACTCGATGCCGTTGAGCACCACATCATAGGCCTGCGCCCGCACCTTTTCCTTTTCGGTCAGCAGATATTTCACGTCCTCCGGATAGGGCATGGTAAAGGGATGGTGGGTGGCCACAAACCGGTTTTCCTCTTCGGAAAACTCAAACTGCGGAAAGTCCGTGACAATCAGGAAACGGTAATCATCGGGCTTCCGGAGCCCCAGCAAATCGCCCAGATCCAGCCGGAGCGCACCCAGCACCCGGCGCACGGTTTTCAGCTTATCGGCCGAGAAGAGAATGAAATCTCCCGGTTTTGCGCCCATGCGGGAAAGGAGCGCATCGAAATCTTTTTTTTCGAAATATTTGGTGAGGATGGAGTTGACGCTGCCGTCCGGCCGGAGGAGAATCCACGCCATTCCCTTGGCACCGTAGGAAAGCGCCTTTTCGGTGAGAGATTCGATGTCGGTGCGGGCAAAGGACGCGCCGCCGGGCACCGAAATGGCGCGCACCACGCCGCCCTGTTTGATGACATTTCTGAAAACGCCGAGCGTGGAGGCGGCGCAGAGATCGGTGACATCGACAATGGGCAAACCGAAACGAAGATCGGGTTTGTCCGAGCCGTATTTGTCCATGGCCTCCTGCCAGGTGATGCGGGGGAAGGAATAACCGACCGGCCGTCCCTTGACCTTTTCAAAAAGGAAAGAAAAGAGCGATTCGAGATGGACGAGCACATCCTCCTGGTCGACAAAGGACATTTCCATATCGACCTGGGTGAATTCGGGCTGGCGGTCGGCACGCAGATCTTCGTCCCTGAAACAGCGGGCAATCTGATAATAACGGTCGATGCCGCCGACCATCAACAGCTGTTTATAGACCTGCGGCGACTGGGGCAGCGCGTAAAACGAGCCGGGGTGCACGCGGGAGGGCACCAGATATTCCCGTGCGCCCTCGGGGGTGGATTTGCCGAGCATGGGGGTCTCCACCGAAATGAAGCCGTGTTCGGTCAGATAGTCTTCCGTGTAGCGGACAATCCGGGCGCGGGTGCGCAGATTTTCAAAAAGAGAGGGCCGGCGCAGGTCGATATACCGGTAACGGAGCCGCAGATCCTCCCGGACCGGAATACCGTCTTCCGGGGAGAAGGGCAGGTGATCGCACTGGGAGATGAGTTCCACGCTCTCGGCGCGCAGTTCTACCGTGCCGGTCTTCAGATTCGGGTTGACCGTGTCGGCATCCCGCAGGCGCACCGTGCCCCAAACCGAGATGACCGACTGATTGCGCAGGCTTTCGACCGTGGCAAAATCGGCGGGGGAGAGCACGCCGGCGTCAAAGACCACCTGCAGGATGCCTTCCCGGTCGCGCAGTTCCACAAAAATGACGCCGCCCATGTCGCGCTTGGTCAGCACCCATCCGGCGCACTGTTCCCGCCGGCCGATCTGTGCCTCTCCGACTTTTCCGCAATAAACGGTTCTTTTCATAAGCCCAACTCCTTCTTTTCAGGGTAAAATAAAAAACGCCTGCCGCTCCCGGTTTACGAACCCGGGGCGAAAGACGTGCTTCCGCGGTACCACCCGCATTTGAGTTATCACTCCTCATGGATACAACCATATCCTCCCGCCGTAACGCGCGGACGCGCCCGGGTCTACTGCCCCAACGGGGGGTTCGGCCGGGAACTCCGGGATGTTCTTTCACCACGCGCCAAGACCGCACTCTCACCGTCGGCGGCTCTCTTTGCTTGCGTTCGGGGTTACTTTTTCCCATCACAGTTTTTGAAAATATATTACTATTTTAGCCGTCCGGACAGCACTTGTCAAGACTTTTTTCAAAATTTTTTTCCGGGCAGGCGTTTTGCCCGTCAAAAGCATCTTGAAATGAACGGGGAAAATGTGTATAATAGAAAAAGATGAAGAGGAAAGGAGAGAGACCGATGAGAGCCGTGATTGCCGCAGGCGGCCGGGGCACGCGCCTTTTGCCGCTGGGGAGATCCGTTCCCAAACCGCTTTTCCCGGTGTTGGGCGAGCCGGTGCTTGCGCGGACCCTTCGTGCGCTTTCCGCACAGGGTTTTACAGAAGTGTGCCTTACGCTGTCACCCGAGACGGCCGGACCGGTCCGCAATCTCCTGGGGGACGGTTCGCGTTTTTCGCTTTCCCTTTCTTATTATGTGGAAAGAGAACCGCTCGGAACGGCCGGGGCGCTGGGCGACCTGCGCGATTTTGCCGCGGGCGAACCGTTCTTTTTCCTTTGCGCTGACCTGATATTTGATGTGGATTTTTCGCGTTTCCTTTCGGC
This sequence comes from uncultured Eubacteriales bacterium, assembly GCA_905187695.1. Lineage (GTDB taxonomy): Bacteria > Bacillota > Clostridia > Oscillospirales > CAG-272 > Firm-07. The sequence goes on along the minus strand of CAJJIY010000013.1, from coordinate 34,945 downwards.
GCATCAGAAAAACGGCGGGGTCGCCACGGTGCTGGCTCATCCCAACGACCACCCCTTTGACAGCCTGTTGCTGGAGGCGGATGAGAGCGGGCGCGTGCGCCGTTTCCTGCCGCCGGGAAAAGACCGGGAGGACTGCCGGAACTGCGCGGGCGCGGGGATTTATCTGTTTTCGCCCGCTGTTTTTGACCGGATTCCCACGCCGCGGCGGGCGGATCTGGACCGGGATCTGCTCTTTCCCCTGTGCCGTGAAGGAAAGCTGTTTCTTTACCGAACCCCAGAATATGTCAAGGATATGGGCACGCCCGAACGGTTGTCCGAGGCGGAGCGGGATCTTGCCGCCGGGCGCGTGGCGCGACAGAGCCTTCGCCATTTGCAGAAGGTCTTTTTCCTGGACCGGGACGGTACGATTAACCGCTCGCACGGGTATCTGCGTTCGCCGGAGGAGATGGCGCTTCTGCCCGGCGCGGCCGAGGCGGTCCGTATGCTGAACCGGCGGGGATATCCGGTGGTGGTGGTGACCAATCAGCCGGGGATTGCCCGCGGGGAACTGACGGCCGAAACGCTCGGCCGGATTCATGCCCGCATGGAGACCCTGCTTGGGAAAGAGGGTGCGTATATCAATGATCTTTATTACTGTCCGCATCATCCGGACGGCGGATTTCCCGGTGAGATACCGGCGCTCAAGCGGGTGTGCGACTGCCGGAAACCCGCGCCGGGCATGATCCTGACGGCCGCCGCGCGCTATCATGCCGACCTGCCGCATTCTTTTATGATCGGCGACAGCTGGCGGGATGTGGAAGCCGGGAAACGCGCCGGTTGCCGCACCGCCGCCATCGGCGATGTGCCGGGCGCGGATTTCTCGGGCGATACGCTTCTTTCCTGCGTAAAGCAAATTCTGGAGGAGGAACAGAACCGTGAATAATACCGTTCTTTCAAAACTGACAAAAGAATATCCGGAGCTGACTCCGGTTTTACCCCAGATATGGGACGCGTTTTCGGCGATTCACGATGTTTTTGAAGAGGGCGGCCGTCTTTTCGCTGCCGGGAACGGCGGCTCTGCGGCCGACGCCGACCATCTGGTGGGCGAACTGATGAAATCTTTCCGGCTCCCCCGGCCGCTTCCGGACGGGGAAAAAGAGGCGCTCTGTCTGGCAGACGCGGAACTCGGCGCGCGGCTGGCCGAAACGCTGGAGGGGGCGCTGCCCGCGTTTTCGCTCTCTTCTCATCCGGCCGTTTCCACGGCGTTTGCCAACGACCGGGATCCGGACGCGGTTTATGCCCAACTTCTGTACGGTTGGGGACGGCCGGGGGATCTTTTCCTGGCGTTTTCCACCTCCGGCAATGCCCGGGATCTTTGCCTGGCGGTGACGGCCGCGAAAGCGCGGGGCATGAAAACCCTGCTTCTGACCGGGGAGACCGGGGGCGTGCTGGCCACCATGTGCGATCTGTCCGTCCGGGTGCCCGCGCGGGAAACTTTCCGGGTGCAGGAGTTGCATCTGCCGGTCTATCACGCGCTGTGCGCACTCCTTGAGGACGCGTTTTTCGGCCATGCCTAAGCGGTTGCTTTTTGTGACGACCCGTCTACCGTTCCCGCCGGACAGCGGGCGAAAGGTGTCGCTTTATCATTACTGTCGGGGACTTTCGCGGGATTACGGTTATGAGGTTGATCTGTTTGTCTTTCCGGAAGGAGACGATCGGCGGGACGGTGCGGGGAAGCCGGATTTTATTTCCGATATTTATTTTGCGCATCCCATCCGGCGCCGGACCAAAGCGATGAATCTCCTTTTCCGGTCGTTCCTTTCGCCGCGCCGCTGGCCCTTTCAGTGTGCGCTTTACTACAGCGCCCGGAATGCCCGGGCGATCGCCTCGCTGTGCCGCGAAAAGCAGTATGACGCCGTGGTTTTTGACATGATCCGTACCGCGCCGTATCTTTCGGCCGTGCCGGGGGACTGCCGACGGGTGCTGGACATGGATGATCTGCTTTCCCGCCGCTATGAACGCCAGTTGCTTTCCTATGACGGAAAGGCGGGGGTGGCCGGACGGTACGGCCTGCAGATGCGGGCCGGCCTTGAAAAGCATCTTTGCCACGGCCGCGCGGGGAAAATGATCCTTCGCGGGGAGTGCCGGCGGCTCCGGTGCGCCGAACCGAAGATGGCGCGACTTTTTGACAGCGTGATTCTGGTCTCGCAGGCCGAGGCGGATATCCTGAATGAATGGTTGGGTGAAAAGCGGGCGGTGGCTGTCCCCATGGGAGTGGAAGCAAGGGATTTTGCCCCGGCCATGGACGCCGAAAAAGAAGAAAATCTCATCGGTTTTGTCGGAAATCTCGGCGTATCGGCCAATCTGTCGGCGCTTTCGGTGCTGACCGGGGAAATCCTGCCGCTCCTGCCAAAGGAAGTGCGCCTGGAAGTGGTCGGAAAATGTCCACCGGAGGTGGCCGAGCGATTCCGCAACGAAAAAAGAGTGCTTTTTCGGGGAATGGTGCCGGATCTGCCGCCGGTCGCCGGTCGTTGGCAACTGACGATTGCCCCTTTCCCATATGGCAGCGGTCTGAAGACCAAAGTGCTGGAGGCCATGGCCATGGGCCTGCCGGTGGTGACAAATCCGGTGGGCGCGGAGGGGATCGGCGCGCCAAAGAACCTTCTCTTTGTCGGAGAAACGCCGGCACAAATGGCGGCGCTGGCCACGCGGCTTCTTTCCGATCCGGCCGCCTGCCGTGCGGCGGGGCTTGCGGGAGCGGCGTTTGTCCGGAAGCATTTTTCCTGGGACGGCATTTTCGGCGCGTTTGCCGAGGCGGGCCTTTGAAAGCCTGAAAAACGATCCCGTATGACGGGTAAATACAGAATGCGGAAAGGAGAAGAAATGAAGATTTTACTGGACGACGGCCTTCAGAAGTCGGTCGGCACCGGAATCGGCCGCTATACCGAGACGCTTTTTTCATCGCTTTCCGCTCTGCCGGATACGGAAGTGACGCGTGAGGATTTCGGGACGGGGCAACGCGCGAGAAAACGCGCCCGGCTGATCTATCTGCGCTATCTTGCCTCCCGGCGCTATCGGGAAAAGGCGGCCGCTTTTGATGTGGTGCATTATACCAACTATGCCATGCCGCGCCGGTTGCCGCGGGGGGTGCTTTCGGCAGTGACCGTGCATGATCTGACGGCGTTTTGCCACCCGGAGACGCTGCCGCCGCTCTATGCCTTTTACAACCGGCACATGATCCGGCGTGCCGTGGCGCGGGCGGATCTGATCTTCACGGTATCGGAAGCTGTGCGGGCGGAGCTGGCGGCCCGCTTCCCGGCGGCTGCCGGGAAAAGCGTGACGGTCCACCCCGGGCTTTACCGCGAACAGGTTGCGACCCCGGCGGGGAATTTTGAGGATCCGGCGCTTTCGGGGCTGTTGCCCGCTTCGTACTTTCTGTTTATCGGGACGTTGGAAACCCGGAAAGATCCGGTGACGCTCCTGCGCGCTTTCCGCCGCTTTTACCGTGAAAACAAAACCCGTTTCGGCACTTTTTCCCTGGTGCTGGCCGGACGGCCGGGGCGCGGGTATGAGGAGATTGAGAGAGAAGTGGCGCTGGCAAGGGAAGAAGGCGCGGACATCCGTCTGCCGGGGTATCTTTCCAGCGCGGATTGCGCAAGACTTTACCACCGGGCGGCGGCTTTTGTGTTTCCCAGTCTTTACGAGGGTTTTGGCTCTCCGCAGACCGAGGCGATGAGCGCGGGGTTGCCGTTGCTGTTATCGGATATTCCAACCAACCGGGAGGTTTCGGGCGATTACGGGCTTTATTTCCCGGTCGGGGATGGGGAGGCGCTTTGCGCGCTGATGGAAAAAGTGGCTTCCGACCCGCAGAAAGACGCGGGGCAAAGACGGGAAAAGGCGGCCGGGGTACTTGCCCGGTTTGACCCTCTTGCGCTGGCCGAAAAGACCCGGACGGCTTATGAACAGGCGATGAAACGAACCGGAAAGGAGAAGAAAAAATGACGCTGTCAGACACACGCGTACCCCGTTGGCTTTTGCTGACGCGGCGTTTTCTGCTGACCCCGCAGTGGCTTTTTTCGCTTCTTACGCTTTTCCTTTTGGCCACGGCTTTTTCTTTTGAAGTGCCGGGCGCGGCGATCGCCATCTGTCTTATTTCGGTCATTCTGGTGCTGTCGGACGATATTCTGGCCACGACCGGTCCTTTCTTCTTTTTTACGGTGCTGGTTTCCAACTGTTATGATTCCTTCAATGTTTTTATCCGGTTCTGGCCGCTGGCTTTTCCGGTCCTTTTTGCGCTGATTTTCCATTTTGTTTATTACCGCGGTCTGTTCCGCCGGGGCGATTCCTTTGCGCCGCTGATGGCGGTCTCGCTTTCCGTGACGCTGGGCGGGGTGGGTTGCCTTTCGGCGGCCGCCTATTTCAATCCGGCGGCGCTTTACTATGTGGCAGGGCTTGGTTTTGGCATGGTGGGGCTTTATCTGCTGATGAAATCTCAGCTTTCCCGAAAACGGGATTATGACGCCCGTGCTTTTTTCCTTTTGATTCTTTATCTTTCGGCGCTGTATGCGGTTTTCTTTGTTTTCCGTTTTTACGCTATGCGCCTGGTCTGGATGCAGGATGACCTCAAATATTTTGGCCATCTGCGGCTGATCAGTGTGGACCGCCGGAATATCTACGCCACCTATCTGTTGATGGGTCTGCCCGCGCCTTTTTACTATGCGCAAAGAAGCGGCCGGATGCTCCCGTTGCTCCCCGCGCTCTTCATTTATCTTTCGCTTCTCATGTCCGGCTCACGCGGGGGCCTTCTGATGGGCACGGTGCTCCTGGTCTTTTGCTTTGTTTATCTTTTCCGGCGCGACCGGGCGCACCGTGTGCGAAACGGCGTGCTGGTCGGGCTTTTGGGCGCGGCCGGGCTTTTGGGCGCGGGCTTTCTGGCCCGGTTTTATTCTTTCCGGTTTGACGGCGGTTTTATCAAAGGCGATGAGCCGCGCGTGCTCCTTCTGCGGCGGGCGGTGGGGGATTTTCTCTCGCATCCCGTGTTCGGCGTGGGGCTGGGATACACCGGCAATGTGGACATTTATGACCCCAAAAAATTTGCGATGAACTGGTATCATATGATGATCCCGCAGATTGTGGCGGGGCTGGGGATTGCGGGGATTCTGGCTTATGCTTTCCTCTTTTACCGCCGCGTGCGTCTTTGCCGGCAGAACGGGGACGCGCTTTCCCGCGTGCTGGCGCTTTCCTATCTGGGGCTTTTCCTGATGTCGCAGGTCAATCCCGGTGAGTTCTGCCCCATCCCCTATGAGTTTTCGGCGGTATTGATCTTTTTGCTGTTGGAGGAAGAAAGGGAGAAAGAAGAGCGGGAAAGCGAAAAGTCGGCCGAGCGTGCCTTTCTTTCGCTTTTGTCGGCCGGACTTTTCGGCACGGAACCTGAGTTGCCGCCCGGAACCGACTTTTCGGCTGTATTGACGCTTTCCGAGCGGCAAATGGTTTTCGGAACGGTGGGAGACGGGATGGGAAAACTTCCGGAAGACGCCGTACCGGAGGCACTTTTGTTTGATCTGCAAAACAAAACGCTTTCGCTTCTCCGGCAGAACGAACGCCTGAGCGCGGAACGCGCAAAACTGTGCGAATTTCTTTTAAAAGAAAAAATCCCCGCCGCGATTCTCAAGGGGGATTCGGTGGCGCGGTATTATCCCACACCCGAACTGCGGGTAGCGGGGGATATTGACTGTCTTCTGCACCGGGAGTACGTTTCGCGGGTGGGTGATTATCTGCTTTCGGAAGGGTATGTCTGTTCCGGGGAAGAAAACGGCCATCATATTTCCTATCGGCGCGGACGGGTGGAGATTGAACTGCACTTTGAACCCTCCGGCTTACCGGAGGGCGCGGTGGGCAACCGGTTGCGCACCCTGCTTTCGGACACGGTGGATACGGCGGTGACGGCGGAACTGAACGGTTGCGCTTTCCCGGTTCCGGACGCTTTTCATCAGGCGCTTATTTTACTGCTTCATATGCAACAGCACATGAGAGAGGGCGGGCTGGGCCTGCGGCAGGTATCCGATTTTGCGCTGTTTGCGGCGCGCGAATGGGACGGGGCGCTTTCCGCCCGGCTGATGCCGGTGCTCCGGGAAGTGGGACTTTTCCGTTTTGCCGCGGCCATGTGCACGCTTTCGGTGCGCTATCTCGGCTTGCCGATATCTCCTTTCGGGGAGGCGGCGGAAAGCGAGTTGGCCGACGCACTTTTTGCCGATTTCCTGGAGAGCGGCAATTTCGGCGCAGGCAGTGATTACGCCGGGAGCGGTGTGGTTACGCTCCACCGGAAGGGGGAGCATGGCGCATTTGTAACGGCTCTTTCCGGCGTGGCGGACAAATGCCGGGAAAAACATCCGGCGGCTGTAAAACATCCCGTATTGCTCCTTTTCCTTGTTCCCGCCTGGATTCTTTGCCGTCTTTTCTCCGGCGGACGGCGGGTGCGACCGTTTGCCATGCTGAAAAGTGCCGGGGAACGCGGCCGGGTGTATGACAGGCTGGCGCTTTTCAAGGAAGAAAATGCCCAGGACAAGAAGAAATGAGGTTTTAAAATTTCCATGAGCAGGCCAAAAACGCTCTGGCAACTTTTTGCCACTTTATTTAAAATCGGACTTTTTACTTTTGGCGGCGGCTATGCCATGTTTCCGCTGTTGGAACGCGAGTTGGTGGAAAAAAAGGGCTGGATAGAGAAAGAAGAGTTCATTGATATGGTGGCGATTGCCGAATCCACGCCGGGACCTGTCGCAATCAATACCGCCACTTTTGTCGGCTTCAGGCGGGCGGGTATTCCCGGTTCGCTCGCGGCTACACTGGGCGTCTGCCTGCCTTCCTTTCTCATTATCTATGCCGTTTCGCTCTTTTTCGATCGCTTTTTGTCGTTGTCGCTGGTGGCGGCGGCTTTCCGAGGCATACAGGTCTGCGTGGTTTTTTTGGTTTTTTGGGCGGGAATCAAGCTGTTCCGCATCCTGAAGCCGGGCTTTTTCAATGCGGTGATTCTGTTTTCCGTTTTTGCTTGTATGACCCTGTTCAGCCTTTTTTCGGTGCGGTTTTCTTCAATTTTTTATATTCTGATTGCGGGGGCGCTGGGCGTTTTTGCTTTTTATCTGCCGTCGCTTTTCAAAAAAAAGAATCCCCGCCGTGAGGAGCAGGACGAAACGTCCGATGAAAACAGGGAGGAAAAGCCGTGATCTATCTGCAACTTTTCCTTCAGTTTTTAAAGATCGGCGCGGTTTCTTTCGGCGGCGGCTATGGAATGTTGGCATTGATCCGCGAGACCGTGCTGACCCATGGTTGGATGAGCGAAGCTGAGGTGCTGAACTTTGTGGCCGTGGCCGAATCCACACCGGGTCCGCTGGCCATCAACATGGCCACTTATGTCGGCTCTGTGCAGGGCGGGATTTTCGGCGCTTTTTGCGCCACGGCCGGTGTGGTGCTTCCTTCGCTGATCATCATTATGCTGATTGCCAGCGCACTCCGGAACTTTTTGCGATACAAAGGAGTCCGCGCCGCACTGCTCGGTGTCCGACCGGCAGTGGTGGCGCTGATTCTTGCCACCGCCGTGACAATGTTTCTTTCTTTGGTCTTTGGTATTACGACGGTTGCCGGCGGATTTTCCTTTGACCCAAAAGCGCTTGGACTTTTGCTTTCACTTTCGTTGCTGGCTTTTCTTTACCGTCGGTTGCGCGGCCGGGCCATTTCTCCCATTTTGCTGATCTTTCTTTCCGGCGTGGCCGGCATCCTTTTATACCGATAAAAAAGCCGTGCGGAATTTTCCGCACGGCTTTTTATCATTTGCAATCAGTTGTCCTTTTCGTCCGCGTCGGAAAATTTCTCGCCGCAGGCAGGGCAGGTCAGGGAAGAGGGATCCACACTTTCGTCAAAGCAGATCTTTTCGCCGCAACTGGGGCATTCCACTTCGTAGGTCTCTCCCTCGTCGGCATATTCGCACTCGTCGGCACGGTCGCATTCATCGCACTCGCCGTCGCACAGCCCGTCATCCTCGTCATCGTCTTCGCAGAGCACTTCTTCCACATCGCCCAGATCTTCGTCGATCTCCTCAACATAGTCATTGAGTTCTTCCAGGTCGTGGTCAATGCCGTCGATTTTGTCGGCCATGCTGTCCACCAGATCGATGAGCGCGGCAATCAGTTTGCCTTCTTTGGTGGTCTTGTCATATTCCAGACCATCGGCAAGGCCCTTGAGGTACGCGGATTTTTCCTTCATTTTCATGAGGTGTACTCCTTTCTTTTTCTCAGGCGCGGGACAGATATTCACCCGTCCGCGTGTCGATCTTCAGCACATCGCCCTCGTTGATGAAGAGCGGCACTTTAATCTCTGCGCCGGTCTCCAGCGTGGCGGGCTTGAGGGTGTTGGTGGCCGTGTTGCCGGCAAAGCCGGGATCGGTCTTGGCCACGGCCAGCTCCACGAATGTGGGCGGCTCCACACCGAAAACATTACCCTTGTAGGAAATGATTTTGCACATCATCTCTTCCTTGACAAACTTGAAGCTGTCAGGCAGTTTGTCGCTGTTCAGGGGCAGCATATCAAAGGTTTCCATATCCATAAAGTAGTAAAGGTCGCCGTCCTTGTAGGAATACTGCATTTCCTTACGCTCGATATAAGCGTTTTCAAACTTATCGGTGGGGTTGAAGGTTTTTTCAATCACCGCGCCGGTGATGACATTCTTCAGTTTGGTGCGGACGAAGGCCGCGCCTTTGCCGGGCTTGACATGCTGGAACTCCACCACCTGTAGGACATTGCCTTGTCCGTCGTCAAAGGTGATACCGTTTTTGAAATCGCCTGCTACTACCATTTTATACCTCCCAAAGCGGAAAAAAGATTTGTGAAAGCGCGGCTTTGCCGCCAAACAGACCAATATGTATTTATTGTATCTCATTTTGCTTGAATTTTCAAGGGGTTTTTGCAAATATTTCCGCCCGGGCCTAAAATTTTTGCTTTTTTGAAAAATACCCCTTGACAAAAAGGAAATGCCGATTTATAATATGAAAGTACGCCGAAGGGGTACATGCGGCATTAGCTCAGTTGGATAGAGTGCCTGGCTACGAACCAGTAGGTCGAGGGTTCGAGTCCCCCATGCCGCGCCAGAAGAAAACGACAATTTTCGGTGGAAAATTGTCGTTTTCTTTTTGACTTTTACAAGGGAAGAGGTGGAGAGATGGAAAAAAGGGCACACGGGTTTTTCGGCCGACGCGACATGGACATGACGCAGGGCGGCATTGTCTCCAATCTTCTTAAATTTGCGTTTCCGCTTCTTCTGGGCAATTTCTTTCAGCAGCTTTATAATATGGCGGACACCTGGGTCATCGGGCAGACCGGCGAAAACGGCGCCTATGCGGCGGTGGGCAGCGTCGGGCCGATTGTCAACATCCTCATCGGGCTTTTTTCGGGGCTGGCCACCGGCGCCGGCGTGGTGATTTCGCAGTACTTTGGCGCAAAGGACCGCGAAAAAGTGGAAAAAACCGTTCATACGGCCCTTTTGCTGACCCTGATACTGGGGGCCGTTTTTACAGCGCTGGGCGTGCTGGCGACGCCGCGGGTGCTCCATCTGATGCTGCAGACCGAAGGCGAGAGCGGCGAGGTCTATCCTTTTGCGCGGCGCTATCTTACCATATATTTTTACGGCCTTTTCAGCATGATGTTTTACAATATGGGCGCGGGAATTCTGCGGGCCATCGGCGACTCTGCGCGTCCCTTTTATTTTCTGGTTGCGGCGGCCGTGACCAACACCGGGCTGGATCTGCTGTTCGTTTTTGTCTTTGACATGGGGGTGGCCGGTGTGGCATGGGCCACCGTGATTGCGCAGACGCTTTCGGCGCTTCTTACGCTTCTGACTCTGCTTACCACCCGTTCTGCGGTGCGGTTTTCGCCCAAAAAACTCCGGCTGCACGGCGATATGCTCCGGCGGATTCTGGTGATTGGCATTCCCAGTGCCATTCAGTTGGCGCTCACGGCTTTTTCCAATGTGTTTGTGCAATCCTATATCGCTCATGTCAACGGCTCGCAGACCGAAAATCTGGGTGGATGGACCACTTACACCAAGTTGGATCAGCTGATTTTTCTGCCCATGCAGTCGCTGTCGATGGCAGTTACCACTTTTGTGGGGCAGAACTGCGGGGTGCGGGACATCAAAAGGGCGAAAAAAGGCACCCGTGTGGGGCTTTTATGCGCACTTTCCATTACCGGAGTGCTGATTATACTGATGGAACTGGCCGCGCCTTCACTTTCGAAACTTTTCAACGGAGACCCTGCCATTGTAGCCAACGCCTCGCTTCTCCTGCGGGTGCTGACCCCCTTTTATGTGTGTTGTTGCGTCAACCAGATTCTGGCGGGCGCGTTGCGCGGTTCGGGGGACAGCACCGCGCCGATGATGATTATGCTGTGCTGTTTTGTGGGATTCCGCCAGCTGTACCTTTTCATTATGTCCCATTACATTTCCAACGATCTTCTGCCCATGGCGCTGGGTTATCCGACCGGCTGGATGCTGTGCTGTCTTTGCATTACGCTGTATTATCACTTTTTCGGTTACCGGAAATACAGATTGCCCGCCTGACTTTGCCGGAAACCCGCCGCGGCCGTGCAAAAAATGATTGACAAATCGGAAAAACAGTATTATAATAGTATTTGTATATTTACCGGCACCGGGTTTCCCGGCGGGCAAGGAGAAGTTTTTTATGAAGTTCATCAATATCGGCTTTGGCAACATGATGGCGGCGGACCGCATTGTCGCGCTGGTCAGCCCGGAATCGGCACCGATCAAGCGACTGGTTCAGGATGCCAAGGACGCGGGCCGGACGATTGATGTGACCTGCGGACGGCGCACCCGTGCCGTGATCGTGACCGACAGCGAACATGTGATCCTTTCCGCCATTCAGGCCGAGACGATTGCCAACCGTCTGGACAACGATCTTCTGGATGAAGAAGAGGACGACGCGGAGGACGCAGAATGAGCGACAAATGCGCTGAAAAAGGCCTTTTGGTGGTGGTTTCCGGGCCGGCCGGGAGCGGAAAGGGAACCGTGCTTTCCGAGTTGCTCCGGGATGATGCGTACCGCTTTTCGGTTTCCGCCACGACCCGTGCGCCAAGGCCGGGAGAGCGGGACGGCGTCAATTATCATTTTCTCTCGCGGGAGGCTTTTTGCGAGCGCATTGATTCGGGCGATATGCTGGAGTATACCGAATACTGCGGCAACTACTACGGCACGCCGAGAAAAGAAGCCGAGGCGGTGCTTTCCACCGGACGGAATCTGATCCTTGAGATCGAGGTGGAGGGTGCCGGTCATGTAAAGGAAAAATTTCCGGACGCAGTGCTCATTATGTTGCTTCCCCCTTCCTTTACCGTGCAGGAAGCAAGGCTCCGGGGCAGGGGAACCGAGACCGAGGAAAAGATTGCGGCGCGTCTGGCGCAGACCCGGAACGAGTTGCCGTGCGTGACCCGGTACGATTATGTGGTCTATAATAAAGAGGGGCAAATCAAAGAAGCCGCCGGGCAGATTGATGCCATTGTAAAGGCCGAGCGTTGTGCGGTCCGGCGTCATCCGGACATTGTGGCCGATTATTTTGATAACAAGCAGGCGTAAGCCGAGAAGGAGAAAAAAGAATGCTTTATCCTACGATTGACGAACTGACCAAGGGCAAATTCAACCGCTATCAGCTGGCGATTGCCACCGCAAAGTGCGCGCGGCTGGTGACAGACGAATATGTGCATCAGCGCACGGAGGCCGAAAATATTCTGACCGGCAGCAAAGAGGGCGGGACCATCGCCTCCTATATTGATCCCGATCTGGCCGACAAAAAAGCGGTCAAAAACGCCATTGACGGTATCAAGGCCGGCAAATATGTGATCGTGGACGGGCCGGAGGCCCCCGAACCGGCCGAGGAAGCGGCGCCTTTGCCGGAGGACTGAGTCGCTTGGAAAGGGGGGATTTTCTTGCTTTTGCGGGAATCCTATGCGAAGGTTCGGATTTTAGATGCCCCCCGGTTTCTTGACCGACCTTATGACTATTTCATTCCGGGGGAACTGGCGTCGGCCGTTTCCCCGGGTTCTTTTGTTACCGTTCCGTTCGGGGGCGGAAACCGTCCGCGTATCGGCTTGGTGACGGTGGTGGCACCGCACGCGGATCATGAGGAAATCAAGCCGATCCTTACGGCGTTGCCGGGTGCGGCGGCGCTGGACGGCGAGCGGTTGGGCCTGGTGGAATATCTTTGCGAGCATACGCTTTGCACCGCGGGCGAGGCGGTGCGCGCCATGATCCCGGCCGGTGCGCTTTCGGCTTTCCGCTATCTCTATATGCGCACTGAAAAAGCGTTGCCGTCCGTGCTGACGATGAGCAGTGACGAGCTGTTTTTTTGTCAATATGTCAGCGAACACGGAGAATGTAGCGAGTTCTCGCTCAGATCCCGGTTCGGCGCGGACTATTCCGCGTTGGCCGAAAAACTCTGCCGCCGGGGACTGATTGCTCGCATTGAGGTGCTCGGCAATCCCATGAAGGAGCAAAAAAAGCGGGTCTATTCGCGCCTGCCGGTTGCGGGAGAGTTGCCGCGGCTGGGCGCGCGCCAGCGGGCGCTTCTTGATTTTATCGGGGAAGAACCCAAAGAGGACAGCGCCCTGCGCGAGGCAGGGTTTGAGATAGCTGTGGCCGAGGCGCTTTGCGGAAAAGGGTTGCTCCGGAAAGAAGAAACCGTGCTTTTCCGCGACCCATACGCCGACCGGACGATGACCGAGGCCGGACCGGCACAGGATTTTGAACTGAACGGGGAGCAATCGGCGGTTTTTGAGGAGATTTGTCGCCTTGCCGATGACGGTGAGGGGCACGGCGTCCTGCTTCACGGCGTGACCGGAAGCGGAAAAACGCCGGTGATGCTCCGGGTCATTGACGAAATGCTGAAAAAGGGGCGGGGCGTTATCGTTTTGCTTCCGGAAATCGCCCTGACGCCGCAGACGCTTTCGATCTTTTCGGGAAGATACGGCGCACGGGTGGCAGTGATGCATTCGGCGCTGTCGGCCGGTGAACGGTTTGACACCTACCGCCGGGTGAAAGAGGGGTTGGCCGATGTGGTGGTGGGCACGCGCAGCGCGGTGTTCGCACCGGTGAAAAATCTGGGGCTCATTGTGCTGGACGAAGAGCATGAACACACCTATAAATCCGATATGGATCCCAAATATCACGCGCGGGATGTGGCGCGCTACCGTTGCGCCGCTCATCATGCGCTGATGCTTCTTTGTTCGGCCACGCCGAGCCTGGAAAGTTACAAACGGGCGTTGGACGGCAGGTATACGCTGCTGACCCTGAAAAACCGTTTTTCGGGCGCGGCGCTACCGCAGGTGCGCGTGGCGGATATGCGTGAAGAACCGGACGGCGGCGCGGTCATGCCCATCGGTTCGGTACTTCGGGAAGCGCTGTGCCGGACTGTCCGGGAAAAGCATCAGGCCGTGCTGTTTCTCAACCGGCGCGGATATAATCATGCGGTCTCCTGCCGCGGTTGCGGAAAGGCGCTCTGTTGCCCGGACTGCAGTGTGGCGCTGACCTATCATACCAAACCCGGCACTTATAAAGAGGGTTTTCTGGTCTGCCATTTCTGCGGCCGTCGGATGCCGCTCCCCACGAAATGCCCTTCCTGCGGGTCGGAGCATCTTTCGCGGGTCGGCTACGGTACGCAGCGGGTAGAAGAAGAGCTTTCGGCGCTGTTGCCCGATAGGACCGTGCTCCGGATGGATACCGATACGACCGGGACCCGTTTTTCCTATGACGAACTGCTGGGGCGTTTCCGCCGCCGGGAGGCCGATGTGCTGCTCGGCACGCAGATGGTGACCAAGGGACACGATTTCCCTCATGTTACGCTGGTGGGCGTTCTGCTGGCTGATGCTTCGCTTTATCTGGACGATTACCGGGCGGCCGAACGCACTTTTTCGATGCTCACGCAGGTCATCGGCCGGGCAGGCAGAGCCGGAGAAGCGGGCGAGGCGGTCATTCAGACCTCCAACCCGGACAGCGAAGTGATCAGACTGGCCTGCGCGCAGGATTACCCCGCATTTTATCACCGGGAGATCCGGCTCCGGCGGCTGTTGGCTTTTCCGCCCTTTTGCGATATTGTACTGCTGACCGTTTCGCACGGCAACGAAAAGACGCTGTTTGATTTCACGCAGAAACTGAACAAGGAGCTTTACCGCCGTTTTGAAATGGAGTATCCGGATGTCAAAAATGTGACCTACGGCCCTTTTGAGGCGCCGGTTTATCGTGCACAGGGGAAATACCGTCTCCGGATTGTGATTAAGTGTGTGCTCAACCGCCGCGCGCGGGCGCTTTTTTCGGGCATTCTGAATGATTTTTCGCGCGCAAGACCGGGTGATCCGCTGCTTTCGGTGGATTTTAACCCCTCCAATCTGTAAGAAAGAGGAATATATTATGGCAAAACTGAAAATCCGTCATCTGGGAGATGAGATCTTACGCAAAAAGTGCCGTCCGGTCGAGGCAATCACTCCCCGGATCCTGACATTGCTGGATGATATGACCGAAACCATGCGCGCCGCGGACGGTTGCGGTCTGGCCGCTCCGCAGGTGGGCGTGCTCCGGCGCTTGGTGGTGATTGAAGTGGAAGAGGGAAAGGTGATTGAGCTCATCAACCCCAAGATCATTGCCACGGCCGGCGAACAGCGCGAGCGGGAAGGCTGTCTTTCAATCCCCGGCCGCGCCGGTATCACGCTTCGTCCCGCCCACGTGACGGTGCGGGCGCTGAACCGGAAGGGCGAAACTTTTGAGATCAGCGGATCGGATCTGCTGGCGCGCGCGTTCTGTCATGAAATCGATCATCTGGACGGCAAGCTTTACATTGATCACGCCCTCCGGATGCTGGATGAGGAGGGCTGACCATGCGCATCCTTTTTATGGGTACGCCCGATTTTGCGCTTTGCTCGCTCCGCGCGCTTTGCCAGGCGGGAGAAAATGTGGTGGGCGTGGTGACGCAGACCGACAAACCCAAGGGCAGAGGCTATGTGTTGACGCCGCCGCCGGTGAAGGTATATGCCGAAGAACAGGGTATTCCGGTTTTTCAGCCCAAGACCCTGCGGGACGGTTCTTTTGACGAAACATTGGAACAACTGGCTCCCGACCTTATTATCGTGGTGGCTTACGGCAAGATCCTGCCGCCCTTTGTGCTTTCGTTCCCGCGTTACGGTTGTATCAATGTGCACGGCTCACTGCTACCGGCCTACCGTGGCGCGGCGCCAATCCAGCGCGCGTTGCTGGACGGGTGCGAAAAGACCGGCGTGACCACCATGCGGATGGACGACGGTGTGGATACCGGCGATATGCTTCTGCGCTCGGAGGTTCCGATCGGCGAAAACGATAATTTTGAAACGCTTCACGATGCGCTGGCCGAGGCGGGCGCCCAAACGCTGCTCCGGACGCTGGCCGCACTGCGTGCAGGCACATTGAAGCCGCAAAAACAGCCGGAGGAAGGCGTTTCCCACGCCGCCAAAATCGAAAAAACCGACTGTGAACTGGATTTTTCCGCACCGGCCGCCGCCGTTCACAACCGGGTGCGGGCCCTTTCGCCCTTTCCGCTTTCCTTTACGCATACACCGGACGGCAAATTGCTGAAAGTGACCGAAAGCCGGGTGCGGGAAGCGCACGGCGTGAAGGGACGCCCCGGTGAGGTTTTGTCGTTGGACGGCGAGATCCTTGTTGCCTGTGGGGAGGGGAGCGTTGCCCTTTGTTCGCTCATTCCGGAAGGGAAAAGCCGTATGAATGCCGCCGATTATATCCGCGGCCGGAAACTTTCGGTGGGCGACCTGCTCACCTGATCGGAAAGGAGTTTTCATGCTTTTTAATCTTTTTTGGGGAGATTTCACCATCCTGATTGTTATTCCCGGAATTCTGCTGGCGCTCTGGGCGCAGCTGCGGGTCAAGATGACCTTTTCTTCCTTTTCCCGTGTGCCTGCGAAAAACGGGATGACCGGCGCTGATGCCGCGCGCCGGATTCTGGATGAAAACGGTCTTTATGATGTTCGGATTGAACCGATTCAGGGGCAGTTGACCGACCATTATGACCCCCGCGACCGCGTATTGCGGCTGTCAGAATCCAGCTTTGCTTCTTCCAGTGTGGCCGCTGTGGGGGTGGCCGCGCATGAGGCCGGGCACGCCATTCAGCACGCCCGGGGATATGTGCCGCTTACTTTCCGCATGGCGCTGGTCCCGGTGACGAATTTCGGTTCGCGCCTGGCCTCGCCGCTGTTCATCATCGGACTTATCCTTTCGGGACTTTCTACGGTAGGCGACTGGTTTATGCTGGCCGGCATCATTGCGTTCTCGCTGTCGGTGTTCTTCCAGTTGGTGACGCTCCCGGTGGAATTCAACGCCAGCCGTCGCGCGCTCCGGTGCCTTTCGGGGAGCGGTTTGCTGGATGGGGAAGAACTGCGCGGTGCGCGCCGGGTTCTTTCGGCCGCGGCGCTTACCTATGTGGCTTCGTTGGCCGTCGGGCTCCTTTCCCTGCTTCGCTTGCTGGTCATTGCCGCTTCCTCTTCTTCCCGGAGGCGCAGATGACCACACCTGCCCGTGCGCTGGCGCTTTCGGCGCTGCTTCGTTTTGAGGGCGCGGGACAGTATGCCAATCTTACGCTTTCCACGGCGCTGGAGCGGGAGGGCAGCGCGCTTTCTTCTGCCGACCGCGCTCTTTTTACCGCGCTTTTTTACAGCGTGATCGAGCATAAGATCACGCTGGACGCCGTTGTTGACAGCCTTTCTTCACTGCCGCCTTCCGCCATTGAGGCCCAGGTGCGGATGATCCTGCGGCTGGCGCTTGCCCAGTTGCTTTATTTTGACCGGATCCCGGACAGCGCGGCGGTCAATGAGGCGGTTTCGGCCGCGCCGCGCCGGAGCGCCGGATTTGTCAATGCGTTGCTCCGGCAGTTCTTGCGGAACCAAAAAGCCGTTCCCCTGCCGGACGAGGGAAAAGATCCGGTCGGTTATCTTTCGGTGCGCTTTTCGGTGACGCGCGAACTGGCCGCGCTTTTTCTGACCCGTTTCGGGGCTTCCCGCACCCATTCGCTGCTGGAAGCTTTTGAAAAAAAGCCGGAGATTACGGTTCGGGTCAACACCCAAAAACTTTCAAGAGAGACTTTTCTTGCCCGTGTGCCGGGCTCCAGGCCGACCGCAAACGCCCCATACGGGGTGATTCTGCCGGCAGGCGCCGACCTTTCCGCGTTGCTTTCGGAAGGGATCTGTTTTGTACAGGATGAAGCCTCGCAGATCGCCGTGGCCGCGCTGGAGGCCGGAACGGCGCGCCGTGCGGCGGATCTTTGCGCCGCGCCGGGCTCCAAATCCTTCGGAATAGCAATGGATATGAAAGAGGGAAGCGTGTACAGCGCCGACCTGCACGAAAACAAACTGTCGCTCATCCGGGCGGGGGCGGCCCGGCTGGGCCTTGCCAACATCGAAGTCCACGCGGGGGATGCCCGGCGGGCGCGGGAGGAAATTGACGGTACATTTGACCGGGTGCTTTGCGATGTGCCCTGCTCGGGTCTGGGCGTGCTAGCCAAAAAACCGGATCTCCGCTATAAAGATCTTTCCGGGATCGGCGGGCTTTTGCCGGTTCAGTCCGATATTCTGCGGGCGGGGGCGGCGCTGACTGCGCCGGGCGGATTTCTTCTTTATTCCACCTGCACGCTTCTGCCGGAGGAAAACGAGGAACAGGTGACGGCTTTTCTTGCCGGGAATTCCGATTTTTCACTTTCTCCTTTCCGCGTAGGCGGGATTGAATGCGACGGAATGTATACGCTTGCGCCCGACCGCGAGGGCACGGACGGCTTTTTTGTGGCCAGACTGCGAAAGAGGGACTGACATGGAAGAAAAAAAAGAATTGCTTTCTCTCCTGCCGGACGAGCTTACGGAACTTCTTGTCGCGGCGGGAGAACCGAAATACCGTGCCGGACAGATCTTTTCGCAACTGGCACGCGGGCGCTCCCCGGAGGAAATGACCAATATCGGAAAAGCAACAAAAGAAAAACTCCGGGAACTGACCGAATATGCCCTGCCGGCCGTGCGCCGCAAACAGGTCTCGGCACTGGACGGCACGGTTAAATATCTTTTTGAACTCCCGGACGGGAACTGCGTGGAGAGCGTACTGATGCACTACGAACACGGCACCACTATTTGTGTGTCCAGCCAGGTCGGGTGCGCGATGGGTTGCAAATTCTGCGCTTCCACCATCGGCGGCCGTGTGCGGAATCTGACGGCCGGAGAGATTCTGGGGCAGGTGATCGCCGCCGCGCGCGACAGCGGGGAACGGATTTCGGGGGTGGTCATGATGGGTATTGGCGAGCCGCTGGACAATTTTGACGCGGTGGTGCGGTTTTTGCACCTGGTCAACGCCGAGGGCGGCCTCAACATCGGTTATCGCCACATTTCGCTTTCCACCTGCGGACTGGTGGATAAAATCGACCGGCTGGCGGCGCTCTCCCTGCCGATCACACTTTCGATCTCCCTGCACGCAGCAGATGATGAAACCCGTTCTTCCATCATGCCCGTCAACCGGCGCTATAACATAGCCGCGTTGCTGGCCGCCTGCCGGCGGTATTTTGCCGCCACCGGTCGCCGGATTTCTTTTGAATACACCCTGATAGCCGGCAAGAACGATTCGCCTGAAAAGGCGCGGGAACTGGCGCTTTTACTCAACCGGAATCTTCGCAGTCGGACCGATACCATGCCGATCCATGTTAACCTGATCCCGGTCAACGAGGTCAGGGAGACCGGATTTCACCGGGCCGGTGCGGCGGCGGTCGCGCATTTTGCCGCGGTGCTGGAGGAAAACGGCGTTCGGGCCACCGTGCGCCGTAAACTGGGCAGTGACATCAGCGCGGCCTGCGGACAGCTCCGGCGGGAAGCGGCCGATACGGATAAAACAGCCAAAAGCGGGGAAAACTGAGTCCAAACTCCGAAAGGAGGAGCGGACGATGGAAAAAAGAGAACCCGAAAAAAAGAAAAGTGCAATCCGGCGTCTTTTTCTTTTGAATCTGCTGGCATTCGGCACATTTTTGATATTGACGGTCGTAATGCTTTGGGCGCTGGGACTGCTCCCGAGCATCTTTAAATTTATTTTTTGAGGTTTTGAAAAGGGGCATTTATGCAATACTGTGAAAAAGGACGGATCTGCCGGGGATTGGGCGGGCTTTATGAGGTCTTGCTGGATCCCGGCGACACGCCCGCCTCCGGCGGTCGGATCCTTTGCCGTGCCAAAGGAAACTTCCGGCATGAAGGGCTGACGCCGCTGGTCGGCGACCGGGTGCAGGTGCTTTTTGACGAAACGGCACTGCCGGGAAAACAGCACGGGACGGCGCAAACGGATGGCGGCGGCGCGGTCATCGCAGAAATCCTGCCGCGCACCACCGTGCTGATCCGTCCGCCGATGGCCAATCTTGGCCGGATTTTTATGGTCTTTTCGGCGGCCAGACCCATGCCGGTGACCGAAACGGTGGACAAAATGCTGACCATTGCCGATTATGCGGGCGTAGAGCCTTTCCCGGTCATCACCAAATCCGAACTGGATACCGCCCGCGCCGCGGAGCTCTCCGATATTTACCGGCTGGCCGGTTTCCGGGTATTTTCGGTTTCTTCGGTCACGGGAGAGGGCATTGACGAGCTGCGCGATTTTCTTTCGCAGGATACCGGAAACGACCGGATCTCGGCTTTTGCCGGGGCTTCCGGTGTGGGGAAATCCACACTGCTCAACACGCTTTACCCGGAACTGGCGCTGGCCACCGGAGAGATCAGCCGGAAGATCGAGCGGGGGCGGCACACCACCCGCCGTGTAGAGCTATACCCGCTCCCGCACGGATTTCTCGCGGACACACCGGGCTTCAGTCTGCTGGATTTTACGCGCTTTGATTTTCTGAAGCCGGAAGAACTGCCCTTTGCCATGCGGGATTTCAGGCCGTATCTGGGGCAATGCCGTTACAAAAAATGTACACATACCAAAGAAGAAGGCTGCGCCGTTCTTTCGGCCGTGCGGTCCGGAGAGATCGCGCCTTCCCGCCACGCCGGATTTCTTTCTATGTATGAAGAGATGCGCCACCGCCGGAACTGGAGTTGAATTTTATGCGTGCTTACATTTATGTGGGGGGGAAGATCGACCCCGAATACATTACAGAGCATCCCCGGGAGGAGTCTTTGCTCATTGCCGCCGACAGCGGTTATGAAAACGCGCGGCTGTTGGGCGTGACCCCGCAGTTACTGCTGGGAGATATGGATTCCGTCTCGCCTGCCCTGCTCTCTCATCTTCCGCCTGAGACCGAGGTGCTCCGTGTGCCGGCCGAAAAGGACGAGACCGACACCCAACTGGCGTTGGCGCAGGCACTGGCGCGGGGAGCGGATGACATTGTGTTTATCGGCGGCCTTTCCGGACGGCTGGATCACACGCTTTCCAATCTCGGATTGCTGGAAGCGCTGGCGGCACGGGGCGTGCGCGCGCTCTTCAACGACGGCTTCAACCGCGTCCGGTACATCCGCAACGATGGTCTTTTGCTGGGCCGCAGTGCCTATCGCTATTTTTCGCTTCTTTGCGCGGACGAGGTCTGCCGGGGCGTGACCGTCGAGGGCGGCAAATATCCGCTTCGCCGTGCCACGCTTCGCCGGGCACAGCAATATGCGGTGAGCAACGAGATGACCGGCAACTGCGCGCTGATCGAAGTGCGCCGCGGCGGACTTTTTGTCATTGAATCACGGTGATACTCCTGTCGGATCGAAATAAGAAAGCCGGGGCTTTGCCCCGGCTTTTTCAGCCTCTTGGAATACGGAAGATCCTTCGCAGAAGCGGGGCCAGCAGGCCGGGGGATCTGAACAGAACTACTTTCATGCCGTTTCTCCTTTTCATAACGGTGGAAATCGGGCGGCGTTTGTCTTTCATTTGCCGTGGCCTTCCATTATGAGAATATGCACCGGCGCTCCTGCTTGCTCATAGTCTTTATTGAGTGAGGTGAGATTTTATGTGTTCGATTAACGGATGCGTCAATTTTTTAAATCCCTATCGGGTAAACGCCGAGACGGTACGGGCGGCCGGCCGTACCATGGAACGGCGCGGACCGGACGGGAAAGGCGAATTTTTTGCATCGGGCGTCGGTTTTTATCACAATCGGCTGGCCGTCATGGATCCGGCCGGGGGTGCCCAGCCCATGACGGTTTCCTACCGGGAAAACCGCTATACCATTGTTTACAACGGAGAGATTTATAACCAACGGGAGTTGCGCCGGGATCTTGTGCGGGAGGGCGCGGTGTTTACCACACGGTGCGATACCGAGGCGGTGCTCTGGAGCTATATTCTTCACGGCGAGGAATGTCCCGGGATGCTCAACGGCATTTTCGCTTTTGCCATTTACGACGAACGGGCGGAAAAAGTGTTTGTCGCGCGGGACCGTCTGGGCGTCAAGCCCTTCTTTTTTGCCACGGTCGGGACGGGGTTTTATTTCGCTTCGGAGGTCAAAGGGCTGCTGGCTCACCCCGAGATTCCGCCGGAGGTGGATCGGGAGGGACTTTGGCAACTGCTGTATCTCACGCCGGTGACGCTGCCGGGCAGCGGTGTTTTCCGCCATGTGCGGGAGCTGCTGCCCGGATATTGCGGCAGCATCACGCGGAAAGGATTTATCGAATGGGCTTATTGGAAGCTGGAGGCAAGGCCCTGCCACGATGACGCAAAGACCGCCGCGCACAAGGTGCGGGAACTGCTTGATGACGCGGTGCGCCGGCAGCTGTCCTCGGATGTGCCCCTGGCGGTGTTGCTTTCCGGCGGACTGGATTCTTCCGCCATCACGGCGCTGGCGCTGCAGGCTCGCCGGGAAGGGGGAGAGGGGCTTTCCACTTATTCGTTTGAATATGAAGGAAACCGTGAGAATTTCCACGCTTCACTTTTCCAGCCGCAGGGGGATGAGGATTTTGCCGGGGCGTTGGCGGCAGAACTCGGGACCGATCACACGGTACTGACCGCCCCGACAGAAGCGGTGGCGGCCTCTCTTTTCCCGGCGGTGGCGGCGCGGGATCTGCCGGGGCAGGCCGATATCGATTCTTCTTTACTGTATTATTGCTCCGAAATCAGGAAAAGACACACGGTGGTGCTGTCCGGCGAATGTTCGGATGAAATTTTCGGCGGTTATCCGTGGTTTTACCGGCCCGAAATGCTCCGGCGCGAATTTTTCCCGTGGCTGCATGATCCCGGCGTGCGGATCTCGCTTTTTGACGACGCGCTGGTGAAAAGCCGGGAGGGGCTTTCTTACCTGCGGGAGGTGTGCCGGGAAAGCCGCTCGGCCTGCCCGGGACTTCCCGAGGACAGCGAAAGTATGCGCGTCTCGCGGGAGGCCACTTTTCTGTCCACCCGTTATTTCATGGCCAGTCTCCTTTCCCGCAAAGACCGGATGAGTATGTATTCGGCACTGGAAGTGCGTGTGCCGTTTGCCGACCATCGGATCTTGGAGTATGTGTTCAATGTGCCGTGGGAAATCAAATTTGAGGGCGGCGTGGAAAAGGCGCTTTTGCGCCGGGCCATGACCGGCGCGCTGCCGGACCGGGTGCTTTGGCGCAAAAAAAGTCCTTATCCCAAAACGCACAATCCGGAGTATGAAAAACGGGTGCGCGGGGAACTGGCCCGGCGGCTTTCTTTGCCGGACAGCTTTTTGTCGGGCGCGATCAACCGTCCGCGGTTGGCGGCGCTGCTTTCCGGGGAGGATGAGACCTGGTTCGGGCAGTTGATGGCGCGGCCGCAGTTGCTGGCGTGGCTTTGTCAGTTGGACGAATGGTTCCGGCTGTATCGGGTAAGGCTGGTCTGAGTGCGGAACGGCGATCTTCTGGGCGCTTTCCCCTGAAGATTGCCGTTTCCAAATGTTAACAATCATTCAAAAAGAGTTCACAAAAGAAAAACATTTTGTGCTTTTTCAATTAAAAATTTTCTTTTTTGGTCGGAACAAACGAAGATAAATTTGCCAATATCATTAAATTTGTGGGTTTTTTCAAAATCCGCTTGACACAGCGCTGTTTTCTTGCTATAATTTAAGGGCAACATGGGGAGTTCCCCGAAAATTTTTAAAGGAGGCCGTTCCTGTCAAGATCAGCTTGGCGGGAGCAAACTGCATTATGAAGAATTTCATCCGAATTCTGGCGTTGCTGTTGGCTTGCCTCTTCTGCGTATGCTGCTTTGCCGCATGCAAACCCAAAGACGATGGTCCCAAGGGTGGCGGCTCTGACGGCGGCACGCACATTGGCGAGGACGGCAAGAGATACGATTCGATGGGCAAACTGATGGATGACCTGCCGGATGATCTCAATTATCGTGGCGAACGCATCAAGGTTCTTTACTGGGCCGATGTGGAAAAGCCTGAGTTTGAGTACTCCGAAGAAACCGATGTCTCCCGTCTGTCTGCCATTTACAACCGGAACCTTGCCATTCAGCAGCGTCTGGGCGTTTCGCTCAAGTTCTCCAGCGTAAGCGGTAACGCGGACAACCGTGCCGGCTTTGTCAAAACGGTGGAAGACGCGATGAACAGCGGTCTGCATGACTACGATATCATCGGTACTTATTCCCGTACGGCCGGCACGATGGTGACCAAGAACCTGTGCTATGATCTGTCCACGGTGAAGGCTGACAACTACATCGATCTTGAAAAACCCTGGTGGCCGGATCACCTGACGGATTACATGATGATCGGTAAATCCGTGTACTTCCTGTCCGGCGATATTTCCATCACGGTTATCGACGAAGTCCACGCCATCTACTTCAACAAGCAGCTGGTTGACGAGCAGTTTGAAGAAGAGGCGCAGAACGAAGGCGTTGAAAACGGCACCAAGTTGCTTTACAAATATGTCCGTGAGGGCACCTGGACGATCGACAAACTGATTTCCATGTCCTCGGGCTTCTACGAAGACCTTGACCGGAACGGCACCGAGTCCATCAACGACCGTTACGGCTTTGTCTCCGTTAGCTGGTGCGAAACGGCACTTTACGGTTCTGCCGGCCTGCGTATGCTGGTGCATGACGATACCGAAGTGCTGAAGATTTCCAACGACTATACCTCCGCCCGTACCGCTTCTCTGGTTCAGAGACTCGGCACCTGGATGAGCACCGGCACGGTCTACAACCGCACCGATGAAGACTACTACGCAAAGCCCTTTATCAACGGTAACGCGCTCTTCATTCTGCAGTATCTGGAACTGGCCGAGGATTACCTCATCGGTACCGATACCGTTGCTCACTACGGTATTCTGCCTTGCCCGAAGTATGACGAGACGCAGCCCAGCTACTACTCCGTCATCGGTAATGCATTTACCATTTACACCGTGTTCTCCGATTTCGATCAGCGCGGCGATAAGGAACAGACGCTGTCCATGTTCACGGCCATTCTGGAGTGCTGGGCCAGCGAAGGTTACCGCAAGACCACCCCGATCGTGTTCGAACTCAACATGCAGCTGAAGTATTCCGAAACGCAGGACGAAACCGATATGTGCGAATATGTTCGTGCCGGTATCGTGTTCGACCTTGGCCGTATTCTGGATGCGGCTCTGGCCAATGTGTCAATGGACGGCAGTGTGATTTCCGCGGCTGAAAGTAACGCCGACTGGACTTCCACCTACTCCGCTCACTACGAAAGCGCTCAGAACAACTTGGCTGAGTTTATCAAGGCTCTGAACCCGACCGCCTGATCGGATTAAAGAGTTGAACCAAAAAAAGGGCTGTCGCAAAAGCGACAGCCCTTTTTCGCAGTGAGAAGAAACTCAAAGAAGATCGTTCCTTTTCAGGACTTTTGTAATCCGGCCGACAAAAATGTCGTGAAAATCGTCTCCCGGATAATTTTTCAGTAATTCCGGCAGGCAAAATCCTTCTTTTTCAAGATGTCCCTCATATAGTTTCTGGCAAAACACCACTTCATCGGCTTCTTCTATATAGGGAATGTCGTTTTCTTCTTTTTTGGTCAGTTCGGCCGCGGCAAATTTGTCCGTGTCCCGCCCGGAGATCCGCCCGCAAAGGCGCAGGCTGTCCCGGTAGGCCTCCGGCAGGAATGAAAGCGAAAAACCGGGAGCGCTCTTCATGAGCGGCAGGGTATAGCGGCTTTTCCGGACAAAACAGAAAACCACCGGGAAGTTCCACAGCACGCCCAGACCTCCCCAACTGGCGGTCATCGTGTTGTCTGCCACACGGCCTTTTTCGTCTTTCCCGCGTACCGAGATGAGCATCCATTGCTCCCCGATCTTCCCAAAAGCGCCGTCAAATGCGGCTGGTCTGATTTCGGAAAAATCCGACATCTTGATCACTCCTTTCTGTGTGAAAAAGGCCATCCGCCGGGATGGCAAGATGGCCTGTGTGGGAAAACGAAAGAAAATTATTCTTCTTCCTTCTCGTCTTCGTCCTTTTCTTCCTCGTCTTTTCCTTCGGGTTCGGCGTTTTCCATCTCTTCTTCCAGCTCGTCAAAGCCGGTAGGATCCTCTTCGGGGATCTCGTTTTTAAAAGCCTTCACGAAAGTCATGAAGCGGCGCACAAGCTGATAAATGAGGATCGAAATCGCGGACGCGGCGGCAACGATGGCCAATGTAACGGCGATGATCTTGCCGTAATTGGTTTTGTTTTCATTGTGTTCCATACTATTTTCTCCTTTGGATTTCAAGCCGGAAACGGGTTTTGGCTCCTGGCTGTTTTCATTTTAACACAGTTTTTCTTTAAATGCAAGCCCTCTTTAAAAGAATATGAAAGGACTTTAAAAATGACTCTGTCGCAAATCAAAAAAAGATTGGAAGAGGCGGGGATTGAAAATGCCGCGGGTGAGGCAAGAATGCTTTCGGAACGCTTTTCTCCGGCAGAACTACCGGAGAAAGTGGCGTTGCGGGCGAGCCATTATCCGCTTCAGTATATTTTGGGGGAATGGGGATTCTGGCGCGAGACCTATGAAGTCAATCCTTCGTGCCTGGTGCCGCGCAGCGACACCGAAACATTGGTCGAGGCGGCTGTGGGCGAATTGCCGCCCGGCGCCCGGTTTCTGGATCTGTGTACCGGGAGCGGATGCGTGGCCGTTTCTACATTGGCCTCCAGGCCGGATACCACGGCCGTGGCGGTGGATCTTTTTGAAGATACGCTGGCACTGGCCACACGGAATGCGGAAAAAAACGGCGTTCTGTCGCGGGTTTCGTTTCTTCAGGCCGATGTTCTGAAAGGACCGCCGGCTTCTGTCTGCCCGGCCGCACCGTTTGATGCCATTCTTTCCAATCCGCCTTATATCCGGTCCGGGGAAATGGCGGCGCTTTCGCCGGAGGTCAAAAGTGAGCCTTCGGCCGCGCTTTGCGGCGGAGAGGACGGCCTTGATTTCTATCGGGCCATTCTTTCCTCCTGGCTTTCGCTGCTTTCTCCGCGCGGTATGATTTTTTTTGAGATCGGATGGGATGAGGCGGCAGAGGTGCGCGCTCTGGGGGAGCGTGTCGGCTTTTTTGCAGAAGTCCGGAAAGATCTTTCCGGGAATGACCGCGTTGTCTGTCTGCGGCGGAAATAACGGAGATCTTGGGCGCTATTGCTTCGCCACCCTGCGCATATCAAAACACAATCCGGCATAGGATGATAGCGGAGGTGGTGCCTTTTGAATATCACTGTGCTTTACGGGGGAGACAGCCCGGAGAGAGAAGTTTCGCTTCGGTCAGGAGCCCGCGTTGGCGCCGCCTTGCGTACGCTGGGGCATACCGTCAGGGCCTTTGATTACCGTGCCGGATCCCTGCCCGGTTCCTTCCTTTTGCGGTTGCGGGAGGCAGATGCCGTTTTTCTGGCGCTCCACGGCGGAGACGGAGAAGACGGCCGCTTGCAGGCCCGGTTGGAGGACGCCGGCATTTTTCATTATACCGGGTCAGGCGCGCACGCCGCCGCGTTGGCCATGGATAAGAATCGCGCGCTTTGCGTGGCGCGGGAGCGGGGCGTTCCTGTCCCAATCGGCGGGATCTGGCAAGAGGCCGTCCCGCGGCCAAGGGTACCTTTTCCCGCAATTATCAAACCCGTTTCGGGGGGTTCCAGCATCGGGTTTCAGTTTATCCGGGAGGAAGCGCTTTTGCCGCCGCCTCCGCGGGAAGCGGTGCTACTGGAGGAATGTCTGCCGGGCCGGGAATATACCGTGGCGGTGCTTGACGGGCGCGCTTTGCCAATCGTGGAGATCTGTCCGCTTCGCGGGTGGTATGATTACCGTCACAAATATCAAAAGGGCGCTACGCGCGAAATTTGTCCCGCACCTATCGATGTCTCCAAGGCGGAGCGGCTTTCTGTCCTTTCGCTTTCTTTGTTTACCGCTTTTGCGTTGCGCGATTTTTCACGGTTTGATTTTAAAGACGACTCGGCCGGAAATCCGCGCTTCCTGGAGGTCAACACCCTGCCGGGGATGACAGATACCAGCCTGTTCCCGCTGGCGGCGAAAACCGCCGGAATTTCCTTTCCAAAGCTCTGCGAAAGGATCTGCGAACTGGCGCGTGAACGCAAAAAGTAAAAAAGCTGCCGCTTTTTGCGGCAGCTTTTTTCAAAGGTCAATTTTTTCAAAAGTGCTCATGGCCGCACGGCAGGAAAGCAACGTGACCAGCACATAGCAAAGCGCTCCGAAAAGGAAAAGCGGCAACTGACGCAGCAGGTCCCCTCCGCTCACACCGGCAAGAAAAGAAAGTCCCGGAATGTGCCAGATGACCTCGGCCGCGATTGCCAGCACGCAGAACCAAACGACAAAGAGGATATAGGGCTTTGCATAAGCATATCCCGTCCGGTAAAAGCCCCGGATGAACGCACCGTTGAAGAGTGAGAAGGCAAGAAGCAGATAGCCGAGAAACGCAAGATTGCCGGGCATCAGCGCCGGTGCCATCGTATAGGGACCGACCTTGGCGAGGACCGTAACGCGCAAGGCCACAAAAATCGCGGAAAGCAGGAAGGCGGAAAGCTCCAGTATCGCGCAGGAGAGATAGCGCGCACGGACGGCGTCTGCTTTCCGGATGGGCAACAGCACCGAGAAGAGCGTGTCGTTGGCCTCGCGTGCCAGTTGAAACGCGGTGAAAATGCCCATGCAGACGAAGAATGCGGAAAAAAGAATCGGATAGCCGCCGGGAATGAAGATCATAAGCGGGAAGGCCATAAAGAAATAATTGATTTTACCGACAAAGAGCCGGAATTCTTTATAAAGCAAAGCTTTCATTGTCGGATACTCCTTTCTCCAGATGAACCATGGTTTCCTGCAATTCGGGGATCCGGAAGGCAAGTTCCGGGTGCCCTTCGGCAAAGGCCGCGGGGAAAAGCCCTGTCTGACCTTCCCGGTTGCGGCAAATGCCCAGCGCCGACTCCCGCAGTTCCGGCCGGTTTTCCGGCAGGGTCAGGATCCGATAGGCGTGGGTAAAATCCGCCGTTTTTCCGGTAAAGCGAATCTGCCCCTCCTTGATATAGGTCAGATAAGAGGCGCACTTTTCGATATCTTCGGTGATGTGCGTGGAAAACAGAATGGAGATGCCTTCGTCCGCCAGCGCGAGAAAGACCTCCAGGAGCTCGTCTCTGGAAACCGGGTCAAGACCGCTGGTCGGCTCATCCAGTAAAAGCAGATCCGCATGGTGCGACAGCGCCATGGCCAGATTCAGTTTTACTTTCATTCCGGCGGAAAGCTCGTTGATTTTTTTGTCCGGCGTCAGTTTGAAAAGCGAAAGATAGTGGGTAAAAGCCGCTTCGTCAAAATGAGTATAAAACCGCTTGCTCACCTCGGCCACATCCCGGATGCGGCGGCGGGGAAAGAAATTGACCTCTCCCAGCGCATAGCCCACGCGTTCCTTGATGGTGGCCTCGTTACCTTTGAAAGGCTCTCCGAAAAAGAGAATTTCCCCCTCGTCCGGGTGCACCAGATTCATCAAAGACTTCAGCGTGGTGGATTTTCCCGCGCCGTTCCTGCCCACAAAGCCCATTACCGTACCGGCCGGCACTGAAAAGGTGACATGATTCAGATAAAATTTGGGATATTGCTTGCAAAGCCCCCGGATGACCAGCGCGTCTGTCATACTTCGTCCTTTCCGGCCGTGGCTTTTTTGCCGCCGCCCAGCACCACGTCGGCCAGATCACGATAGGCCGCATAATTCACAATGGCAATGCCTTTTTCCTTGTCCGCCATCAGTAACACCGTGTCTCCGGGCGCAATGCCGAACATCTCCCGCACTTCTTTGGGGATGACCAACTGCCCTTTTGAGCCGATCTTGATGGTCGCCATAAATTTTTCGTTCATCGTTTCCTCCAAGTATAACTTTTCATACTTTACATACAAGTATACTCTCGGATACCGGGTTTGTCAAGAGAAAAAAGAAGATTTTGCGTATTATGCAAAAAAGCACTTCCGAAGAAGTGCTTTTTTGATATGGGGTGGGTGATGGGACTCGAACCCACGGCCTCCAGGGCCACAACCTGGCGCTCTAACCAACTGAGCTACACTCACCATATGGAATTTTGAAGCAGTGGCGCGCCTTGGGGGATTCGAACCCTCGACCTACTGCTTAGAAGGCAGTTGCTCTATCCAACTGAGCTAAAGGCGCAAAGCAAGTGGAGCGGGTGATGGGAATCGAACCCACGCGGCCAGCTTGGAAGGCTGGAATTCTACCATTGAACTACACCCGCGAGTGAGCCACCGAAAACTGCCTTACAATCATATCATAAAAGGGGTGGCTTTGTCAAGAGCAAAACGAAATTTTCTGTGGTACTTCTCCTAAAAACCGCAAAAATATTTTTATCTGTCCAAATAAAGTCATCATCTGACAGCTTTCGACATCGGGACCATGCTATAATGTGCGACACCAAAACCGGGAGACCGGTACAATGCAAATAAAGAAAAGAAAGGAAAATGAAAAAATGATTTTAATTGCCGAAAGAGCTATGGATGAATTGGGAAGAATTGTGTTGCCGAATGAATTGCGTCAGCGTCTTGGGATCGCCACGCTTTCCAAACTCAGCATTTATGAAAACAATGGGGAAATTGTGATAAAAAAGGCCGCGCCGACCTGCCGGATCTGCGGTGCGCCCATGAGTCCGGATGACGACTATGTAATCTGTGCCTCCTGCATCCGGGATGTTAAAGAATTGCCGGATCACCCTTTCGATGATAAAATAAAAGGGAAAAAGCATCATTCCGGAGAAGAGCAGACGCGAAAGGGGGCTTGACGGCAGAGCTTTTTGCTACATAACTTATCCGGATGAGGGGCCACAGGACAAAAAATATATTCACGACAGACAAAATCCGGAGAAGAAACGCTCAAAACTTCTTTTTTTACCGATATCCGGACTTTTTTTGAAAAAGCCTTGATTTTTCGCCCGGTTTCGATTAAAATGATAACGGAAATATTTGAAAAAAGAAGGAGAATTTTTTATGGCTCTTGTCACAACCAAGGAAATGTTCAAGAAAGCATATGCCGGCCACTATGCCATCGGCGCTTTCAACATCAACAATATGGAGATCGTGCAGGCGATTACGGAGGCGGCCGCCGAGGCAAAATCCCCTGTGATCCTGCAGGTTTCTGCCGGCGCGCGTAAGTATGCCAAGCATGCCTATCTGATGGCGCTGGCCAAGGCCGCCATTGAGGACAGCGGCATTGATCTGGCTCTCCACCTGGATCACGGTGCGGATTTTGAGATCTGCAAGGCCTGCATTGACGGCGGTTTTTCTTCCGTGATGATCGACGGTTCCAAACATTCTTTTGAGGACAATATCGCTCTGACCCGCAAGGTCGTGGAATACGCGCACGCCCATGGTGTGGTGGTCGAAGGCGAGTTGGGCAAGTTGGCCGGTATTGAAGACGATGTTCATGTTTCCGCCGAAGATTCTTCTTACACCCGCCCCGAGGAAGTGCAGGAGTTTGTGGAAAAGACCGGTGTGGATTCGCTGGCCATCGCCATCGGCACTTCTCACGGCGCCTATAAATTCACCCCCGCGCAGTGCACCCGCAATGCGGATGGCGTGCTGGTTCCGCCTCCGCTCCGCTTTGACATTCTGGCGGAGATCGAAAAGATTCTGCCCGGCTTCCCGATTGTGCTCCACGGCGCTTCTTCCGTGCCGCAGGAATATGTAAAGGAGATCAACGCGCTCGGCGGCAAACTGCCGGATGCAATCGGCATCCCGGAGGAAGAACTCCGTCAGGCCGCTTCCATGGCTGTGTGCAAGATCAACATTGACTCGGACATTCGGTTGGCTATGACGGCCGGCATCCGCCGCACACTTTCCAATGATCCTTCCGTTTTTGACCCCCGTACCTATCTTTCTGTGGCGCGTGATGAGGTCAAGAAAATGGTCAAGCACAAGATCGTGGATGTGCTCGGCTCGAACAATACGCTGTAAGTTTAAACCGATAGAAAACTCTCGGAACCTGTTGTTCCGGGAGTTTTTTGTATAACGAAAACCACGCGATAGCCGCGTGGTTGAAAAGAGGCTAACCGGTGAGGAAAAATCCTCCGTTTGTGATAAAATAGAAAAGACCTGCCAGTCAAATCTGGGGAAACAAACGGAGGATTATCTATGAAGAAAGAAACCATAGACAAGAATAGTTTAGCACATACAAGTTGGAATTGCAAGTATCATAATCCCTTTTCTTTGAGCTCTATCATTTCCTTTTTATATTGTCCGATGCGTCGATATCTTCTTTGCATAAAAATCCCTCCTATGGCAGAAGAGAAATCTGACTGCCATAGGAGGGCATTTTTTCAATGATCCTTTTTACGAGTTTTATTCGATATCCAAATGGCGCGCTTCGGGCACGGCTTTGGTTTTCTTGGGCAGATTCAGCTTCAGCACACCGTTGTCATATTTGGCTGTGATGGCGTCCGCCTTGATGTTCGAGAGATCAAATTCCCGGCTGAAAGAGCCATAAGAACGCTCGCACCGGACATATTTGCCCTTTTTGTCCTTCTCTTCGTGTTCGGAATGACGCTCGGCGCGGATGGTGAGGTTGTCGCCGTTGATGTCAAGATGGATATCCTTCTTGTCAAAGCCCGGCAGGTCGGCATCCAACTCAAAATGGTCGCCCTCATCCTTGATATCAATGTTGAAGGCATCCATTCCGTTTTCCCCAAAGAATCCGAACGGCGCACCGAATAACTGTTTCTCCATTTCGTTCATCTCGCGGAAAGGATTATAAAGCGCGTTGTTTCTGCGATAAGGTCTGAGTTCAAACATATAAAACACCTCCGATAAAATCATTTGTTTTCTTAGTATGTCCGGCCGTTCGTTCTTTTACCCGGCCGACCGGTGCCGTATAAAGGAAGGAGAACATCTGTGGCACTTTCCACATCCTTTTCGTGCCCTCTTTTTCTTTACGCCCTTATTATAGCACAAACACTTGACAATTCAAGACCGTAAATGTATAATTTGATTGATTTTATATGTGCTATAAGCACAAACGGAGGAGCTTATGAACCGTGAGGCTTTGCTGAATTCCTTTTTGGGGGATCTTTCGCTTTCGGAATTTACGGGGTCGCTGGGCGCGGCGTTCGGTTGTCCGGTGCTGGTCTGTGATCTTTCTTTCCATGTGGTGGCGGCTTTTTTGGCGGATGCGGAAAACGGGATCTGCCGGGAGGCGGTGGCGCACAGCGAGTTGCCGCTTTCCCTGTGCGAGGCGCTGTCCGGCTTTACGGAATCTTCGCCCTTTGCGTCGGCGCGGGTCGGGGGAGTTTCCGCTTTTCCGCTCAGTTCCGGCGGCATCCGGTTAGGGATCCTGCTTTTTTTCGACGGCGGAAAGATTCCGGAAAAAGACGGTTTTTTTGCCGCCGGTCTTGCGGCCAAACAGTTTTATGCCGACCGGCACGCCGGCGGGGTTTTCGACACGGCGCAGGAGATTTTAAGCGAACTGCTGGAGGGTCGTTTTGAGAACGAAGCCGCCTTTTCCCGCGCGGCGGCCGGCACCTTTCTGGCCGGTTTTTCCCCCACGGCCTTTGTGCTCATCGCCCTGCCCGAAAACCGGGAGGGAAGCGTGAAAGAAGAGCACCTGCGGGAGGAGCTTTCGCGCGGATTCAGAGCCTCTCATCCGTTTTTTTACCGGGGACAGCTCCTGCTTTTCCTGCATGAAGACCATGATATGAATCTTATTCAGTCCTTTGTAAAGATCTACCGGCTGCGCGCGGTGCTCTCGCTCCCCATCGGATCGCTTTTCGGTCTCCCCGCGCTTTACCGTCAGGCCGCCGGGACGCTTTCTTATCTGTCCCGCGCCGGAGATTCGCCCTTTTTTGTGCGGGGCGCGGACTATGCGCTGCTCACTTTGCTCTCCGATTGTCGCGGCGCGGCCGGCTTTCCGGTGGAAAAGATCCGGAAATTGGCGGATTACGACCGCGAAAACGGCACGGAACTCTGCCTGACGCTGTATACCTACCTCTCCTTTGCCCATTCGCTGCAGACCACGGCCGAAAAACTCTTTACGCACCGGAACACCATTCAGTACAGAATAAGGAAAATAAAGGAAGATTTTGAACTGGATCCGGAAGCGGGGGAGGATACGCTTTCGCTGTTGCTCTCCCTGGCTCTGGTGCTGTCGGAAGCGGAAAAAGACGCGCTCTTTATCCGTCAGAACTTATGAAAAAGGCCAGTTTTGCCCTCGAAAGAGGGCATAACTGGCCTTATAAAATGTTATCGGATTCTGAAATTTTATAAGATCAGATGCGTGCCGTTTACGGGCATTTTTCACCCCCGGAACGACAAAGAACCGGCCTTATAACATTACCGCAATCCGGGTCTTTTGGTAATGCCGGAGGAGGGGCAGGTGCGCCGCCCGGATGCGCTCGCCGGGTAAAACCACCGGGATGGCGGGCGGGCAGGAAAGCGCCGGATCGGCGCAGATCCGCCCCACGGCATCCTCGATCGGGAGCACCTCCCGCGGGGCAAAGAGCGCCTCGCGCACGGTGACGACAATCTCAGGCGCGGGTAATGCAAAGGGAGTGCCGCCGGACGCAACCGTCGCCCCGGCAGGGGTATAGGGTGCAGAAACCGGTGCCCCGGAGGGGTCGGCGGAGATTGAAGCGGCGGAGTCAGAGAGGTCGGAGACAGGCGCCCCGGCGCAGTCGGAAGGGGCAAAAACGGGCGCCCCGGCAGGAGCGGCAGAGCCCGGAGCGGCAGGGGTATAGGGCGCGGTGTTTTTACCAAGGACCGCGCACAGCTTTTGGAGATCGGCGGCGGGGGTATCGGCCGAGGGCATCAGTACCAGAAAGTCCCGGTCGGCGTGCTCGGCCACGATGCCGCTTTGTGCCAGCCGGGCGGAAAGCGCCTGTCCGGTCAGGCCCGGCGGGGCGGCCAGCGTCAGTTTCATCGGTTCGTCCCCCACGGTCATCCAGCCGTTTTCCCGCAGGGTCTGCCGGGTGCGTTCCGCCGCGCGGACGGCGGCGGCCAGCCGATCCCGGAAATCCTCTGCAAGCGTCCGGTTGCAAAGGTCAAGCGAGGCGAGGATGAGATAGGAAGGACTGCTGGAAGCGAACAGCGCAAGAGCCTCTCGCGCGCGGTCGGCAAATCCGGCGGGGGCGTTTTGCCCGATGTGGAGATAAGCGCCGCCGGTGAGCACCGGCAGGGTCTTGTGCGCCGAATCGCAGCACAGATCCGCGCCGGCCGTGAGCGGGTGCAGGTCACGGGGAAGAAAGCGCAGGTACGCGCCGTGTGCGTTATCCACCAGAAGCGGCACGCCGTGCCGGTGACAGACGACGGCAATCTCCCGCACAGGCTGAAGGTTTCCCAGATAATCGGGAGAGGTGAGATACAGCGCCACCGGCGGCTCGTCCATGGCCGAAAGCGCGTTTTCCACGACGGCCGGCGTGAGGGGGCAGGCGCAAAGCGAGGTGGAAGCGGGGGTGAGCCAGCTGACATCCAGATCGCACAGCGCCACGGCGCAAAGGAAAGAGCGATGGACATTGCGCGCGGCCAGAATCCGGCCGCGGCGCCCCGCGGGG
>CAJJIY010000012.1 GCA_905187695.1 uncultured Eubacteriales bacterium | reverse complement strand
GGCAGGTCAGAACCTGCCAGTAGTCTGGCGGCTTCCTGTACCCGGAGCATACGCAGGTATTCGGCCGGCGGCATTCCCACCTGCTCCCTGAAAATGACCTGAAAAAAGTTGGGGCTGACCGGAATGCGCGCGGCCAGTTCGGGCACGCGGATTTTTTCTTTGAAGTGTTCCCTCAGGTAATCGGTCAGCGCCGAGATCTCTTGCGCATAGCGGATCCGGCGGGGAGCGGCCTTTGTTTCTTTTTTTAAACTTTCAAAATAATCGGAAAGAATTTGAAGCAAAAGCCCTTCCGTGCGCAGTTCCCGGCAGGGGGCGGGCATTTTCAGCGCTTTTACAAAAGTGCGGAAGCGCTCCTCGGTGCGGCCGGGGGAAAGCGGCATGGTGCGCTCGGGGAGCGTGTCGAGATAGCGGGCGGCAAAATCGGGATCATGGCAAAGGAAATGAATGTTCATGGTGGAGAAGTTGCCCACGGTATAGCGTTCCATGCCGGGTCTGGCAAAGAAGAACAGATGCCGCCGGATGGGAATCTCTTTTCCGCAGAGAAAAGTGGTGGCGCCATCGGTCAGATAGAGTTCAATTTCATAATTTTCCGTCACTCGTGTCGGCCCCTTTCGGTTTTGACGGTTGCTGGCCGTAAAACAGACATTGTCGGGCGTGTTGAGCATCGTAAAACGGTTTTCCATCGTCACATCCCCCTTCAGAAGGCCGCTTTTCATGGCGTGATCCTACTTTCATTATAAAATAAAAAGGGTTTTCTGTCAAGAAAAAATGAATAGAATTTCGTAAATTTATAGTAGAATCTCTGCTTGATTTCCGGTAGGCGCACGGGGTATAATAAGAAAAAAACAAGGAGCCGTTTTATGGATCGTCTCAGAAAAATCGGAAAAATCAAAATGCTTTCTGCCTTTGAAGTGAAGAATTCCCGTCTGGGCATCGGTTTTGAAAAGCTGGACAGAGCGCTGTTTGATCCCGAAAAGGCCTATGACAAGGTGGCCGCTCTCGGCGTCAAGTGGGTGCGGGTGCAGTCGGGTTGGGCACGCACCGAAAAGGCCCCCGGCGTTTATGACTTTTCCTGGCTGGATGATATTGTGGATAATCTCATCCGCCGGTCGCTCACTCCGTGGATCACAATCTGCTGGGGCAACGCGGCCTGTTGTCCGTGGGCGGCCGAGTGGTTTGGCGGCGTGGGCTGTCCGCCGCACGCCGAAAGGGAGTTGGAGCTGTGGCTCAACTATGTGCGTGCGCTGACCGCGCATTTTGCCGGCCGCGTGACCTATTATGAGATCTGGAACGAGCCGGACAGCAACTACAGTTGGCGGTACGATCCCGCCATGGGCGCGCAGACCGGCGCCAACGCGGAGGAATATGCGTCTTTTGCGGCCGCCACAGCCGATGCCGTTCACGCCGGAGATCCGGATGCCAAAGCCATTGCTTTTGTCACCGAATACCCGGAATCCGGTTTTATCCATGCGGTGCTGCACAAGGGGCTGGCCGCCCATCTGGACGCGGCGTCTTTCCACATCTATACTTATGACGAAGAAAAACAACTGGAGCACATCCGCACTTTCCGCGAACTGCTGGATACCCATGGAGGAGAAAAACTCTCACTTATTCAGGGTGAATCCGGCTGTCAGACCCGCTCGGACGGGGCCGGCGCAATGAAGGGATTTGCCTGGACGCCGGAGCGGCAGGTCAAGTTCCTTTTGCGCAGTCAGCTCATTGACCTTTCCTTTGATTTGCTTTTTTCCTCCTATTTTTCCACAATGGACATGGTGGAGGCACTGCACGGCAAAACAACCGATAAGGCCAGCTATCTGGATTACGGGTATTTCGGTGTGCTTGCGGCCGATTTTGACGAGGACGGCGTGGCCACCGGCGAATACACGCCCAAGCCCTCCTACTATGCGTTGGGACACCTTTGCTCGGTCTTTTCGGGTGATGCCCGGCCCGGCCGACTCATTCACCGCCGCGCAGTGCTTCCTTGCCGGCGGCTGAACGGCACCGATTGCACCGACCGGAGCGTGCGCACTTTCACCTTCCGCCGCGGCAACGGCTCGGCGGCCATGGCCTATTGGAACGATGTGCCGCTCCTGACTTCTTCTTATGACGGCACGGTTTCCTTTAAGATTTATGACGCGCCCGAGGGGGCCGTCCGCCTGCTTGATCTTGCCGCCGGCACGGCCTATGCTTTGCCGCCGGAGATGACCGAATACGATGGACACGGCGAACTGCTTCTTAAAAATATCCCGCTCTCGGATACGCCCCTGCTGCTTACTTTCGGTGAATTTGCGCCGGCTCTTACGGAGGAGATATGATAGAATTTATTTGGATCGGGCAGGCCGGATTGCTGATCAGAACACCGGCGCTGACGCTTCTTTGCGACCCCTATCTCTCGGACAGCGTGGCCGTGGAGCCGCAGAACCGCCGCCGTGTGCCGGTGGACAGGTCGCTCCTTTCGCTTGTGCCCGATGTCATTTTGCTCACGCACAATCATTTGGATCACACCGATCCGGATACACTTTGCCACTACCTCACGGCCGATTCGGCCGTGACGGTGCTGGCCGCGCCCGGCGCGTGGCAGACGGCGCGGAAATTCGGCGGCCTGGGGAACAACTATGTCCGGTTGCCCCGCCACGCCGAGTGGAGCGTGGGAGATGTGCGCGTGCGCGCGGTGCCGGCCGTACACTCTGATCCGGAAGCGGTCGGCTTTTTGCTCACGCACGAGGGGAAAAACTATTACATTACCGGGGATACGCTTTATTCCGAGGAGATCTTTGCCGACCTCCCGGACAGGGTCGAGGCGCTCTTTCTGCCCATCAACGGTGTGGGGAACAATCTGAATCCCACCGACGCCGCGCGCTTTGCCGCGCGGGTAGGCGCGCGCCGCGTGGTGCCATATCATGTCGGCATGTTTGACAGCCACCTACCCTCGGAACTTTGCTGTCCCGGCGTGGTCGTTCCACAGCTCTATCAAAAAATTGCGCTTGGAGAAGAGAAATGAAAGTTACGGATATCAGAGTTTTTGCCGTCGATTGCTTCCGAACCAACTGGGTGTTTGTGAAGGTTGATACCGACGAGGGGATTTCGGGCGTGGGAGAAGCCACGCTGGAATATAAAGAAAAGGCGCTTTTCGGCGCGGTTGAACACATCAGAGAGTATCTGGTGGGCGAGAATCCACTGGATATCGAGCGGCATTTTCACAGTATTTACCGCGATGCATACTGGCGCGGCGGCCCAGTGCTGATGTCGGCGCTTTCGGCAGTGGAAATGGCGCTGTGGGATATCCTCGGCAAGCACCTGGGCGTGCCGGTTTCCACTCTGCTTGGCGGCCGCGTCCATGAAAAGGTGCGGATCTATGTCAACGGTTGGTTTGCCGGCGCTAAAACGCCGGAGGAGTTCGGCGCCAAAGCTAAGGAAGCCGTAGCTCGCGGGGTCACCGCCATGAAATGGGATCCGTTCGGAAAGAATTATCTGAACATGACCAACGCGGAACTGTCCCGTGCGCTGGAGTGCGTGGCGCGGGTGCGCGAGGCTGTCGGTCCGGAGGTGGATCTGCTTATTGAAGGGCACGGCCGTTTCAACATTCCCACCGCCGTGAAGATCGCACGGTAGCTGGAAGTCTTTAAGCCGCTTTTCTTTGAAGAACCCACGCCGCCCGATGATTTGGCGGCGCTTCGCGCCGTGCACGACAAATCTCCGGTGGCCATTGCCGCGGGCGAGCGACTCTATACCCGCTGGGATTACCGCCGCCTTTTTGATCTTGGCGCGGCCGATTACCTCCAGCCCGATATTTCGCACGCGGGCGGTATCATGGAACTCAAGAAGATTGCGGCCGAGGCCGAGTGCCGGACGCTTCCGTTTGCGCCGCACAACCCCTCCGGCCCCGTGGCCAATGCCGCCACTTTGCAGTTGGCCGCCACCTGTCCCAATTTTGCCATTCTGGAGATCATGTACAGCGATGTTACCTGGCGGCACGAGGTCACAAACGAGTCGCTTCATTATGAAAACGGCTATCTGTACATTCCCCAAAAACCGGGGCTCGGTATTGAAATCAATGAAAAAAAGTGCGCCGAGCACCCTTACCGGCCGCACACGCTCCGGCATTATACCGGCGCGCTGACCGATATCCGGCCGGCCAAGACTGAATTTTATTTCTGAAGGAGAACGAGATGAATCCCTGTGTATTTGTGACCGGCGGCGTCCGCAATACCGGCGCGGGCATTGTACGCAAGTTTGCAGAAAACGGTTATGATGTGTTTATCGGTTCACGGACGGCGGCGCATGCCGAGGCTTTTGCCGCTCAGATCGCCGAAGAATACGGCGTTTTTGCCAAAGGCTATGGCATGATCTCCTTTGATGAGGAGAATGTCAGGGAGATTTTTGCCGATATCCGGAAGGAGGGCAGACTGCTGGACGCACTGGTCTGCTGTGCGGCGGATCTCGGTATCGCTCAGCATTGGTCGGATGTGCCGATGGCCGATTTCATGCGGGTTGTGAACACCAACATTGGCTGGAATTTCATGCTGGCGCGCCAGGCGGCGTTGCAGATGCAGGAAAAAGGGAAGGGCTCCATCGTCTTTATCAATTCCAACACGGCCTACCGCGCCATTCCCGACCGCGTGGCTTACAGCGCTTCCAAGAGCGGCGTACTCGGCATGGCACGGGCGCTGGCGCTGGATCTTGGGCGTCTTGGCATCCGCGTCAACTGCGTTCTGCCCGGTATGATCAAGACCGACCGCTGGGAAAACAATTATAACAATTGCCGCGCGGCGCTTTCCAACTACACGCCGCTGGGCGATATTGCCACCTTTGAGGATGTGGCCAACGCCGCTTATTATTTCGGCTCGGATCTTTCCCGCAACACAACCGGCGCGGAGCTGACGGTGGATGGCGGCAATATGATCCAACTGTATCCCATTCTTCCCGAAGAGAAAAAATAGCGCCGTCCGGAAGACAATCATTCCAGAAGGCGAAAAGAGAAATGCCCGCCGCAAAAAAGCGGCGGACATTTCTTCATTTTTTCTTTTCTGTATCGTTCCCCCGGAGCTCCTTCAGCTCGGCCAGGAAAGTGTCAAGGTCTTTAAATTCGCGGTAGACCGAGGCAAAGCGGACATAGGCCACTTCGTCCCGGATTTTCAGCTTGCACATAATCATTTCGCCGATCTGCCGGGAGGAAACCTCCTGCGCCATGGCGTTTTGAAGTTCGGATTCGACTTCTGTGGCGATTTCTTCGGCATTTACCGGGCGTTTCTGACAGGCTTTCATAATACCGGCCAGCATCTTGCTGCGGTCAAAAAGTTCTTTCTCTCCGTTCTTTTTGACCACCAGGATCTGGTGTGATTCGATGACTTCAAAGGTGGTAAAGCGGCGGTTGCAGGAAAGACATTCCCGCCGACGGCGGATGCTGTTTCCTTCTTCTACAGGGCGGGAATCAATGACTTTGCTGTCCGGGAATCCGCAATTGGGGCATTTCATGGTTCTTCTCCTTTCCGGGTGCCGCGCACGGGTGGTCTTGCCGGGTGACTTGTCGGTTCCTGCCCGCAGGCGTTTTCCGGAACCGATTCTGTCTTTTAAATATTATACCATGTTTTTCCCGGAAAGTAAAGAGTTTTTCGCCAATTGGGGTTCCGATGACCGGAGACGGTCGCCTTTATTGTGCGGACGGCTCTTTTCCCTTGAGGTGGGATGTATTTCAGCGTGAAAAATAATCTTCGGCAATGTAGGAAAGCGTGCAGGGGGTTACCGTGCCGTTGAGTACCAATCCGTAAAAATGAGCGGCGTCTACAAAATCTTCACTGACAAAAACGCAACCTGTTTCTGCACCGGCCGAGATTTCTACGAAATACCCTTCCTTGGGTGATTGGTCTCCCAATAGGCGATAGCTGACCGGCATGCCGGCGACCGGTAGGCGATCCTCTCTGATTGTGCGGTATCTTTCACCGCAAATTATTTGGTCCGGATCTTTCATCTCAACATTCATTCTTTGTACTCCTTTCGTGTGCTGCCACAAATTTTAAGTTTTTTGTAACAACTTGTACACATTTTATCACAAATTCAAAATGGAGTAATCCTTATTACAAACAATGAATTTTCTTTGTTTTGGCTATTTTGACGAAGAAACAGCCCAAAATATGGCTATTGTCCTTTTACCTATCTTTCTTTATGCTCATATTCTTTTATTATTATTCAAAAATGTAAAAATTTATTTCCGGATAAAATAGCTCGTTTGCATAAATCGCCTGTATTCCTGCCTGCTGCCATTTTACTATATTTTGTGTTGCGCTCGGCGTAAAATGTCAAAATATCCTGTTCATGCCCGATACAAGTCTTTTGCTATGCAACCGGGGGAGCTTTTGGAAAACTTTTATATTCAATAAACAGACATTTGTATATTTATAAGAGAAAATAAATAAAAACTCACCATTTATTCCGAAAAATACCGGAAAACACCCGTTTATTGCTAAATTGTTAACAAAGAGCGTACATTTTGAGAAAACAGTGCTTTGCGCAAAAGTGCGCTTTGAAAAGCGATTGCTGTTCCGGAGCGCCGTCCGGTGGAGTGGCATGGCGGGGGCACCGGAAAAGAAAAAGGTGTGGCCAGCACGAGGCTGTCCACACCGAAAAACGCAGACCCCTCGAATTATGTTACCACACATCATTCATTGCACCGTAAAAGCGCAGAAAAGAGACTGCATTTTTACCGAAATAAAAATGCAGCACTTCTGCGGTACAAATGATATGTGGTAAAATGAATTATATCCTGCTTTTTGCATCTTTTCAATAGTAATTCAGAAAAAATTCAAGATGATTTTCAAAAATTTCACAAAATTTGAAAAAGCCCTTGACAAGAGGGGGAACCGTATGCTATGATAACAGCAACCTTTAAAAAGGAATTTCAGAAAAAGGAGAAACAGTCATGAAAGCAATGTGGATGTGCATGTGCATGGTAAACAAGATGTGCCGTTCCATGGTTTCTTTTTCGGCGGGCTCTCCTTTGAAAGCGAATATGTGTCGGTAAAACCGTCTTTTTCTGCTTTTGCCCGGGGGCTTCGTTGGAAGCATCCCGGTTTATTCTTTTTTGAGAGGTTTTATCTATGAAAAATTATTTTGAATCGCTGGTTCGTGCCAATTTCAGATTTGAACGAATGTGACCCCCGGCTTTTTTAAGAAATTCAAATCTATAAATCTGAAAGGTGGATATTAATTATGAAAAAGATTCTTTCCCTGGCAATCCTTGCCGTTCTTGCGCTTTCCCTTTTTGTCGGATGCAAGAAAAATGATTCGATCGTTATTGCCGTTCCGAACGACACGACCAACGAGGCCAGAGCCTTGCTTTTACTGCAGGACAAAGGTTACATTAAATTAAAAGAGGGCGCCGGCATCACTGCCACGGTGGCCGATATTGTCGAGAATCCTTACGGCATCACCTTCAAGGAGGTCGAGGCCGCACAGCTTCCCAACATTCTCCGGGATGTGGATTATGCCATCATCAACTCCAACTATGCCATTTCCGCCGGTCTTTCGCCGGTTTCGGACGCGCTGACCATTGAGGGTTCTTCTTCGGCCTACGGCAACATCCTCGCCACGAAGGCAGGCAAAGAAGAAACGCCCGCCATCAAGGCGCTGAAGGCCGCGCTTTCCAGCCGCGCGGTGGCCGATTTCATTTCCACGAAATACAAGGGCGCGGTGGTCAGCACCGTGGAAACCCCCGGCGACGGATACGACGCGAGCGTGGACTACGCCGCGCTTGCCGGTACCACCATTTCGGTGGCCGCCTCTCCCACACCTCATGCCGAGATTCTGCAGATTGCAAAAGATTTGCTGGCCAAGCGGAATATTACGCTCAATATCATTGA
The DNA here is from genome assembly GCA_905187695.1 of uncultured Eubacteriales bacterium. Taxonomy (GTDB): domain Bacteria; phylum Bacillota; class Clostridia; order Oscillospirales; family CAG-272; genus Firm-07. The sequence continues at coordinate 33,378 of CAJJIY010000012.1, read as the reverse complement.
ATTCACCGATTATGTCCAGCCCAACAATGTGGTGGAAAGCGGCGAGGTGGACGCCAACTACTTCCAGCATCTGCCTTACCTGGAGGATTTCAATGCGCAGAACGGTACCCATGTGGTGTCTGTGGCGGTCATCCATGTCGAACCGATGGGGCTTTACGGCGGCAAGCAGACCTCTTTGGATGCCATTGGCAAGAAATAATCAGAAAAAAGGGCCGATTCCACCGGAAGCGGCCCTTCTTTGGGAGATATCATGATTGAAATTAAACATCTGTTCAAGACCTACGAGGGTGCGCAGGGGGGCACGGACGCCCTGCGCGATGTGTCGCTCCGGGTCGAAGACGGCGAAATTTATGGCATCATCGGTATGAGCGGCGCGGGGAAGAGCACACTGGTGCGGTGTATCAACCTTCTGGAGCGCCCCACCATGGGCGAAGTCCTTATTGACGGTTGCAATATCGCCACGCTTCCGGACCGCGAATTGCGTGAAAAACGCCGGAAGATCACCATGATTTTTCAGGGGTTCAATCTGCTCATGCAGCGCAACTGCCTGAAAAATGTCTGTTTTCCGTTGGAACTTTCGGGTATGAAGCGTGCCGAGGCGGTCAAGCGGGCCACCGAACTGCTTGGTATGGTAGGCCTGGCGGATAAATTGAAAAGTTATCCCGCCGAGCTTTCGGGCGGTCAGCAACAGCGCGTGGCCATTGCGCGGGCATTGGCGACCGATCCCGAAATTCTTCTTTGTGATGAGGCTACCAGCGCGCTGGATCCCACCACCACACAGTCCATTCTGTCCCTCATCCGCGAGATTCATGACCGGTTGGGGATTACAGTGGTGGTCATCACGCATCAGATGAGCGTGGTGGAACAGATTTGTACCCGCGTGGCCATTCTCGATAACGGTACGGTGGCCGAGGAAGGGCCGGTAAGCGAGGTGTTTGCCGCGCCGAAATCAGCGGCGGCCAAAGCGCTGGTCTTCCCGGAAGGGTTGGAGGAGATCCATTTTTCGCCCGCGTCCGGGGAGCGCGTCCTTCGGATCGTATTTTGCGGCGCGGCGGCCACCCGTACGCCGCTGATTGCGCAGATGGCCATGGAACTGGGGATTCCGGCCAGTATTCTGGCGGCTTCCACACGCTCCATCGGAGAGCGGATCTACGGCAATATGTTGCTGGGTATTCCCGGTGGCGAAGCGGAATTCCGGCGGGCAACCGATTATCTTTCGGCTATTCCGGATATCCGTGTGGAGGAGGTGAAGTGCGGTGAATAAAGTTTTCTCGGCCGAAGCCCTGGAAAAGGCTTTCTCCATTCTTAAGACCGAATTTCCGATGGCCATATGGGAAACTTTTTATGTCACGGTGCTGGCCACTTTCTTTGCCACGCTCATCGGGCTTCCCATTGGCGTGTTGCTGGTGGCAGGCGAAGATCAGAAGATTTTGCGCGTGCCCGCATGGGTGCTTCATGTTCTCAATGTGCTTATCAACCTGCTTCGTTCGGTGCCTTTCCTGATCCTCATGATCCTGGTTTTCCCTCTCACGCGGCTTATCATCGGCACGGTGGTCGGTACGCCCGCCACGGTGGTGCCGCTGGTCATCGCGGCCTTTCCTTTTATCGCGCGGTTGGTCGAAAGCAGTCTGCGTGAGGTGAGCCCCAGCATTATCGAAGCGGCGCAGAGCATGGGCGCTTCGCCTTTTCAGATCATTGTCAAAGTCATGATCCCGGAAAGCGTGCCGTCTCTTCTTTCCAACGAGACCATTGCCATCACCACGGTGCTGGGTTATTCGGCCATGAGCGGGATCATCGGCGGCGGCGGCCTGGGCAAAATTGCCATCAACTACGGCTATTACCGCTATCAGTATCTGGTGATGCTCTTTGCGGTGCTGTTCCTTATTTTACTGGTGCAGGGACTTCAGAGTCTGGGGACTTTCCTTTCACGCAAGTGTGACAAGCGCCTTAAAAACAAGAAAAAGTAAAAAGAACCCGGCCAGAGGCCGGGTTCTTTTAGCTGACGGTATCGGTATCCAGTGTGAAAAGAGACCGGGCCGCTTCCCGGAGGGCCGGGTGCGCCGAGAGTTCCGGATCTCGGGCGGCCAGCTCCCGGGCGTCCTCAAAGGCGCGGGTGAGCAACCCCGCGTCGTCGCAGAGATTGGCCAGACGGAAGCGTACGCCGCCGCTTTGACGGATGGTTTCATCCGGCGAGCCCGACAGAAAATCGCCCGGCCCGCGCAGGGCAAGGTCTTTTTCGGCAATGGCAAAGCCGTCATAGGTGGTTTTCATGGTGGCCAGTCGCGCGGCGGCGGGGCTGCCCGGCGGGAGCGGTCGCCCGGTTACCAGCACGCAATAGGATTTCCGTTTGCCGCGACCCACACGCCCGCGAAGCTGATGAAGTTGGGAAAGACCGAAACGGTCGGCATTTTCTACGATCATCAGCGTGGCGTTGGGGACATTCACTCCCACCTCGATTACCGTGGTGGATACCAGCACCTGAATTTCTCCGGCCACGAATTTTTTCATGGTTTCGTCCTTTTCGCGGCTTTTCATCTGTCCGTGTACCAGCGCCACCGAAAGCTCGGGAAGCGCGGCCGAGAGTTCGGCGGCATAGGTGACGGCGGCTTTCATCGGCGGAGCGTCCGGTTCGGTTTTTTCCAGGTATTCGCCGATTTCGGAAAGGAGCACTTCGTCCGGCTCGGCCTCGCGCTCTCCCACGGCCGGGCAGACCACATAGACCTGTCCGCCCGCCGCGCACTGTTTTTGGATGAAAGCAAGAAGCCGTTCCCGGTAACTTTCGTCTACCACAAAAGTCTCCACCCGTTCCCGGCCTGCCGGCATCTCATCCACGCGCGAAAGGTCAAGATCTCCGTAAAAGGCCAGTGCCAGCGAGCGGGGAATCGGTGTGGCGCTCATCACCAAGAGGTGTGCGTGTTCGTTTTTTTCGGAAAGGCGCGCGCGTTGGCGCACCCCAAAGCGGTGTTGTTCGTCGGTCACAACCACTCCCGGCGCGGCAAAAGTCACGCCGTCCGAAAGCAGTGCCTGCGTGCCGATGACAATGGGGAGGCGTTTTTGAGGGTCCGCGGCGGACAGGGCCGCTTTGATTTTTTTCTTTTCGGCGGCTGGGGTGGAGCCGACCAGCAGCGCTACCCGGATCCCCAGCGGGGAGAAGAGCGCCTCAAGATCGGTCGCGTGCTGACGCGCCAGGATCTCGGTCGGCGCCATAAGAGCGGCCTGTCGCCCGTTTCTGACCGCCAGATAAAGAGCGGCCGCAGCGCAGACGGTTTTGCCGCATCCCACATCGCCCACCACCATCCGGCTCATGGGGACGGTTTTTTTCATGTCGGCACAGATCTCTCCGATCACCCGTCGCTGTGCACCGGTCAGCGCGAAGGGGAGCTCGGAAAGAAAGGGAGAAAGGTCATCATCGGGGCAGGGCGGCGCGCTTCCTTCCCGCGCTTTTCCCGCCGAGAGTGAAAGTCCCAGCGCAAAGAAAAAGAACTCGTCAAAAATAAGACGCTTTTTGGCGGCCGCGAGCGAGAGAAAACTGTCCGGATTGTGAATGTCGCGCAGAGCCCGTGCCCGGGTGACCAGTTTTTCACGCAGACGGATCTCTTCCGGGAGCGGATCTTCCCAGAGCGCCGCGGCCGCAAGCGCCGCGCGGACATTTTTTTCTACCAGTTTTTGTGTCAGCGCACCCGAAAGGCGGTAGACCGGCAACAGTTCGGGGAGCGGGGTGTTTTCATCGTAGGGCTCATAGGCCGGGCTGTTCAGCAAAAATCGACGCCCGCGCCGCTCCACTTTCCCGTAAAAGCGGAAAACAAGGCCGGGCAGGAAGACTTTTTTCAGATATTCCTGATTGAAATAGGAGATCTCGCACACGCCGCTTTCGTCAAAAGCCTTGAATTTGAGGATCGACATCCGCCCGCGCACCCGCGCACTTTTTACTTCGGTGCCGACCGTAAGAAGCAGGCCGCAACGCGCGTCGGACGGTGCTTCGGAAAGCAAACGGATGTCTCCACGGTGCTCATAGGAGCGGGGAAAATGAAAAACCAGGTCGTGAAGCGTGCGGATGCCAAGTTTTTCATAGGCCGCGGCTTTGGCCGGACCTACACCGTACAGCTCGCCGACCGGCGTTTTCTCGCTTTCGTTCATCTTTCGCGCCCCCTTTCCTTTCCTTATTATAACAGAGGCAAAGCGGAATTGTCAAGAAAGGGGAAAAGAAAAAGCACGCTTTCCCTTGACAGAAAGGAAGAGTTACGGTATAATATTATCAATTACAGTGCCGTTTTACGGAGGATAAAAAAATGAAAAAAATTTTTGCCGCCCTGCTTGCGGCTCTGATGATCTTTTCTCTTTGTGCCTGCAAGAAGAAGGACGAGGACGGGGGCAGTAATATTGATATGTCTGTGACTGCCGATAAAAACATCTTTGAAACCGGAAACGAGTTTGGAGACACCTTCACATACCAAGTGGTAAACGGCAATGAGATTTCCATTACCGGGTTTGACGGTTCGGATGTGCCGCATGCCGTCACGCTCCCCTTGTCCATTCATGATTACGCAGTGACTGAAGTGGGCGCCGGCGCATTTTATCAGAAGAGCAATCTGCTCTCGGTCACCGTGCCGGAGGGAATTAAAAAAATCGGCAATTTCGCCTTTTCCGGTTGCACACAGATGACCGGCGTGACGCTGCCCGCCACGCTTCTGTCTGTGGGTGACGGGGCATTTACGGGATGTGCGTCGCTGACCCGGGTCGAATTGCCGGAAAGCGTGCAAACATTGGGCGCGATGATGTTCTTTAACTGTGAAAAACTGGCATCGGTCAAGTTACCCGCCGGGCTTAAGGAAATCCCCGCCCAGTTCGCCATGAATTGCCCCGTCCTGACGACCGTAGAGGGCGGTGCGGCGCTGACCAAGATCGGCGCACATGCGTTTTTTGCCTGCACGGCACTGGCCACCATGCCTTTCCCCGGCACGCTTACCGAGATCGGTGATTATGCCTTTGCCAACTGCCTGTCCCTCACCAAGCCCACGCTCGGCGCGGATGTAAAGATCGGTGAAAACGCCTTTACGGTGGTGCGCAAATAAATAAAATAACATCAAAAAGCGGCTTCCCTTTGGGGGAAGCCGCTTTTTGATTGGGAGATCTGCGGTTTAAAGCCACTGACCCTGCCGCAACACACGCGCGGGGCGTGCCGCGTTTTCATCCGGCAGGAGGAAAAGATCGGCGTCCGTGCCGGGCAGGAGCTGTCCGCATCGGTCAAGCAGTCCCATATATCCGGCGGGGGTCCGGGTGGCCGAGAGCAGGGCTTTTCCGAACGGGATCCGGCAAAAGCGCGACAGATTCTGCACGCCATGCAGGAGATGCAGGGTGCTGCCGGCCAGTTTCCCGTCCGGAGTCAGTGCCCGGCCGTTTTTCAGAACGGCTGTCTGCCCAGCCAGGTCATAGGCGCCGTCCGGACAACCGGTGCCCGCCATGGAATCGCTGATGAGAATGAGGCGGTCGCTTCCTTTGCATTCGTAAACCAACCGCACCGTTTCGGGAGCGATGTGGAGCCCGTCGCAAATGAGCTCGGCATAGGCTCCTTTTTCGGTCAGCGCCGCGGCCACAGGGCCGCCTGCCCGGTGATGGAGCGGAGGCATGGCGTTGAAAAGATGGGTAAAACAATGCGCCCCGGCTTCAAACGCCCGCATGGCGGCGGCGTAATCCGCATCGGTATGTCCCTGGGAGGGTTTTATGCCCCGTTCACGGCAAGCAGAGAGGAATGCCTCTCCGCCGGGCAGTTCAGTGGCCAGGCTTACGCGCGTAATGGGCAATTCCCGGGCGGCGTCCGAAAGTTCCCGGATCTCGGCGGCGTCCGGATTTTTAAGAAGTTCCGGCGCGTGTGCGCCGCGGCGGGCAGGTGCCAGCCAGCGCCCTTCCAGGTGAATGCCGCGGTAGGCGGGAATTCCGGCTTCGCCGATTCTGCGGATGGCCGCAAGCCAGTTCTCATAGGTGTCGGAGGCCAGCGTCGGCAACACGGTTGTTACGCCCCAAGAGGCATAGTCATCGGCCATTTTCCGGAGTGAGCCGGCATCGGCCGAGGTGAAATCGGCCCCCGCGCATCCGTGTGTGTGAATGTCCAGGAGTCCGGGGCAGGCCAACATTCCCGCACCGTCCATCGTTTTTTCAACTTCACAGGGGGCAATCAGTTTGTGGCCGCCCACATAAAGCGTTCCGGGGGCGAAAGTGCCGTCTTCCCGGAAGATCCGGATGTTTTCAATGGCAAAACGCATAAAAGTTCCTTTCTTTCGCCCGTTTCGGGCAAAGGGTGTCAGATCCGCCGTACCGCGCCTTTCGGCGGCAGTTCTTTGCGATAGGCCTGCAGGATGTTGTTGATTTCCGCAGGATTTTCCACGGTAAAAATCCAGTGTCCGGCGGTAATCCCGGCCGCACGCAGTTCTTTTTTCCGGTCGGCCATGTAGGTGGGCCGGCAGTTATAAAGGATGTTCCGGTGGTCAGAGAGACGGATTACCGGAAAGGCGGCGTGCTGGCGGTCAAAGAGACGGTTTTCATCTTTGCCGCAGGCTTCACAGCCAAGCAGGGCCTGTCCCGCGCATTTTTCAAGTAGCATCAGCGGCACGCGCCCGTACAGGATGACCGATAGGGGGCCGCTCATATCCCGGATTTGAGGCAGTTTCAGCTCAGGTGAGAGCAGAAGGTCGCAAAGACCGAGGGACAGATAGTATTCAACGCTTTCCTGATTGGTCAGGTTCAGCCGGAAATCGCCGTGGGGAATAAGGCCGGCTTCAAGAACGGCGCGGATATGTCCCGGATTGCCGACAAGCGCGTGTTCCGCACCCGCCGCTTTGGCGGCCGCGAGCGACTTTTTGACGGCAGGCTCTTCATGATCGAAAATGACCGGAGGCACCACCACGCCGTTGGCAGGAGGTGCGAAATGTTCAAGCGGCAGATAGCGTATTTCAAAAAAGTCGGTTGCTTCGGGCGTGATTTGCGCGGCGTGCAGAAAGCGGGCCGTGTCCGGCACGGCGCTTTTTCCTTTTTTTCGCGCCGGTGCGTAAACTTTCGGCAAGAAAGGAAGAGCGGCATTATCGGATTCCAGTGCTTCAATGGCGGCGCGGCGCAGGGCATTGAGTTTTGAAAGCGGTATCATGAGACCGCTTTCAATCGAAAAAGACAGGCTTTTTATTTCGTAGGGTGTGCCGCCAAGGCGGGAAAGATTGCGTGAGAGCGCCGCTTCATCCATGGGGCAGGTCTCGGCCACAAGCGGTTCTTCTCCGGCAACCGTCACGCGGCGGCCGCCGGCCGCCGCAGTGAGCGTGACGGGCACGCCTTTTTTCATGCAGAACGAAAAAGAGAGCGGCACTTTTCGGGAAAGGCCCTTGAAGGGCGTGATATTCCGGCTTTTTTCTTTGTCGCGCTCGGAGCGCACCCCCATCATGCGGGTGTCCACATGGCCGGTAAAATAACCGTCGGTAAAGCCGCCCCGGCTGAAAATGTCCGAAAGCTCGGCCATTTCTGTCGGTGTGGCCCCCCGGCGTTCGTCCAGTAACCGCCGGAAAATGCGGGTGACATCCCGCACATATTCGGGAGATTTCAGCCGCCCCTCGATTTTCAGCGAGTCCACGCCCATTTCAATCAGTTCGGGCAAATGGGAGGCCAGTGACAGATCCTTCAGTGAAAGAGGAAAGCGCCCGGTAGCGTCCGGCAGGCGGCAGGGTTGCGCACACTCGCCGCGGTTTCCGCTTCGCCCGCCGACCAGCGAGGAAAACAGACATTGCCCGGAGTGCGAAACGCACAGCGCGCCGTGCACAAAAACCTCTGTTTCCAGTCCGGATTCCCGCACAAAGCGAGCCATGTCCGCTTTCGGCGTTTCCCTGGCCAGCACCACACGGGTGATACCCAGTTCGGCAAAAGCCGCCGCCGCACCGAGGCTGTGCGCGCCCGCCTGCGTGCTGGCATGAACGGACAGCCCCGGCAGTTCGCGGTGTAACAGCCGCATGGCGCCGATATCGGCCACGATCAGCGCGTCCGCGCCGGCGTTTCCGGCTTCGGCGGCCGCATGAAGAAAATCATTCAGTTCGCGGTCAAACAGAAGCGTGTTCATGGTGATATAGGCACGCACGCCGAAAGCATGGCAGAGCCGAATGTTTTCCTGCATTGTCTTAGCGGTGAAATTTTCGGCTCTCATCCGCGCGTTAAAGGTCGGGCCGCCGAAATAAACGGCATCCGCCCCGCCTTCAATGGCCGCGGCAAGCGCTGCGGGGGATCCGGCGGGGCAGAGTAATTCGGGCAGGGCACCCTTGCGGAGCATTTTCAGCGTTCCTCCGGCATCGGGCGGTTTCCGCGCGGGGCACTGGAGAGAATATCCTCCAGATCCATTTGCTCGTATTTGTGGGTCAGCTGTTGTTCTTCGGGTGTGATCTCAATTTCAGGAGCTTCTTCCGCCACACCGTAAGAGGCAGAGGGCTCTTTGGTCTCCACACAGCAAGCGGCCAGCTTTTCGCGTAGCTCGCGCACCTCGGAGAGAATGGAAAGCACCTGATCGTGCATCCGGTCAGCCCGCGCGTTGGCCTCGCTGCTTTGCCGGACCAGCTTGGCGTTCAACTGAAAGAGTGTGGCGTTATCCTGAAGGAGCGCGTCGTAACTGCCGCGGCTGACGGTCAACTCTGCGCGAAGCGCTTCGTTTTCTCCGCGCAGATAGGCGGATGCGCCCGCATCGTTGTTCGGGTCGGAAAGGGAAGCGTATTTTTCCAGTTCCGAAAGGCGATCCTGTAAATGGCCGCATCGTGTGGTGGCGTCCAGAGCACAGAGCAATGCGGCCGAAGTGCGGGTGCAGGGATGGCCCGGGTCGCCGGTCAGCGAGCGGATCTGCTTATCCAGTTCGGATACGGCGGCGTCAATCGTTTCCTGAGATTCATCGCAAACAATATTCATCGGGATATCGGCAATGGTAATGGCGAATTTCTGTTTCATGGCAACTCCTTTGCGCCGCGGCGCTGTTTTCTTTCCTCCATTATAATACATCTTTCCGGAATTTGCAATCATTTTTTAAAAAGAGCCGCTGCTTTTCGCAGCGGCTCTTTTCTCTTTTCAGCAAGGCGGCCGTTTTTCAAGCCGAAAAAGTAATTTGGACAGCGGCACGCAAAGAAGACAGGCCGCGGCGTTTCCGGCGGCGTGCACCGCGTCCCAGGGGAGCCCGGACACGATCCATAACAGCGTTGCTTTGAAATTCATGCCGAAGAGCAGTGCCTGTGCGGGCGCATACAGGGTGCCAAAAGCAAGGCCGTGAAGCGCGCCCACCACGCAATAGACCGGAACGGCCACGTGGGGCGGCATCCGTCGCGGCAAAAGCAGCGTCACGCCAAAGAGCGGCAACCAGATATAAAGGTAGGGAAGCCACCACAAGGAAAAGCCCGCATAAATGCCGGTCAGGAAAACAAACACATAAAGCGGAATCAGCGCCTTGACCCGGTAGACCAATGTAAAAGTAATGAGAAACATGGCCAGAAAATGCACATTCGGCGCCCACTCCATAAGGAGTTTAGAAACAAACATCAGGGCGCCCAGCATGGAAAAAACGGTCAGTTCCCGGACGCTGAGAAACCGCTTCCGGGCGCGCAGTGCAGTTTCCTCACTTGGTTTTGATGAGTTCAAAATGCGCTCCGCTTTCAAAAGGCGTGCTGTCTACGCCGGTTGTCATATACTCCCCGTTTTTGAAAAAGCCCCAATAGGTCTGGTCCACATTATAGTCGGCCGTCATGCCGTTTACCACCTTGATGAAAAGGCCGTACTGTGTGGTATCGCCCGAAACCAGTCCGACGCCCAACAGTGCCGCGCCGACATTTTCCGCGTCAGTCTGAATGGCAAAAGTGACATATTCGCCCTCGGCCTTGACATCGATAAAGAGGGTCTTTGCGCCGGTGCCCAGTGCCGTATCCTTGCGGTAGGTGGCGTTTGCCCAGATGCCGGTGGCGGGCACGGTGCGTTCGGGCAGCGTAATGGTCAGGTTGGCACGCAACTCATCGGGAAGTTTGTATTTGCCGGTGCTGTCGGTAAAGCGGGCAATGACCGTGTAACTGCCCACGGCACTTTGCGCGTTGCCTTCATAACTGACGCTGACGCCTTCCGGGAGCGTGCCTTTGATTTCAATGGATTTTTCGGTCCCGTCATAGACGAAACTGGCACCCTCAAAGGAAATACCGGTGAGGGGTTCCTTGCCGCAGGCCGCCAGCGGCAGGCAAAGAATCAATACAAGAAGAAGTAAAAGAGAACGGGTGACGATGGTTTTCATGAGGTTGTCCTTTCTGCCCCGCCCGAATCAGTAAAGCGCGCCCCCCACGGCCGGCGACCGGGAGAGCGCGCAAAAAAGAGCGGGATACCGCCATTCCTGCACCCTCCCCGACCGGTTGAACCGGCACTTTGCCCGGAGGATTCTTTACGGCACGGGACAATGAGCATTCCGACTGTGACGGTAATGGCTGTTGCGGCGGATTTTCACCGCGCTTTCCTCATTCGGAGAAAGGAGAACCGCCTCCCGCCCCCGTGCGCGATGATTCCCGCGCAGAACCGTGTGACCAAACGATGGGTTTCGCCTTTCGGCATTAAAATTTATCGGAGTTTCACCGATATGGTCATATTATAGCATAAAAAAAGGAAAAACGCAAGTAAAACATGACATGAAAAAGGTCAAAGGCGGATTTTTGCAAAATGCAGGACAAAAAGCACAAAAAGAAACGGGAAAACCTCCTTTTCTTGTCCAAAAGTGAAAAACCGAAAAAAATTTCAAAAAACAGTTGACAAACCTTTTCGGATATGATATCATAGGGTCACTTCACCAAGCTAAAGTGATAAAACAATAAATCAAGGAGTATCGCCATGAAAAAAATGCTTTCTCTCGCGCTGGCGCTTTTGCTGGCCGCCTGCTGTCTGCCCTTTCTCTTTTCCTGCAAGAAGGAAGAGAAAAAACTGATTCTCGGCTTTGACGCCAACTATCCGCCCTACGGCTATGTTGACGACAGCACCGGCGAGTATGTCGGCTTTGATATTGAGTATGCTAAAAAAGTCTGTGACAATCTCGGCTACGAGCTGGAGCTTCGCCCCATTGACTGGGACAGCAAGGATGAACAGCTCAAGAGCGGCGCGATTGACTTCATCTGGAACGGATTCACTTACGAGGGACGCGAAGAGGCCTATGAATGGTCCGACCGCTATCTCAACAACAGCATCGTGGTACTGGTCAAGAGTGATTCCGGCATTTCGGCGCTGTCCGATCTTGCGGGCAAGATCGTGACGGTGCAGAGCAAATCTTCCGGCGAAACGGCTCTTTCGGAGAAAAGCGATCTGGTGGCCTCTTTTAAAAACGGCAAATACGAACTGGATGCCGACTATACAGCGGCCTTCAACCGGTTGAGTGCCGGCGCTGTCGAGGCGATTGTGGTGGATATCGGCGTGGCCGAATATCTCATCCGGGATAAGGCCGGCTATAAAATTCTGAACGAGCAGATTTCTACCGAGACTTACGGCGTCGGTTTCTTAAAAGGGAATACGGCGCTTCGGGATGAGATCAATGCCGAAATGAAAAAGATTGCGACCGAAAACCCCGATTTTATCAAGGGGCTTTGCAAGAAGTACGGCGTTTCTTACGACGCTTTCACGCTCGGAAAATAAAAACAGTCACCAACGGCGCGCCCTTTTCGGGGCGCGCCGTGCGGTGCGTCAGGGGAGAAACATGTCATTTTTCAGGGACTTTTCACAGATTTTTATTCAGCTGCAAAGCGGCCTTCTTTATTCGGTGCTGATCTTTGTGCTGACGGTGGTGCTTTCGTTGCCGCTGGGGTTGCTTATTTGTTGGGGACGAATGTCGAAAATCAAACCCGTTGCATGGCTTTTTCGGATCTATATCTCAATTATGCGCGGCACGCCGCTGATGCTTCAGCTGTTTGTGGTTTATTTTTGCCCCAACTATATCTTTAAGATCAAGCTCCGCGATATGGGCGATCACTGGATGTTTTTGGCGGTCATTCTCGGGTTCGCGCTCAACTACGCGGCTTATTTTGCCGAGATCTACCGTTCGGGAATTGCCTCCATGCCGGAGGGACAGTATGAGGCGGCCAAGGTGCTGGGCATGAACCGTCCGCAGACTTTTTTTCTGGTCATTTTGCCGCAGGTCGTCCGGCGAATTTTGCCCTCCATGACCAATGAAATCATCACATTGGTCAAGGATACCTCGCTGGCCTTTGCCATCGGTCAGCTGGAGATGTTCACCATGGCCAAGCGGTTGGCCTCCGCACAGGTCAGCATGAAACCCTATCTGGTGGCGGCGATTATTTATTATGTATTCAACTTTCTGGTGGCCGGCGGGATGGCAAGACTGGAAAAACGCTTTGGCCGGTACAGCCTGAAATGAGGTGAGAAGATGCCTGTTTTGGAAGTGCGCAATATCAAAAAGACCTTTGAGGGCAACGAAGTGCTCAAGGGGATTGATTTTTCAATGGAAAAGGGCGAGGTCCTTTCCATCATCGGTTCTTCCGGCAGCGGGAAGACCACCTTGCTCCGTTGCCTTAATTTTTTGGAAACCCCCGACACGGGTGAGATTCTGGTGGACGGCGAAATGGTTTTCTCGGCAAATGACACCCGAAAGCTCACCCCGGCCGAGCGCCAGAACCGGCAGCTCCGGTTTGGCATGGTTTTTCAGTCTTTCAATCTTTTTCCTCAATACAGCGTCAAAAAGAATCTCACGTTGGCGGCCGCCTTGCGTGAAAAGCGCCTTCTGCGCGAGAGCGGCGCTCCGGCTGACCAAGTGAAAGCCGCGCTGACCGAAATTGACCGCCGCGCCGAGGAACTCTTGGCCACGGTCGGGCTTTCGCACAAGGCCGATGTTTTTCCGTCCCAGCTTTCGGGCGGTCAGCAGCAGCGGGTGGCAATCGCGCGCGCGCTCATGCTTTCTCCCGAAATTCTCTGCTTTGATGAGCCCACCTCGGCGCTGGATCCCGAACTGACCGGCGAGGTGCTCCGGGTTATCAAATCGCTCAAGGGCCGGGACCGCACCATGATTATCGTCACGCACGAAATGTCCTTTGCCCGATCGGTTTCGGATCAGGTCATCTTTATGGCCGATGGTGTGATCGAAGAAAAAGGCGCGCCCGAGGCGCTTTTTTCCGCGCCCAGGAGCGAAAAGACCCGCGCCTTCCTTTCACATTCCGCAAAGAACGAAGAGACATAAGAATTTCAGAGAGGTCGTCCGGAAAAGTGCCGGCGGCCTCTCTTTTTCCTTGACAGAGGTGCGCGCGCGTGATATAATAGAAACGGAATTTATCAGAACGGGAGAAAAGGGTAGCCGCCGCGCGGCCTGCCCATAACGGATCGTACATGAAAATCGGATTTGTTTCGCTTGGTTGCTCCAAAAACCAGCTCGATACCGAAGTGATGCTTCACGAGTTGCTCTCGGCAGGACACGAAATCACACCGGATGAAACCGAAGCGGATATTGTGGTCATCAACACCTGCGCCTTTATTGAGGCGGCCAAAAAAGAGGCGGTGGACAACATTCTGGATATCGCCTGGCTGAAGGAACATAAAAGCCTCAAGGGCATCATTGTCACCGGCTGTCTGGCCGAGCGTTACCGCGAGGAAGTGCTTACTGAAATGCCGGAGGTAGACGCTGTTCTGGGCGTTGGAAGTATACACAATATTGTCAGGGCTGTGGAATCGGTGGCGGCACGCCTGGCCAATCCGTCTTTGCCAAAATACGCCTCTTTTGAGGATAAAAACACCGTGAAACTGGGCGGCGACCGTGTGCTGACCACGCCGGAATTTTTCTCTTACCTCAAGGTGGCAGAAGGGTGTGACAACCGTTGCTCTTACTGTGCCATTCCTTTTATCCGCGGCCGTTACCGGAGCCGTCCGATCGAGGATCTTGTTGCCGAGGCCAAGGATCTCTCGGCTGTCGGCGTTAAGGAACTCAATGTCATTGCGCAGGATGTCACGCGCTACGGCAAAGACCTTTACGGTGCCTATCGCCTGCCCGAACTTCTGCAAAAGATCACCCAAGAGACCGAGATCCCGTGGATCCGCCTGCTTTATTGCTATCCGGACAAGATCACCGATGAACTGGTGGCCGAGATCCGGGACAATGACCGGATCCTCAAATACATCGACCTGCCGCTTCAGCACATTTCCGATCCGGTGCTTCGCGCCATGAACCGCCATGGGGACAGCCGTATGATCCGGGAGGTCATCGGAAAACTGCGCCGCGAGATCCCGGGGCTGACGCTCCGTACCACTTTTATTGTCGGGTTCCCCGGCGAGACCGAGGCGGATTTTGAGGCGCTGTGCCGTTTTGTGGAAGAGACCCGTTTTGAACACATGGGCGTCTTTACATTTTCTCCGGAGGAGGGAACGCCGGCCGCCACAATGCCCGGACAGATCGATGAACAGCTGAAGATCGACCGGCGCGACATTCTTATGAAAATTCAGATGCAGATCAACGCCGAAGAAAACGAGAAAAAGATCGGCCGCACCGTGCGGGTGCTGACCGAGGATTTTGACGCGGTGAGCGAGACGCATTACGGACGGACGGCGGCGGACGCGCCGGATATTGACGGAAAAATTTATTTCAAGGCCCCCCATCGGGTCGCGCCCGGCAGTCTGGTGGATGTGAAGATCGAAGAAGCGGTGGACTATGATCTGGTCGGCCGCGCAGTGATGAAGGAGAAAGACCATGAGTGAAAACAAGAAAATGAATCTGCCCAATCGTCTGACCATGCTCCGGCTGTGCCTGGTGCCGGTCGTGATGGTGCTCCTCCTTTTGCCGGTGTCGGTGCTCCCGTGGCAGGCCGTTTATGCGTCCGGCGCGGTGCTCTTCATTCTCACGGCGCTGACTGATATGCTGGATGGGAAAATTGCCCGCGGCCGCCATCTCATCACCGATTTCGGCAAGTTCATGGATCCCGTGGCCGACAAATTCATGGTCATCGGCACGCTGATGGCACTCCTTTTCCGCATGACGCATCCGGAATATTACGGACTTTCCTATAGCACGGTGTTCAAGATTCTCTTTTTTGTGGCCGTGATTATTATCATCTTCCGCGAATTGGCTATCACCTCACTCCGGTTGGTGCTGGTTAATGCCTCCGGCAAGGTGGTTGCCGCCAATATGCTGGGAAAAATCAAAACGGTCTGCCAGATCATCTGCATCTGCACCCTGCTGATCGAGCCGTTTCTGGATCTGCTTTGCTGTTGGATCGATCCCACTTTCTTCTTTGCGCATTTTTATCCGCTTTCCTGGCTTACGGTCGGTCTGATGCTTGTTTTTACGCTTTGGTCCGGCATCAATTATCTGGTGAAAAACTGGCATCTGGTCGCTTCCGATTGGTAAAGCCGGCAAACGGGTGTGTTTTTCTCCATTTTTAAAACTCAAAAGAATGAAAAAGCCGCGGCAGATGCCGCGGCTTTTTTGTATTTTTTCTGGTTTTCAGCCAAGCATTTCTCGCGCCGCCTCACCCAGTCGGCGCACGCCGGCAACGATCTGTTCGTCGCTGGGCGTGGAATAATTGAGCCGGAAAGACTGAGAGGGTGCGTCGGGGTCACAGTTAAAGGTCGTTCCCGGCACAACCGCCACTTTTTTGGAAAGCGCCCGTTTGACGAATTCGGGCATGGACAGCCCCTCGGGAAGCGTCCCCCAGAGGAAAAGGCCGCCCTCCGGCCGGGTAAAGGTGATCTCCTTTGGCATTTCTTTGTCCAGCTCCGCAAGCATAAGGACGCATTTCCGGCGGTAAATGCCGCGGATCTTTTCAATGTGCGCGTCCAGATCGTACTGCGTCATATAGCGGTAACACAGCATCTGGAAAAAGAGGTTGGTGTGCACATCCTCTACCTGCTTGGCGATCACCATTTTGGAGGCGATCCCGGCGGGAACCACTGCAAAGCCGACCCGCATACCGGCCGAAAGAATCTTGGAAAAAGTGGAGCAGTAAATAACCAATCCCTCAGTGTCAAAGCTCTTGAAGGTGGGAAGATCCTGCCCGGCAAACCGCAGTTCGCCATAGGGGTTGTCCTCGATGATAGGCAGGGCATATTTTTTGGCGATTTCGTAGATGGCGTGGCGTTTTTCCTTTGACATGGTAATGCCAGAAGGATTCTGAAAGGTCGGAATCAGATACAGCAGTTTGGTGTTCGGGTTTTTCCGGATGGTTGCTTCCAGCTCCGCAGGGTCGGGCCCGTCCTCATGGAGCGGCACCCCCACCGTGCGCGCGCCGTTGGAACGGAAGGCGTTCAGCGCGCCGATAAAGGTGGGGTTTTCGCAGATGACGGTGTCCCCCTCGTTACAAAAAACCTTGGCGGCCAGTTCAATGGCCTGCTGTCCGCCGGATACGATGAGGGTCTCATCGGTATACGCATCCCCGTTTTCCCGGCTTTTGCCGATGCCGAAAACTTTTTTCTGCCGTGCCGCCACCGCCTCCCGCAAGGGCGTATAACCCTCGGTCAGGCCGTATTGAAGCGCTGTGCCGGGGCACTCGGCGTAGATATCCGTGGAGAGTTTTTGCAATTCGGCGACCGGAAAAGATTCCGGCGCGGGATTTCCGGCGGCGAAAGAAATGATTTCGGGGTCGGAAAGACTTTTGAAAATTTCACGGATGGCCGAGGGCTTCAGCGCCGCAAATTTTTCCGAAAACAAGTAATTCATAGGGTTCACCTCGCAATATAAGATATTTTAGCACAAAGCCAAAAGAAAAGCAAGTCCCGCGCCGGATTTATTTGCGCCCGTTATCGGTCTTCTCGATTGTCATCCGCCGGAAAAAAAGCGGCGTATAACCGATACGGCTTTTAAAAAGGCGCGAAAAATAATTATAATCGGGAAAACCGACCGCCGCCGCCACGGCGGAAAGGGAAAGAGAACCTTCTGTGAGCAGATTCTTGGCCTCGGTGACGCGTGCGTCAATGTGGTAGTCAATAATCGAACGCCCCATGTCTTTTTTAAACACGGTATCGCAGTAAACAGCCGAATAATGAGTCGCCCGGCCGATGTCTGCCAGCGTTATTTTTTCATTTGGATGCGTATGAAGATAGCGCAGGATTGTGACCGTCAGCGGATTCAATTTTTCCCGGTCGCGGTCGGTTGCCAGACGGCAAAGGAGCGCCCCCAGGATCTGCCCGGTCATTTTCTCCCGGCAGGAGAGCGTTTTCCGGTAGATTTCATCACACGCCGAAATCAGCAATTTGGTCTCGCTGTGCAGAATACCCGGCAAACGGGTTGGAAAAACCAGGGGTTCCTCACAGTTGAAATTAAAGCTGACATAGTCTGCATATCCCTCTTTCCGGGCGCGCCTTGTGCCGGGCGGCAGAAAAAGGGCGTCTCCCGGCAAAAGCGTCAGTTCGGTGCCGTTGACAGAATAGATGAGCGCCCCGGAAAGCAATAAAGTCAGGTCGTAAAAAGCAATGGAGAGCGGCCGGATGGCCGTGGCCAATTCTCCTTTGTTGTGGCGATAATAAAACAACCGGATCTCCTGCATCTTAATATTCTCCTATTTTTGAGTTTATATCTGAAGATATGCCCTTGAATTCATTTTAAATAGTGCTAAAATGATTGTAGCGCAAAAAGTATCATCCGTCAAGGGGGAAAAGAAAAAATGATCAGACTTTGTGCATTCGCGGACGAGAGCGGCACGGCGCTTTGCGATCAGATTGCGGAGATGAAAAAACACGGCATTTCACTGCTGGAACTGCGTAGCATTGGCGGACGCAATATCGCGGATTTTACCGATGAAGAAGCGCAGAACTACGCAAAAGAACTTCGGGATGCCGGTATCCTGGTTTTTTCCATTGGCTCACCGCTTGGGAAGGTAGACCTGGAAAAGGCGCCCGAACATATGGAAAAAGTACGGCGTGTTTGCCGCATCGCGCAGATTTTCGGCGCAAAACGGGTGCGGATTTTCAGTTTTTATCACGCTTATGAAAACAGGGAAGCGGTCTTTTCGGCATTGCGTGAAATGTGCGCAATCGCCAAAGAAGCGGGCGTGCGTTTTTATCACGAAAATGAAAAAGAGATTTACGGCGATACGCTCTCACGCGTACTGGAGATTGTTCACGCCGACATTCCGGGATTGGGGTTCGTCTATGACCCGGCCAACTTTATGCAGTGCGGCGAGTCGGCACCCGCCGCGTTGTCGGCACTGTTTGATAAGATTGATGATTTCCATATCAAGGATGTAATGGTCAAAACCGGAGAATTGGTTCCGGCCGGCTTCGGAGACGGGGACATTCCGGGGCTCCTGACCCGCATCCGGGAGAGTGGCCGGGATGCAACGCTCACGCTGGAGCCGCATCTGAAACGCTTTGAGGGATATGGCGACATTGACCACAGCGAACTGCGCGGCAAATTTACCTATCCGAGCCGTCAGGAGAGTTTTGCCGCCGCCGTGAACGCTCTCAAAAACGGGCTCCGGCGCGCAGGATACGAAGAAACCGAAGAAAAAGGAGAAAAAATATGGCAGGCAAAATGACATTTGGCATCAATCTTTTCACGCTTCGTAAGCAGATCGCCACCCCGCAGGCGTTTCTGGAAACGGCGGAAAAACTCTGCGACATGGGCTATGAATGCCTTCAGTTTTCCGGCGCCCCCTATAATCCGGCCGTTATCCGTGCGGTGAGCGAAAAGACCGGATTGCCGGTGGTGCTTACGCATATGCCGCTTGACCGGATCTTAAACGACACCAAGGCGCTGGTGGCGGAACACCGTCGTTTCGGATGTGAGCGCATTGGCCTTGGTTATATGGAGTTCAAGGGGTTGCCGGAAGAGCAGATTCTCCTGAATATCGCCAAGATTGGCGAGGCCGCGCGACGGGTAGAGGCCGAAGGCGCCCAATTCTTTTATCACCACCACCATCACGAGTTTCAGCGCCTTTCGGACGGCGAAACCATCTTCGACCGGATTTTCAGAACCTGTCCGGAGGTCAATTTCACCCTGGATACCTTCTGGCTACAGGCGGGCGGCGTTTCGGTGACCGAGTATATCGAAAAATGCCGCAACCGGTGTGCGTGCGTGCATCTCAAGGATTATCTGCCGACTTTCCCGGAGAGAAAATTCGTGCCGGCGTTTGCGCCGGTGGGAGACGGCAACCTGAACTGGGCGCAGATAATGGCATCGCTCTCCGGAGCCGGTGTCAGCTATGCGTTGGTGGAAGAGGATGACGCGACCGACTGCGCCGATCCGCTTGGCGAAGTCGGGCGTAGCATTGCGTATCTGCAAAAAAATTTCAAAGGAGAATAAAAACATGGAAGAGATTCGGATCGGGATTATCGGAACGGGTACACAGGCCACTTATTACATGAAAAAAATCTTCGGCGCGGGCAAGATCGAGCGTGCGCATGTGGCGGCTGTCTGCGATATTGATGAAGCGGCGCTCTCGGCTTTCCGGGCGGCAACGGGTTATGACGGTCCTGCATTTTCCTCCTACAAGGCCCTTATCGACAGCGGATTGGTGGATATGGTGATGGTGGAAACGCCGCACTATCTGCATCCGGAGATCAGCGAATACGGCCTTACGCATGGCGTACATGTGCTTTGCGAAAAGCCGGCCGGCGTCTATACCCGGCAGGTGAAAGAAATGAATGCCGTGGCTGACCGCTCCGACCGGCTTTTTGGGCTGATGTTCAACCAGCGGACCGATCCGGTCTACCGGAAAATGCGCGAAATGATTGCTGCGGGAGAGATCGGCGAGGTGCGCCGTATCAACTGGATCATCACCAACTGGTTCCGTCCGCAGGCTTATTATGATTCTTCCTCGTGGCGCGCCACCTGGAAGGGCGAGGGCGGCGGCGTGCTCCTCAATCAGTGCCCTCACCAGCTGGATCTCATCAGTTGGGTCACCGGGATGATGCCGGAGCGTGTTTCTTCCTACTGCGCCTTTGGTCGCGACCATAAAATTGAAGTGGAGGACGATGTCACCTCTGTGCTCTTTTACAAAAACGGAGCCACCGGTGTGTTCATCACCAAAACCGGTGAAGCGGGCGGCACAAACCGTTTTGAAGTGGTCGGCAACAACGGCAAACTGATTGCCGAGGGCGGAAAACTGCACTTTACCCGGCTTTCCATGGGGGCGCGTGAATTTTCGGAAACGGCGAAGGAAAAATTCTGCGAGCCGAAAAGAGAAGAGATACTGGTGGAAACCGAGGGGGAAAACCTGCAGCATACCGGGATTATCCGCAATTTTGTCAACGCGGCGCTGGGCATTGAACCGCTTTATGTAAAAGGGCAGGACGGCCTTGCCGGAGTGGAACTGATGGACGCCATGCTTCTTTCCGCGTTTTTAGGCAAAGAGGTGCCCGTTCCGGTCGACGACGATCTGTATTTTGAAGAATTGCAAAAGCGTATTGCCGAAAGCGAGCAAAAAGCATGAAGAGCGCGGTGGTCGGCATCGGCACCATCGGGCCGGTGCATCTGGACGCGCTCACCCGTCTGGGGGAGGAGATCGCCGCGCTTTGCGACATCCGCCCCGAACGCGCGGTTGCAGCCGCGGAGCGCTTTCATCTTTCCTGCCCAATCTTTACCGATTACGAGGAAATGCTTGATCAGGTACGCCCGGATATTGTGCACATCTGCACGCCGCATTTCTGTCATGCAGACATGATTGTGGCGGCGCTTACGCGGGGAATTTCGGTTCTTTGCGAAAAGCCGCTTTGCATCAAAGAATCCGACATCGGCCGGATTCTGGCGGCCGAGGCGGCCTCTCCGGCAAAGTTGGGGGTCTGTCATCAGAACCGGACCAATCCCGCCAACCTTTTTGCACGCAGACTCTTTTCGGAAAACCGCGTGACGGCGGCGCACGGCAGCGTGGTCTGGCACCGGGACGCGGCCTATTACGGGCAGGACGCCTGGCGTGGCAAATGGAAGACCGAAGGGGGCGGCGTGCTCATTAATCAGGCGCTCCACACGCTGGATCTTTGCCAGTGGTTTTTCGGAATGCCCACGCGCCTTTCGGCCAGTGTGGCCAATCTTTCTTTGCCGTCGGTTATTGAAGTGGAAGACACGGCGTTTCTCCGGTGCCGCGGCAGGACGGATTTTACTTTCGTGGCCACAGTCGGCTCGGCGGGCGATCTGCCGGTGTCGGTTACGGCGCGGTTGGCCGACGGACGAGAGGTGGTGGTCTTACCGCACGCCGTCATTGTGGCCGGTCAGACTGCGTTTTTTGAGGAAAAAATCAAAACGCCGGGCAAATGCTGTTACGGAAACGGACACATTCGCTTAATCGGGGATTTTTACCGCTGTGTCCGGACAGATGAACCTTTTGAGGTTTCCGGGCGCGAGGCAGCGCGCGTGGTGCGCATGATCCTGGCGGCTTACCGAAGCGGCGGGCAGGAAGTGGAAACAGGGGGAGAAATCATATGAAAATGACTTTTCGGTGGTATGTGGAAGAGGATCGGATTCCGCTTTCCCATATCGCGCAGATTCCGGGCGTTGACGGGGTGGTGACGGCGGTTTACGATGTGCCGGTCGGCGAGGTCTGGCCGGTGGAAAAACTCCGTCGTTTGCGGGCGCTTTCCGAAAGCCATGGGCTTTCCATGGAAGTTATAGAGAGCATTCCGGTGCATGAAGATATCAAACTCGGCCGCCCTACGCGGGACGCTTACATAGAGGCCTATCGGAAAAACATTCTGGCCTGCGGCGCGGTGGGCGTAAAGTGCGTTTGCTATAATTTCATGCCGGTCTTCGACTGGCTCCGCACCGATCTGCATTACCGTCACGCCGACGGCTCGGAATCGCTTGCTTATAGCGAGGCGGCGCTCCGCTCGCTGGATCCGCATCATCTGCGTTTGCCGGGTTGGGATGAGAGCTATCGGGAGGACGAACTGAACGCACTGCTTTCAGCCTACAGCGGCATGAGCCATGAAACGCTGTTTGAAAATCTCGTTTATTTTCTGCGCGGCGTCATGCCTGCCTGCCGCGAGGCCGGCATCCGGATGGCCATCCATCCGGACGATCCGCCCTTTGACATTTTCGGCCTGCCGCGCATCATTTCCAATGCGGCGGATCTGCGCCGGCTTTTTGCGGCCGTGCCAGACGGGCATAACGGCCTGACCTTCTGCACCGGGTCGTTGGGCGCGGGGAGAGGGAACGACCTGCCGCGTATGGCCGAGGAATTTGCCGGCCGCGTGTATTTCGCGCATCTGCGGCAACTGGCCTATACCAACGAGACCAATTTTTATGAAAACGGTCATCGGACGGCGGATGGCAGTCTGGATATTTACGGCGTGGTAAAGGCGCTTGTCCGGGGCGGTTTTGACGGTTATGTGCGTCCGGATCACGGCCGGAATGTGTGGGGCGAGGAAGGCAAGCCCGGCTATGGGCTTTATGATCGCGCCATGGGCGCGTGCTATCTTTCCGGCCTTTTTGAGGCTGTTTCAAAGGAGGAAAAAAGATGAATCTGCCATTTACAGTAGATCTTTCGGATAAAGTTGCGGTCATTACCGGCGCGGGCGGCGTGCTGATGGGGCAGTTCGCGCGGGTTCTGGCGGCGTGCGGCGCACGGGTGGCCTTGTTGGATATCAACGAAAAAGCCGTCCGCGAACTGCAAAAAGAAATCGGGGAAAACACGCTGGCCGTTCCCTGCAACTGCCTGAAAAAAGAGGAGATCCGACAGGCGCATGATGCGGCGAACGCCGCTTTTGGGCCGGTCAATCTGCTGATTAACGGTGCGGGCGGCAATCATCCGAGCGCCACCACCGCAAACGAGACCCTGTCGCCCGATACAAAGGCTGAAAAGGATTTCTTCGCGCTGGAAGAATCGGGGCTCCGTTTTGTTTTTGATCTCAACATCACCACGGCTTTTCTGGTCACGCAGGTATTTGCCGCCGATATGGTAAAGACGGGCGGAAACATCATCAATATTTCTTCGATGAACGCCTATCGCCCGCTGACCAAGATCCCGGCTTACAGCGCCGCCAAAGCCGGCGTGTCCAATTTCACACAGTGGCTGGCCGTGCATTTCGCTCCCTGCGGCATCCGGTGCAACGCCATTGCGCCCGGCTTTTTTGTCACCAATCAGAACCGCGCATTGCTCTTTGACGATGCTGGCAAGCCCACGCCCCGCACCGGCAAGATTTTGGCCGGTACCCCGCAGGGGCGCTTTGGGGAAGTGAGCGATCTTTACGGTGCGCTCCTCTTCCTTGCCAGCGATAAAGCCAGCGGTTTTGTCACCGGCACCGTTCTCCCTGTGGACGGCGGTTTCAACGCCTATTCGGGTGTTTAAAAGTATTTTGTTCCGGCCGCCTTCCCGCGGCCGGATTTTTATATTTTCCCGGCGCGCGGTCCGCCGGGAATTTTTTCTGTGTGCGGATGCCCGCTTTTTCCATATACTTTCGGTGGGAAAAGTTTTCTTTGATCAGTTTGTTTTTCTTGACATTATTTTCAGAATGGCGTATAATAAACTTGTTTCGTTTCGGCAGGGATCGGCCGGGACGGAAAATTCAAAAAGGAGGAATGAAATTTGGGAAAATATTTCGGTACAGACGGATTCCGCGGAGAGGCGGGCGTGACCCTGACTTCGGGGCAGGCTTATCGCATCGGGCGTTTCCTTGGATGGTACTATGCCAGCGCGCTGTCCGGCTGTAAAGAAAATCACCACAAGACCCGCGTGGTGATCGGCAAAGACACAAGGCGTTCCAGCTATATGTTTGAATATGCGATTGTGGCGGGGCTGACGGCTTCCGGCGCGGATGCGTATATGCTTCATGTCACCACCACGCCAAGTGTATCGTTTGTCACCCGCCGGGACGATTTTGACTGCGGCGTGATGATTTCGGCATCTCATAATGTTTACACCGATAACGGTATCAAAATCGTCAACCGCAACGGTGAAAAAATGGATGACCGGACCATTGCGTTGCTGGAAAAATATCTGGACGGGGATTTTGCGGCGCTCGGCCTTTCCGGGGAACTGCCGGAAGCTACCGGGGCGGATATCGGCTGCATTACGGACTATGTGGCGGGGCGGAACCGCTATGTCGGCTATCTTATTTCGCTGGCAGAGCATTCTTACAAAAATCTGCGTATCGGACTTGACTGTGCCAACGGCGCGTCCTGGATGATCGCGGGCGCGGTATTTGAGGCGCTGGGCGCGCGGACTTACATCCTTAACAATCACCCCAACGGGCTCAATATCAACGAAAACGCCGGATCCACGCACATGGAAGGACTGCAGAAATTTGTGCTGGAAAACAAGCTGGACCTGGGTTTTGCTTTTGACGGAGACGCGGACCGCTGTCAGGCAGTGGATGAAAACGGCAATCTGGTGACGGGCGATCACATTCTTTTCGTGCTGGCCAACCGGCTGCGGGAGCGCGGCGCGCTCAACGGCAACAAAGCCGTGGCAACCATCATGTCCAACATCGGGCTTTTCCGGGCGTTTGACAAGGCCGGCATCGGCTATGAAACCACCACGGTCGGCGACCGTTTTGTGTATGAATGTATGCAGAAAAACAACTACATGGTGGGGGGAGAACAGTCCGGACACATCATCCTGAAAAAATATGCCACCACCGGAGACGGGATTTTAACGGCCATTATGCTGACCGAAGAAGTGCTCGACCGCAAACTGCCGCTCTCCAAGTTGTGCGCGCCGGTCGTCTTTTTCCCGCAGTATCAGGAAAATGTGCGGGTGAAAAATAAGGATGAAGCCGCAAATGACCCGGTTGTACTTGCAAAAGTGGCTGAACTGAACGAAAAACTTTCCGGGAACGGACGGATGCTTCTTCGGCGGAGCGGCACGGAGCCGGTCATCCGCGTGATGGCAGAGGCCGACAGCGAGGAACTTTGCCGGCACTTTGTGGGAGAAGTCACGAAACTGATTAAAGATCGCGGACTTTCGCTGTAAGGAGACAAAATGGAAAAACCAATGTTTAAAATGACAAACGGTCGCACGGCCGAGCTTTTTGACCTGTCGCACACGCTGGCCGCGCCGCTTTTGGCCGATACGGTCTATCCGCATGAAGTACTTCCGCTTTTGTCGGATTTCATCATGGAGTTGGGCAAGCGCCTGCCGTCTTCTTTCCGGGAGATCTCGGAAAATGTTTGGGCGCATGAAAGTGTGAAAATTGCACCCAGTGCCACCCTTATCGGTCCGGCCATCCTTTGCGCAGGCTGTGAACTCCGCCCGGGCGCGTATCTGCGCGGCAGTGTGCTGGTGGGGGAAAATGCCGTGATTGGCAACTCCACCGAGGTAAAAAACGCCATTCTTTTTGACCGGGTTGCTGTGCCGCATTTCAATTATGTGGGCGATTCGGTGCTGGGTTTCGGCGCACACCTGGGCGCGGGCGCGGTCATTTCCAATGTCCGGGCCGACAAAGCGCCGGTTCTGCTTCATTTTTCGGATGGCGATCTTCCCACCGGACGCAAAAAAGTGGGTGCCATGGTGGGTGACGGTGCGGAAATCGGCTGTCACGCGGTTCTTTGTCCCGGCACGGTCCTGGGGAAAAATGTTACGGTTTATCCGCTTTCGATGGTACGCGGTGTGATCCCCGCCGGATGTATCTTCAAGCGACCGGGTGAAATGGTTCCCAAACACTGATTCTGTAGGTAAGCGCCAGCCCTCCCGTATGCGGGAGGTGACGAGGAAAGAGACGATCGAAAGAGTCGGCGGATGTCTCTTCGGCAGAGAGCCACTGTCGCAGAAAACGGCAAAAACGCGGGCGACCGCGGCACAGATCCGGTTTCAAAAGGGCATTTTCCGGGAATCGTCCCGGAAAAGAAAGGTTGACAATTAAATATATGTGTGGAATTATCGGTTACACGGGGAAGAAGGAGGCTTTGCCAATTTTGCTGGACGGCCTCTCGGCATTGGAATACCGGGGGTATGATTCGGCCGGCGTTTCGCTTTTCCCGGAGCGAGGGGATATCCGGACGGTAAAGACGGCCGGCCGTCTGGCCGCGCTCCGAAAGGAACTGGAAGAGGAAGCGTTGCCGCATTCCTGCGTGGGCATCGGGCACACCCGGTGGGCCACGCACGGCGTGCCCTGCCGCGAGAACGCGCATCCTCATACCACGCCGCTTCTTTCGCTGGTACACAACGGCATCATTGAAAATTATGCCGAACTGGAAAAGGAACTGACGGCGGCCGGCTATGTTTTTTCCTCGGATACGGATACTGAACGCGCCGCGGATTTCATTGATCTTTGCTATCGCCGGACCGGGGACCCGCTGAAGG
Source organism: uncultured Eubacteriales bacterium (assembly GCA_905187695.1). GTDB lineage: Bacteria > Bacillota > Clostridia > Oscillospirales > CAG-272 > Firm-07. Next base: position 7,192 of record CAJJIY010000012.1, on the reverse strand, counting down.
CGCTTTTTGAAAGTGCCGACCGTCTGCGCGGCTCCTATGCTTTCGGTGTGCTTTTTGCCGATCGCCCCGGACGGGTCTATTTTCTCCGGAAAGATAGCCCGCTGATTGCCGCCTCGGACGCGGACGGTTCATTTATCGCGTCCGATCTGCCCGCATTGCTTTCTTACACACGGTACTATTACCGTGTTCCCGAAAATGTGGTGGGAGAGCTGAACCGGGAAGCGGATGAACCAATCTTTTATGATCGGGACGGTCATGTGGTGGAAGTCGCGCCGGATTATGCCGATTTCGGCATGGAAGAAGCCAAAAAGGGCGGGTATCCCTTTTTTATGGAAAAAGAAATTTTTGAAGAGCCTGCGGCATTGCGCAAGACCGTTTCGCCGCGGATTGGCGGAGATGGGTTGCCGTATTTTGATTTGCCGTTTCTGGATGACGACCGTTCGCTTCGCGGGATCAACCGGATCCATATTGTGGCCTGCGGTACGGCCATGCACGCCGGCTTGGTCGGAAAAGCATTGATTGAGCGCTATGCCCGGTTACCGGTGAGCGTGGAGATTGCCAGTGAATTCCGATATGGCAATCCGATTCTGGATGAGCGCGACCTGGTTATCCTGCTTTCGCAGTCCGGCGAAACTTCGGATACGCTGGCGGCATTGCGCCATGCGAAGCGATGCGGGGTGCGCACGCTTGCCATTGTCAATGTGATGGGGTCTTCGGTGGCGAGAGAATCAGACGCGGTGCTTTACACCTGGGCCGGGCCGGAAATTGCCGTGGCCAGCACCAAAGCCTACAGCGTGCAGTGCGCGCTTTTGTTCCTGCTTGCCATTCGTCTGGCTACCGCAAACGGGAAACTGGATGTGAGCGAGGCGGTGACGCTTTGCCGGACGCTGGGGGATGAGGTGCCGGTGGCTGTGGGAAAGGCGCTTCGGCAAAGTGATGAAGTGAAAGAACTGTCCGCTTTTCTGGCCGGGCGGGAACATGTGTTTTATATCGGACGGAACCTAGATTACAGTCTTTGCGTGGAGGCTTCGCTGAAGCTGAAGGAGATTTCTTATATCCACAGCGAGGCTTATGCGGCGGGCGAACTCAAGCACGGCACGATCTCGCTCATCACGCCCGGCGTGCCCGTGGTGGCATTGCTCAGTGTGAGCGCGTTGGCCGAAAAGACCGTTTCCGGTATCCGGGAAGTGACGGCGCGCGGCGGGGAAGTGCTGGCTTTGGCCAGCCCGTCCGTAATCCATAGCACGCCCATTCCGGCGGCGCATCTTTTGCAGATCCCCGAACTGCCCGAACCTTTTTCGCTTTTCCCGGCGACCACGCTCCTGCAGTTGCTGGCTTATCATACCAGTGCCCGGATGGGACTGGATGTGGATAAACCGCGCAATCTGGCAAAATCCGTGACCGTGGAATAAAAAAGCCCCGTTTGGCCATTTAGTGGCCAAACGGGGTATATTTTTTCTTCCGATCAGGCGCTTTACAAGATTTAACCCAGGGACGGGTGAACTTTTCCGGTAGGTGTCAGAAGAAAGCGCTGCCGGAAAGCGTCTGTGTGCCGCAAAGGAGCAATACCCCGGCACAGTCGCCTGAGAAATCGGAGAGTACGGGGGCGCCATAGCGCGGGTCAAAAGCGCGGATGCGGAAATGGAGCGAAAGAAGCGGCAAAACGGCATTGGCGTAACTGTCTTTTATGACATAAAGAACCGGCCGGTCATCTGTTTCTCCCCGGTCGATCTGTATCTCGCGGAAGTTCCCACCGAAAAAAACGCCATACGCATCCCGTGTGGCGGCTTTTCCATACTGATAAAAGCCCGGTTGAGATATACCGTCCGCCGTGATCCGGAAGCGTTCTTCCCCTTTGAAATGCGGTACGGACACGCTGTCGGGAGAGAGAAAAGGAATCCCCGAAGTCGCCGCACTGGTGCCGTAAAAATCTTTACAAACGGTTTCCCATTGGAGTTCTTCTGCCGGGACGGGCGTCAAAGAAAAGGCTGCGCACACGGTCTCATAAAGCTGCCACGCGCCTTCCCGGTTCAGATGATGATCGGTCCGATAATAGGCTTGGACCGGAAATTTCGGGATTGCGGTCTTACTTTTCAGCGTTTCCGGAATTTGACCGGGCAGAACTGATGTGACGGATAATCCGGCGGGCAGCGGTGCGTCCGGCGCGTCAATCCGTCGGGGGATCAGCACGGCATGAAAGGGGATTCCTGTTTTTGTGGCGGCAAGGCACAGTTTTTGGGCGGCCTGCAGATTTTTCTGGCAGAGCGTATCGCTTTCTTCGCTTTGTCTTAGCAGTCCGGTTCCGCGGTTCCAGATTACACCGCGCACCTCGCGTTTGCCCAGTGCCAGCTCGCACAGGGCGCGTGCGGACCGCATCATGCGGCGGCCCGGCATCCGTTCGGTGATATAGGTGTCAAAGCGCGCACTGTATTGGCCGTTCCAATAATTCTGAAACGAAAGATCGGGGCGGGCAGAAAGATAGCGGTTTTCTTCTTCGGAAAAATCCGGCGCGGGTGAAAAAAAGAAAAGACAACAGAAGAGAAGCAGAAATCCGGCCAGTAAAAAAAGCAGCATATGGTCTTCGGGTCGTTTCATTTTTCTGCCTCCTTTTGTCTTTATTTTGCCCTTTTTTCTTTACTTTAAAAACGGAAAAAGTACCAAAAAACGAGCATATCAGAAAAAAAGAGCCGCGGAACAGAAATGTTCCGCGGCTCTTTTTGATTGTTATTTTAATAGGCCTTTGCCCAAAGCACCAGGTGTTTGGCCGGTTTTCCGCAACACATGCAGACCTCGCCGACTTTTTCGTCACCCAGCGGCATACAACGGGAGCCCACGCCGGTTTCGGCCTTGACTTTGTCCTCGCATTCCTCTTCGCCGCACCACATTCCTTTGATGAATCCGTCCCCGTTTTTAAGGGCTTCTTTCACCTCGTCAAGGTTGTGGCAGATATAAGTGCGGCGTTCGCGGTTCTTGAGAGCCTTGTCATACATGCCCTGTCTTACGGTCTCCAGAAGTTCGGGGACCGCTTTTTCGATCCCGTCCAGCGGGATAAAGGTCTTGCCGCCGTCGTGCCGGGTTACGGCCACGCAGTGATTTTCGGCAATGTCGCGCGGCCCCAATTCCAGCCGGAGCGGCACGCCGCGCATCTCGTATTCGGCGAATTTCCAGCCGGGGCTCTGGTCGCTGTCATCCAGTTTTACACGGATGCCGGCAGCCGTCAGCGCGGCTTTCAGTTCGGCGGCTTTTTCCAGCACGCCTTCCTTGTGGGCGGCGATCGGGACAATGACCACCTGAATCGGCGCCACGGCGGGCGGAAGCACCAGCCCGCGGTCGTCTCCGTGCGTCATAATGATACCGCCGATCATCCGCGTGGTGCAGCCCCAAGAGGTCTGATAGGGGTGAACCAGTTTGTTCTCACGGTCGGTATAGGTGATATCAAAAGCTTTGGCAAAGCCGTCTCCGAAGTAGTGGGAGGTGCCGGCCTGCAGGGATTTTCCGTCGTGCATCAGCGCCTCAATGGCATAAGTGTCCTCTGCGCCTGCGAATTTGTCGCTGGGGGTCTTTTTGCCTTTGACGACCGGAATGGCCAGGTCATGCTCATGAAAATCGGCGTAGACATTCAGCATCCGTACGGTTTCCTCGCGGGCTTCTTCGGCCGTGGCGTGCATGGTGTGCCCCTCCTGCCAGAGAAATTCGCGGCTGCGCAGGAAAGGACGCGTGGTCTTTTCCCAGCGCACTACCGAGCACCACTGATTGTAGAGCTTGGGCAGATCGCGGTAGGAATTGATGATGTTGGCGAAATGTTCGCAGAAAAGCGTTTCGGAAGTGGGACGCACGCAAAGCCGCTCGGTCAGCTTTTCGGAACCGCCCATGGTGACCCACGCTACCTCCGGCGCAAAGCCCTTTACATGGTCTTTTTCTTTGTTGAGCAAAGATTCGGGAATAAACATCGGCATATATACATTTTCATGCCCCAGTTCTTTGAAGCGGGTATCCAGAATCTTCTGAATATTTTCCCAGATGGCATAGCCATACGGGCGGATGATCATGCATCCCTTGACCGAAGAATATCCGATGAGGTCGGCTTTGGTGCAGATGTCGGTATACCATTTGGCAAAATCCGCATCCATGGAGGTGATTTGCTCCACCATTTTCTTGTCGTTAGCCATAGAATTGTTCCTTTCCGGCGCGTAAACTTATTCTACATTATAATCTTTCATTTTGCACTTGTCAAGTCATTTGTTTCTTCCTTTTCCGGAATTTGTAAAAAAATTTTTTTCGCCATTTTTCTTGTTGACAGAAAAAAGACGCTTATGTTATACTATATTCATATGATTTTACTATGTTGGCAGAGCGCGACAGGGGGAAGAAAAATGGAGTATAGGGAAGCATATGAAAAATGGCTGACAAGCCCGGCGGTGGACGAAACGACGCGGGCAGAACTGAAAAAAATGAAGGAAAACGACGCGGAGATTTACGATCGGTTCTATACGGATATTGCCTTCGGAACCGGCGGCATGCGGGGATTGATGGGCGCTGGGACCAACCGGATCAACCGCTATACCGTGCGCCGCGCAACGCTTGGTTTTGCGCAGTATCTGAAAAAACACGGCGGCAGTGATGTGGCCGGGCGCGGCGTGGTGATTGCGCATGATAACCGGCGTATGAGCCGGGAATTCTGCCTGGAAACAGCCGGTGTTCTGGCCGCCCAGGGCATCCGCGCTTTCATTTTCGACGGCCTGCGTCCCACCCCGGAACTTTCTTTTGCCGTGCGGCACTGTCACGCGGCGGGCGGCGTGGTGATTACGGCCTCTCACAATCCGGCCGCTTATAACGGGTACAAACTTTATGACGAGCGCGGCTGTCAGTTGGTTCCCCGCTATACGGATGTGCTGATCGGAATGATCAATGACATTGCCGATCCGCTCTCCATCCGGTCTCTTTCTCCGGCCGAGGCCGGCGAACTCATCACCGTTCTGCCGCGCGAGGTGGACGAGGCCTATTACCGCGCCGTGCTCTCCATCCGGCTCCGTCCGGTGGAGGCCTCTTCGGTCACGGTGGTGTATTCGCCTCAGCACGGTACCGGAAATGTACCGGTGCGCGAGGTGCTGGGCCGGTGCGGATACCGGGTGATCCCGGTGGAGGAGCAGTGCTTCCCGGATCCCGATTTCATTCACACCAAAAACCCGAACCCCGAAACGGCAGAGGCCTATGAGCTGGCGTTGGATTATGCCCGTAAGGCCAAGGCCGACATTGCCATCACCACCGATCCGGACTGCGACCGTCTGGGTGTGGCGGTCCGGAAAGACGGGGATTATCACCGCCTGACCGGCAATCAGTCCGGCGCAATCCTCCTTCATTATATCCTTTCCACCCGGAAAGAGCAGGGCACGCTGCCTGCCGACGCGGTCATGTGCAACACGGTGGTCACCTCCATGCTGGGAGATAAAGTCTGTGAAAAGTTCGGCGTGCGGGTGGACAAAACGCTGACCGGCTTTAAATTCATCGGCGACAGAATGCACAGTTATGAAACCGAGCACACGGGGACCTTTGTGTTCGGGTACGAAGAGAGCTACGGTTGTCTTATTGCCGATTTTGCCAGAGACAAGGACGGCGTGCAGGCCTCTCTCATGCTTTGCGAAGCGGCGGCCTACTACAAATCCAAGGGGCAGACCCTTCTGGATGTCCTCGACGATCTTTATCGCGAAAACGGGTTTTATCTGGATACGCAGACCAATGTTTATCATGAAGGCGCGGCCGGACAGAAGAAGATCGAGGCGCTTTTGGCCGATCTGCGGGAGCATCCGGTGCGCGAGGTGAACGGCGTGGCCGTGACGGCCGTGGAAGATTACGAAAGCGACGCCATGCGCGCGGCCGGATTCCCGGCCTCCAATGTGCTCCGGTATCTCTTTGCCGACGGCAGTTTTGTGGCCGTCCGTCCCAGCGGGACCGAGCCTAAATGCAAATATTATTACTGCGTAGTGGGGAAGGACGAGGCCGAGGCCGGCGCGAAATGCGCGGCGCTGAAGGCGGTTTTCGAGCGTCGGGATTGACATTTTGGCGGGATTTTCCGCGCGAACGGGGCGTAGAATGATAAAAAATGATGAATTTTTCACAAAGCCCTTGCCAAAGGGGACAAAATGCGCTACAATAATGTGTGGTTAAAAGCAATATCCAAAAACTATAAAAAAACGGAGGATTTTTACAATGTCTGTAAAAGTTGCGATTAACGGTTTCGGCCGGATCGGCCGTCTGGCTTTCCGTCAGATGTTTGATGCCGAGGGTTATGAAGTGGTCGCCATCAATGACCTGACCAGCCCCAAGATGCTGGCTCACCTTCTGAAGTATGACACCGCACAGGGCAGCTTCCTCGGCCACATCGGCGAGGGCAAACACACGGTAGAGGCCACTGAGGATTCCATCATTGTGGACGGCAAAGAGATCAAGATTTACGCTGAGAAGAACGCGGCTGACTGCCCGTGGGGCAAGATCGGCGTGGATGTCGTGCTGGAGTGCACCGGTTTCTACACCTCCAAGGAAAGGTCGATGGCTCACATTGCCGCCGGCGCCAAGAAGGTCGTTATTTCGGCTCCCGCCGGCAATGACCTCAAGACCATTGTGTACAATGTCAACCACAAGACCCTGACCAAGGATGACCAGATCATTTCGGCTGCTTCCTGCACCACCAACTGCCTGGCGCCCATGGCTAAGGCTCTGAATGATTACGCTCCCATCCAGTCCGGCATCATGACCACTGTGCACGCCTACACCGGCGACCAGATGATTCTCGACGGCCCGCAGCGTAAAGGCGACCTCCGCCGTTCCCGCGCCGGCGCACAGAACATCGTTCCGAACTCCACCGGTGCCGCTAAGGCCATCGGCCTGGTCATTCCTGAACTGAACGGCAAGCTGATCGGCTCCGCTCAGCGTGTGCCCACCCCCACCGGTTCCACCACCATTCTGGTTGCCGTTGTGAAGGGCAAGGACATCACCAAGGAAAGCATCAACGCCGCCATGAAAGCCGCCGCTACCGAATCCTTCGGCTACAACACGGACGAGATTGTTTCCTCCGATGTCATCGGCATGCGTTACGGTTCTCTCTTTGATGCCACTCAGACGATGGTCTCGAAGATTGATGACGACACCTATCAGGTGCAGGTCGTTTCCTGGTACGACAACGAGAACTCCTATA
>CAJJIY010000011.1 GCA_905187695.1 uncultured Eubacteriales bacterium | reverse complement strand
GCAAGGACGAGTTCCTTAAAGCGGTGAACGTGGGCGTTGACGGCGGAAATTACACGCTCGAAGTTGAGATTTATAAAAATCTGACGTATCCGTTCGACGGGTCGGGTGCTTCGGACGTTCCGGTAAGAGGAGGAACTCTTGCCGCAAGAAAAACCGCGTCGTTCGAGTACGGCGGATACGTTACCGTCCGGCTGGACGAAGAAGTCAGACTCGAAAAGGGCGAGTGGTTTTCGGTTATCGTCCGCATAACGGGCGGAAACGCCAAGATCCGGCTCGGCTACAAAAACTTTAAATACCTTTCTTACGCGGGAGGAAGCGGCGGCTGTGGTAGCCGCGCCTTTCTGGGAGACGATTGAAAAAATGCCGCCCGAACGCCGCGCATTCTATACCTATTTGCGCAAAGAATTTCCGTCCCTGCTTATTACCGGGCCGTTTTCGATTCTGCTGGGTTTTGAAGGGGGCATGATGGCCCTCAACGACCGTCTCAAACTCCGGTCCATGGTGGCGGCCGAAAAAGGCGACCGTGTGTACTTTGCCAGTGAAGAATGTGCCATCCGGCAAATGGAGGCGGGCGTGGAGCGGGTGTGGTCGCCCGAGGGCGGTCAGCCGGTCATTGTCAGGCTTGCGAGGTAAAAAAGATGTATCAGTATGCGGAATATGAAGTAAAAAGGGACGCGGCGCGTTGCGTTTTTTGCGGCCGCTGCGTTAAAGAATGTTTTAACGGTGTGCACGCATGGCGGGAAACCCCGGCGGGGCGCGTGCTTCTTGCGGATGAACAGAAATGCGTCAACTGCCATCGCTGTGTGGAATTTTGCCCCACGCGGGCTTTGAAAATCGTCAGGAGCGATCTCTCTTTCAAGGAAAACAGTTGCTGGAGCGGCCGGACGCTCCAGCAGATCTACAAACAGGCAAACAGCGGCGGCGTGCTGCTTTCCTCCATGGGCAATCCAGGCGAGTATCCGGTCTATTTTGATAAAATACTGGTCAATGCCTCACAGGTAACCAATCCCTCCATCGATCCGCTCCGCGAGCCGATGGAGACCCGCGTTTCCCTCGGGCGGCGCACGGGCGAAATAGAAAGAGACGCCGCGGGTCATCTCATTCCAAAGGAAACGCCCCGTCTGGAGCTTTCCATGCCGATTCTTTTTTCGGCCATGAGTTACGGCTCCATCAGCTATAACGCGCATCAGTGTCTGGCCATGGCGGCCGAACGGCTGGGAATCTGTTATAACACCGGAGAGGGCGGACTCCACCGCGATTTTTACCGGTACGGCAAAAACACCATCGTACAGGTGGCCTCCGGCCGGTTCGGCGTTCATAAAGAATATCTCACGGCGGGCGCGGCCATCGAGATTAAAATCGGGCAGGGGGCCAAACCGGGCATCGGCGGTCATCTGCCCGGCGCGAAGATTACCGCAGATGTCAGCCGCACCCGGATGATCCCGGAGGGCACGGACGCCATTTCTCCCGCGCCGCACCACGATATTTATTCCATCGAAGATCTCCGTCAGCTGGTCTTCTCGCTCAAAGAGGCCACCGGATACCGAAAACCGGTCATCGTCAAGGTGGCGGCCGTGCACAATATCGCGGCCATTGCCAGCGGCATTGCCCGGAGCGGGGCGGATATTCTGGCCATTGACGGATTCCGCGGCGGCACCGGCGCCGCGCCCGCCCGCATCCGCGATTGCGTGGGGATTCCGATAGAACTGGCGCTGGCGGCGGTGGATACCCGTCTGCGCGAGGAGGGCATCCGCGATCATATTTCGGTCATTGCCGGCGGTGCCATCCGGAGCAGTGCCGATGTTGTAAAAGCGATCGCGTTGGGGGCGGATGCCGTGTATATCGCTACGGCGGCGCTGGCGGCGCTCGGCTGTCATCTTTGCCGGAACTGTCAGCAGGGAAAATGCAACTGGGGCATTGCCACGCAGGTGCCCGAACTGGTCGCCCGGCTGAAGGTGGAGGAGGGCACGGACCGTCTTTGCAATCTGCTGACGGCGTGGAACAATGAGATCAAGGAAATGATGGGCGGCATGGGGATCAACTCCATCGAAGCACTCCGCGGCAACCGGCTGATGTTGCGCGGCGTGGGGCTGAACGAGCGGGAACTGGGCGTACTGGGGATCCTTCATGCAGGCGAGTGAGGAAAAAAGATGTTGACGATTGATGCAAAAAACAAAGACGGCCGCGCGCTGTGCGCCGAAGTGGCCGCCGCACAGGATGTCACGGTACAGAGCTGCGAGGGTCAGCGTTTTCTCTGCGCCGGGAAAAAAGAGGGGCACGCCGAAATTTTCGGTGTGCCCGGCAACGCGCTGGGGGCGTATTTGTGCGGTGCCCGGATCACCGTGCACGGTAATGCGCAGGATGCCGTGGGCGATACCATGGATGACGGCCGGATTGTCATTGAAGGTTCGGTGGGCGATGCCGTCGGCTATGCCATGCGCGGCGGAGAAATCTATGTCCGGGGGGATGCGGGTTACCGCGCCGGCATCCACATGAAGGAATACGGTGAGAAAAAACCGGTTCTGGTGATCGGTGGCAGCGCGGGGAGTTTTCTCGGAGAATATCAGGCCGGCGGGCTCATTGTGGTGCTGGGGCTTTCGGAAAAAGAAAAAATCGTGGGAGACTTTTGCGGCACCGGGATGCACGGCGGAAAAATACTGCTTCGCACCGATTGCCCGCCCGGGTCTTTTCCCGCGCAGGTGCGTTGCGAGCGGGCCGGAAAGGAAGAACTGGTGGCGGCACGGCCGTATATTGATAACTATTGCCGCTTTTTCGGGGTGGACAGGGAAAAAGTGCTGTCCGGCGTTTTTTATCTTTTGCATCCCAATTCTGCCAATCCTTATCGACAGCTTTATGTTTCGGAAGGATGAAAAACGGCGTGACTTGAAAGTCACGCCGTTTTTCAGTCGTTCTTCAGCAGGAAATCGACCGGAACCCGCAGACACTGCGCCAGCGCCCGGAGCTCATAATCCGCCACAAAGCGGACGCCCAACTCAATGCGACTGATACTGTCCCTGTCCAGCATCACGCCCGCAAGTTGCATTTTGGCCGCCAGATCAGCCTGGGTCATTCCCCGCAGGCGTCTGCCTTTTCGCACCCGCTTGCCGCAGATGTTTTTGAGGCCGTTATAGTCATATATTTTCATAAATCTTCCAAAATTCCTTCCGATTTCGGTAAAATATGCTAATCTTCTGAATTTTACTTGACTTTACCACATTTTTAGACTATAATTGTGCTAAAGATAGGAATCTTGACAAAATCGTTGTTTTTGTATTCAAAAATATTTATATTAATTGAAATAACAAAAACAAGTCCGTGTGTCCCGTGAATATGATTGAAGGGAGGAGGAAAGAAGTTGGAACTCATTTCTCATTTTTACCCCAGCCTTGCCATTTGCCTTTTTCTTGCTTATACAATCCGCTGTAATCCCAACTTTGCCCGTCCGGACAGCCGCTACTTTATGCTGGCGCTGCATCTGGTCATTGTGCTCATCGGCGCCGATGTGGCAGAGCTCCTTCTTTCCACCCTTCCGTACTTTACCCAGTGGCGCGTCTTTTTCTCGGTGGTGGGATATGCGTTGCGCCCTGCGGCGCTTTACTGTTTGGTTTTCATTCTCCGCCCCTGTCTGTCGCGGAAAGCGGCGGTGTGGCTTTCTCTTCCGCTTGCCTGTCATGTCCTGTTGCTTCTCACGGCTTTTTTCACGCCGAGGGTGTTCGGATATACTTCAGATAATCAGCTTTTTCGCGGTCCGTTGGGCCTTTTCACCTTTGGTGTTTGCTTTTTTTATCTGGTCCTCCTGCTTTATTTTTCGTTGGATTTTTCCGCAGGAAGGGGAAGACTCAGCCTTCCGGCGGCCGTGGCGCTGTGCTTCAATTTTGTTATTACTGCGGCGCTGAGCGTCTGGCTCGGGAGCGACGCGCTTTTCTGCGCCGGCCTCACCATTGACATAGCCTATCTCTATCTGTCGCTTTATATTCACCGGAATAACCTGGACGAACTGACGGGCGCCTATGTCCGCCGGTGTTTTCATCTGGATGCCAAGAGAGATGCCGCCTCGCTTTGCGCCCTGATTTCATTGGACATGAATAATCTTAAAGTCATCAATGACACGGGTGGGCACCATGCCGGGGATGCGGTGCTGTCGGAGCTGGGGCGGCGTGTCCGCTCTGTTCTGCCACCGGAAAACACCGATTTTTACCGGGTGGGCGGAGACGAATTTATGATCATTTGCCGCCGGATGGAAGAGGACGAAGTGCAAAAACTGACCCGGGAGATCCGCCGGGCCGTCTCGGATACCGGATTCGGCATGGCGGTGGGATATACCATGCACGGCGGCGATATCGAGGCAACCGCCGCGGCGGCGGATGCGGCGATGTATCTGGATAAAAACCGCGAAAAGGGCGTATAGACAGGTTCCTTGGTTGGAGACCGTCTTCGCCCTTTAAAAAAGCTTTCCGGAAAATTAAAAAAAGCTCTTGACAAAACCGTTTTCATCCTGTAAAATAAATATGTAAATTTTATAGTCGGCAAAACCGTCGTGAGGCGGTGACGCAAAGCCAAGGGACTTTTAAAGTCAGCCCGGTTGCAAAACGATACGAAAAGTATCTTTGCAGCCGTTTTTTGTTTTTTGCCCCCGCTTGCGGGGCAAGTGTCGCATCTTGTTTGAGGAGGGTGCATTCATGCGGGAAATCGACCGATATGTAAAACGCACGCTCGAAACAGGGCTTGCGCCAATCGAAATGAAATATCAGCCGGTTTTTGACTGCGCAAGCGGCGAGCCGGTGGCCTATCTTGGAGAAGCGCACCTCAACAGCGTGCTCTACGGCGTACTGACCCCGGCCGATTATGAAGAATCCGCCGACATGGCCGAGGAGGGCGTGGAACTGGCTTTTGCCTCTTTTCGCAAGGTCATGCGCCTGGTTGACGCGCTTTGCGCAAAGGCCGTCCGGTTTTCTTTTGTTTCTTTCCGTGCCCCTGCGGCACTACTCCTTTCCGACGGTCTTTATGAAAAGCTCACCGCCGAGATGAAAGCGGCCGGATTTACGGAGCCCGGCCGGGTGGCGCTCTCTTTCGCCCCGGAAATTCTGACCATGGAGCTTCCCGCCGCCAAAAGCGGGTTTTCCGCCATCGGCGCGGCCGGGCTCCGCACGCTGGTGCGGGATTGCGGCAAAGAGGATTTCCCGCTCATGCGCCTGCTTTCTTTCACGCCCGATTTTGTGTCGGTTTCTCCCTCTCTCACGGCGCTCCTTTCCGACCGTGACCGGAGCGGTGCGGTCTCTCCCTTTTTTCAGATGCTGAAAGGGTTGCATATCGCCGCGATTGCAAACGGGGTGCCGGATGACGATACGGTCCGGGCCTTTTCCCGGTGCGAGGCGTTCGGCTTTCTGCCGTCCGCCGATTACCGCGGTCATTTCTCCTGCCGCGCCGCGCTTCTCACGGAGGATGCGCTGATCCCCGGAAAGGAGAACTGACATGAAAGAAGGAAAAAGACCTTTCTCAATCCTGCGCCGCAGTGCCGGAGAGGTCAAGCGCTATCGGATTTACCGGCGGATCATTCCGCGTCTGGCCGGGCTTTTGCTCTTGCTGTTGATCATTGTTTACATCATTTCGCTGTTGGTGGCGCAGCGCGGCAGTTTCACGGTCTCCATCCGGGATTACAATGATAAGCGGTATGCGCTGGCACTTTCCGAAAATGAAAGCTTCCGGCAGTTTTCTTCAAAGCTGGATGCAAAAGCCGCCAAGGATATCACCAATATTGACGGCAACACGCTGCCGGATAACCTCAACGATGTCAGCGGCGAGCACAACGGAGACAACTATGTGGCCTACACCTTTTATCTCAAAAACACCGGGGAACTGACCTGCAGTTACCTGTACCGCCTTTCCATCACCAAAATGACTTTCGGGATCGACGAGGCCATTCGCGTGCGGGTCTATTACACCCCGTTTTATTACAAAGCCGCCGAGGGCGCATATGATTACAGCGGCGATTACACCGATTTTGCCAAACCGAAGACCGGCGGAAACGGTGCGCCCGAGATCGATCCCGAAAACCGGGTCAATACCAATTTTCTGGACGCGAACACAGTGACCGAAGGGCGCGTGGAAAACTTCGGCGTGGGAGACATTTCCAAGATCACCGTGGTCATCTGGCTGGAGGGAAACGATCCCGACTGCACCGATGACCGGCTTGGCGGCGAATTCCGCGTGGACATGACTATGCAGGTGATCGATTATACGGCCGCCAACTGAGCCCGTTTCCCGGCATTTTCCTTACCAAAGATATTTTCCGCGTTTGATGCGGTCAATATACCTGATTCTCAAAAATCATTTTAAAGGAGAAAAAACCATGAAAAACTTCAGAAAACTCATTCCCGCAGTTTGCATGTTGCTTTTGGCGGCTGTTATGGCGGGCACTTCCACCTTCGCATGGTTCTCGATGAACACCACGGTCACGGCCGGTAACATGGCTGTTTCGGCCACTGCGCCCACCAACCTGCGTATCTGCGCCACCAACAGCACCAATGACAGCGACTGGAGCGGGGCTTTGTCTCTGTCGGGCGGCCTGAAAACCATGGTGCCCGTGTCCTGCGACAACACCAACAGCACGCTGGCCTTTTATAAGGTAAAGGACAACGGTGATAAGATCGAGTACGATGACGGCGCGTACAAAGCTGACACCACTTTTGAAACCGCCACGGCGGGTACGGATTACTACACCACCTCCTTTTGGATCAAGGCGGTCGGCAAGGACGCAACCAATCTGAAGCTGAGCACGATCACGCGGAGTGCGGGCGGCACAAAGGAACTGGATAAGGCGTTGCGTGTAATGGCTGTCTGCGGAAAGAACAAGTTCATTTATGAGCCTGTTACCGGTGCTGACGCCACCTACCAGGCCGTCCAGTCTCTGAATAACGAGAAGCCGGTTCTGGGCGATAACATTACCGTTTCCAACGCCAATTCTGTTTTGGCGGATACGGTGACCAAGACTCCCGTTCAGGTCACAATCTACATCTGGTATGAGGGTCAGGATCCCGCCTGCAAGTCCTCCAACACGGTGGACATGGACGGCACCACTTTCACCCTTTCCTTCACGGTTACCGGCGCAGGCGCAGGCGCAGGCGCAGGCGCATAATCTCCGGTTTTCTCCTTTCCGGGGCGGGAAAGCCGCCCCGGAGAAAAATCCCCTATTGACGAAAAAAAGATTTCGTGCTATAATTCAAGTTGATTGTTACCAGTCTGTAAATTTCGTCATTTTTTAAAAGGTAGGGTCGTTTATGAATAAAGAGCAGACCAAAAAGGTCGTTAATATCACACTGAATGTGCTTTTGTGGGTATTCGTGGCGCTTGCGTTGGTGGCCACGATTGTGGTGTTTTCGGCCAGCGCCAATGCCAAGAATGTCCCTGCCGTCGGCGGGAAATGCTATCTGAATGTTCAGTCGGATTCCATGAATGCCGAAAAACCCGATTGGGTGCCGGAAAACAAGCCGGAGGGTTTTCGCTCCGGCGCCATGATTGTGGGGGAATACATCGCGGAAAATGACAGCGCCGTTGACGCGTTGGAAGTTGGCGATATCATCACCTACGAATGGGATATCAACCGTGACGGGCAGTTTTCGCGCGGCGAATACAATACGCACCGGATCGCGGAGATCGAGCGCGATGTCAACGGTCATATCATCACGGTGAAAACAAGAGGGGACAACCCCGAATACAGTGGTCTTGAACAGGGCGTGAGCGAGACCGTGCGCCGTTCGGCCATTATCGCCCGTTACACCGGGAAAAAGATAAACGGTTGTGGGTCTTTTTTCACTTTTCTCGGCAGTCGCCTTGGCTTCGGCCTTTGCATTCTGCTTCCGATGCTCCTTTTCTTCGGCTATGAGGTCTATGCGTTTATCCGCATGGTGCTGAAGATGAAGAACGCCGGAAAGAAAATGATCAGCGCGGCGGATGAGGAACTCATCAAACAGCGCGCAATTGAAGAATATCTGCGTCAGCAAAAAGAGCAAAACGAGTCTTCTCCGGACGGTGAAACGCCTGAGGGTGAGGGCGAAAAGAGAGAATAACGCCCTGTTTTTACAAGGCTTTTTTCCGGACGCGATTTCAGGGCAGACCGTTTCGTTCGGCGCGAAGCGAAAAGCGAAAAGAAAACCGGGCTTGAGAGCAGGCCAATGCCGCTCAGGTCCGGTTTTTATCACTCTGGCCGGGTTGGCTGTGCAAAGGAGCGGGAGACGATTGACGGTCAGGACTTTTTCCGACCGCATTGTCAGGGGTAGATTGGTTACCTTTTTGGCTTTTCGCTTTGCGCCGAAAACTTTTTAAAAGATATACAATATTCGCAGAAAGGGAAAACTATGGATTTTTTGTACGGATTTATGACCTGGTTCAAGGCTTTTTTCGGTCATATGCTGGACGGAGTCCTGATGATATTCAAGGGCATCTTCTTCGGGATTGTCAAAATATTTGATTTTTCCTACTATTTTAAACTTTGGGCGGGAGAGGCCACACAGTTCGGCGTGCTGGATTGGATCTTTTCGGTTCTGGCGTTTCTCATCACCTTCGCCATCTGGCTGGGATTGATTTTTCTTTTGGTGCTCTCCATCCGTAAATTCGTCCGCTTCCGCAAAACGCTGGTCGGTAACGAGGATCTTCTGGAGGAGATTGCCGATCTGCATCAGGATGTGGTTCGTCTGACCGGAGAAAAGGAGCGCATTCTGCAACTGAAAGTGACGCAGGCCGGTCTTTCTTACGAGCAGATGCGCGAAATGCTCAAAGAAGAAGTGGAAAAACCGGAAGAAGAAAAAACGACGGCTCCATCCGAGGGAGAACCGGGGCAGGCGGCCTTTTCGGGTTCTTGCCGTTTCTCGCGTCTGGCCGCAGTGGATGCCGCCTACGCTTTTTATAATCCGCCCGCCTATCAGAACAATCTCACACTTCAGGCGTTGTGCGATGATCTGCGGAATTATGCCTGTTCCAGACACCGGCTTTATTACGATGTGCGTACCATCCGGTTGATGCTGGCGGGGCTCGCGGCTACCAAGCTGATTGTGCTCCAGGGCATTTCGGGAACCGGTAAGACCTCGCTGCCGTATGTCATGGGGAAATATTTCAAGCATGACGCCACCATTGCCTCGGTTCAGCCGTCCTGGCGCGACCGGAACGAACTCTTCGGTTATTTCAACGAATTCACCAAAAAATTCAACGAGACAGAGGTGCTCCGCCGCATTTACGAGGCCTCCTATAACGATGACCTTAACATCATCATTCTGGATGAGATGAACATTGCGCGGGTGGAATATTACTTTGCCGAAATGCTTTCCGTTCTGGAAATGCCGGATCCCGCTGAGTGGAAGATCGAATTGGTGCCTTCTGCCTGGAAAAACGATCCTGCCAGACTGCGAAACGGTTCGCTTGTCATCCCGCAGAATGTGTGGTACATCGGCACCATCAACAATGACGATTCCACCTTCTCGGTCTCGGATAAGGTCTATGACCGTGCGCTGGTCATCAATCTGGACAGCAAGGGCATTGCTTTCGACGCACCGGAGACCGAACCGGAGCGCATTTCCTATTCCTATGTGGAAAGTCTTTATAAAAAGGCCCAGGCCGAGCATCCCGTGAGTGCCGAAATGCTGGATCTCATTGGACGGTTGGATCTTTTTGTGATCGAGAAATTCCGTGTGGCCTTCGGTAACCGGATTATGAAACAGTTAAAACTCTTTGTGCCGGTCTATGTGGCCTGTGGCGGTACCGAAATTGACGCCATTGACTATATGCTGGCTACCAAAGTGTTCCGCAAATTTGAAAGTCTCAATCTTTCGCTCATCCGTGATGAACTGCGGGAATTGATTCAGTTTCTGGATAATTCCTTCGGTAGCGGCGTAATGAAAGAGAGCATTGATTTTCTGCGCCGTTTGCAAAAAACCTACTGATATTTCTGACCTTTGCAAAGTGGAGGGGAGCGTTCCGGTATGGAAGAAAAGAAAATCACTTTGAGCGGGGGATCTGCCGCCCCCGAAGAGAAAAAAAGCGGGCAGTGGGTGGAAAAACTGCGTTATAGCAAATCTTTTGTCGCCAAACTCTCGCTTTCCGAACCCAGGGTAAAGGAATACTATGCGGCACTGGCCACCCGGCTCCTTTCTTATGACCGGGTGCGCTCCCGCATGAGCTGGTCAGGGGTCACTTTCCAGACCGGCCGGTCGCAACTGGCGCGGTTTGTCATCAACGGCAAAACGCTGTGCCTGTATCTTGCGCTTTCTCCCAAGGAATACGGAGAGGGGAAATATCGTACACTGGATGCCTCCGAAAAGAAAAAATACGAAAAAACGCCGGCGCTTTTAAAAATCCGCAGTGAGGGCGCGCTTCGTCACGCGCTGTCGCTCATTGACCAACTGGCGGCTTCCTTCGAACTTCGGGAACGGCCGGGCGGTATTTCGCCCATTCTTCCGCGCTATTTCCCGGCCGACAGTTTCGGCAATCTGATGACGCGCGGTCTCATTCGTCTGCTCAAAACCGGAAAGCCCGGTGTCGCCGGCACGGAAGCGCCGGAGGAGGACAACGCGGCGGAGGAACCCTCCTGGGATTTGCCGGATCTTGCCGGCGGTGCGTATGAAGATACGGTGTCGTTTGCCGAATCGCTTTTTTCCCGCTATGGCATCTATGGGGAGATTCTGCGGGCTCTGTCGGGCGGGGAGGCCAGCGCCAAACTGTCGCGGCGCCTCATGCTCCGCTCGGTGGACGAGATCTGGGTGCGTGCCGTGGAGGATGCGCTCCCTGCTCTTGACGAGCTCATCCGCAACCCCACGCACTTCATCGAGGAGCGCGAGGAGGTCATGCCGGTCGAACTGACCAAAAAGATTACCAGTCGCTCGGTGCAGTACCTTTCTCAGCATACGGACATGATTTCCAAAGTGGAGGGCGATACCGTCACGCCCACAAAGATGCTGAATGTGTTCCGGGAAGATTCCGTTCTTACTTATGAAAACAAGTTTTTGAATACACTTCTTCACCGGCTGTACAGTTTCGTGACCCGGCGCTATGAAATCGGGCAGAAGAACGGCGCGGACGAACGCGTGACCGAACTTTCGTTTTCCGACCGCTTCAATCACGACGGCATGACCGGGCAGGTAAAACTTTCAGTCTCGCTTTCCGAGAAGTGCCGTGAAAAGCCGGAGGAAAAGAACACCGTGCACAGGACCGGCCTTTGGCATCGCGTGGAAAAACTGAACGGCATTGTTACCGCCTATCTGTCCTCTGATTTTGTGGCGAAAATGGGCAAAAACTATGTCAAGCCCCCGGTTATGCGTACCAACGCCATTCTCAAAAACAAGTATTTCCGGCAGTGCCTGGCGCTTTGGGAATTTATTGAGAGCTATGATGACAGCGGTTACGGGCTGATCGTAAACGAGCGGTTGGAAGATCTCCCACAGGACTATATCCGTCAGATTTACGGCGGAGCGGCCATGCAGTATCTGCTTTTCCGCCACCATATACGCGGGGATTACAACAGCGAGACAGCCATTGCCGAATATGTTTCCGAAATGCTGAATCCCCGCATTGTGAATGAGATTGAAGCGCCGGCGGCCGAGGACTTTGACGAGATAATTCAGGATAAGGAAGAAGCCGGGGAAAACGATATCCTCTTTGCCCTGCGTGTGGCGCTGGAAGCCGACAAATGCTACAGGAGCGAGGAGGAAGAAGAAGCCGAGGAATCGGCGCTGGAGGCCAAAGATTCCGCTTTTGCCGGGATCCGGTATCGCAAATCCTTCCTTGCGCGCCTCATTTTGGCGGACGAGTCGCTCAAAGCGCGGTTTACCGAAATTGCCAATACCATTCTTTCCTACAAAAAGGCCAAAATGCGCCTTTCCTTTTCTTACGCTTCCTTCAATGTCGGTCGGACGCAGTTTGCAAAAGCCGTCATCAAAGGCAAAACGCTCTGCCTTTATCTGGCGCTTGACCCGGCCGTTCAGGATCCGAAATATTTCCTTCGTGATGTTTCCGCTACCCGGCGTTATGCGCGCGTGCCTGCCCTTTTGCGGGTACGAAGCGACCGTGGACTCCGGTACGCTGTGGAACTGATTGCCAAAGAAGCCGGGATTTTTGCACTGGTACCGCGCCGTGTGCCGGATACGCCGCTGACCCCGGCCGATTATCCGGCCGATACCTTTGAATCGCTGTTGGCCCGCGGCCTTATCAGGCCTTTGGGCGGCGAAACAACCGGATCTGCGGTGCAGGAAGTTCTTCCTGCCGCCCGTGCGGATATGTCGGCCGAAAGCCCAGAAACGATGGGTGAAAGTGCCGAAAAAGAGGCCGCAGAAGTACCTGAAATACCCCCGGAAGCACCCATAACCGAATCGGAAACGGCCGATCACGCAACGGCATTTGTTGAAAATGCCAAAGAAATAAACGCTCAAAAAACCGGATTTGACCCGCTTGAAATGCGTTATCGCAAATCTTTCACGGCAAAACTGGTCACGGCAGAGCCCGCCGTCAAGCATTATTTTACCGAGGTTGCCAACGCATTTCTTTCCTATCGTCGCGTGCATCTGCGCCAAAGCTGGCATTATGCCGCTTTCAAAGAAGGCCGTTCACCGCTGGCGCGGACGGTAGTCAAGGGAAAATCTCTTTACCTGTATCTGGCTTTGCCGCCCGAAGAACAGCATCCCAAGTATTTTCTCCGGGATGTCAGCGGGGAAAAGCGTTTTGCCGAAGTGCCTGCTCTTTTGAAAATCAGGACCGAGCGGGGACTGAAATATGCCCGTGAGTTGATTTCTGGACTGGCCGAGTCCCGCGGTCTTCTCCCCGCAAAATCGCCGTTGGTTCTCACGGTAGAGGATTTTGCCTCAATGACCGATGAAGAACTGTTGCAAAGGGGTCTGATGAAAGCAGTCGGGGGCGGACAGGAAGTGCTTACCCCCCAAACGGGTGAAGAAACCGAAGATATATCTGCGGCGCTTCCTCTTCCGCAACCGGAAGAATCCCAAAAGGCGCCGCCAGTTGGGGAATCGGAAATTCCCGCAGTCAAAACCGCACCGTCTACCGGGGAACCGCCCATGACGGTGGCGGAAACAAAGGAGCCAGTCGGCGTTGCCCACGGAATCGGATCTCCGGAAGAAACCGAGTCTCCGCTTGCGCTTGGCGTGGATGACAGCCGCGGATTCATGGCCGACGCGGCCGAGAATGAAAAAGAAGAGGGAGAGGTGGAGACCCGCCGGGGGTTCTTTGCCAAATTCTTCGGATTTCTGCGCGGCGGCCGGAAATAAAGGATAAAAGATATGGAAAAAGAAAAAAAAGCCGGCCGGGTGCTCCGGGCGCTTTCCAATGTAATCCTGATTCTTTTTGCTTTGCTGTTGCTTCTGGCTTTCTTCGCCGGAATGATCCGCAAAAAACCGCTTTTCCTTTTTGGCTATACCTATTTGTATGTGGAAACAGGCAGCATGGAAAATACCATCCCGACCGGGAGTTTTATTTTGGTTCAGCGCGTGGACGGAAAAGAAGTGGCCGCGGGAGACATCATCACTTTTGTTTGCCCGGATGAAACTTCCGCCGTTTACGGCCGCCTGATCACGCATCGCGTGGTGGGTGTGAGCGAAAACGGCTATCGCACCAAGGGCGACCATGTATTGGCCACAGAGGATCCGTTTACGGTAAAACCGACTGATGTCGTCGCGCGATATGTACGGAATTTGCCGTTTTTAAGTACCGTTGGACGGCTTTTTTCCTCCGGCTTTGGATTGGCGCTCATATTTTCGGCATTTTTCTTTTGTGTGTGTTCGCTTGTGTTGCCGGAACTCAATCGGAAACTGAGGGCGGAAACTTCGGCGGCCGAAAAAGAAAAAGAAGCCGAGATGGCGCGACGGATTGGTGAGGAAGTGGAAAAACTGAAAAAAGAAAACCGGCGGGATGACGGTGGAAATAACTGATTTTGGGGAGGCATTATGTTTTTTGAAAAAATTCGTCTGAAACGGGAAATTAAGAAAAGTCGCCGAATGATCGAGCTGTTGGAGCAAAAACGCTCCCGTTCACAGGCCGCGCTGGTGGAGGCCATCCTGACGCACAGCACGCCGGCCGATGACGATGTGGACTTCTTTAATATGTATACTGAACGCATCAATGCCGAGCGTGAAAAAATGCACGCGCTCATGAATACGCTGAATGCGAAAAAGTAATGTTGCGGGCCAAAAAAGATGAAAAATTTCTTTTTCAGGCACGGTAAAGAGATCGTTTTTGCCGGGCTCATCATTCTTTGCATGACTTTCGCGGCCAATATCATCATGCAGGGAAAAAGTTATACCTCCGGGATGGAAAATGAAGCGGTGGAAAAGGCCGCTTTGCTTTCGGCCGAAGAGGTGCGTGTGGCGCAAAGCCGCGCAGACCGGCTCAAAACCGAGGCCGAAGTGACCTCCACTACACTGGCTACTTTTAACACTGAGGAGGAAGTGATCAATTTTCTCTCGAATTTCCGGATTTCCGGGGGTGAAGATCGCCGCTATTATCTGGACGCGTGGTTTTGCAAAGACGGCGTTTATTACCGTTCAGGCGTGGAGAGCGAGTGTACCTATCCCGAGATCGAGGCGGCGCTCCGGCAAAGCGGCACTACTCTTTCGCGCGTTTTTCCGTACCGGGATAACCGGATGACGGTGGCGGTTTCCGCCGATTGCGACGGTTATCTTACGGACCGCGTCACCCTGCTTTATGACCGTTCGGCCGTGACGGATTTTATCTATTCCGATCCGGAAAAAAGAGAACTGAACAATTGCTTCCGGGAAAGCGCTTTCGCACTGGTGTGTAAGCATGACGGAACCATTCTGGAGCGGGTCGTTCAGGACGACAGTTTTCAGATCGGTGCCGGAACGGTTACGGAAAGCGTGTTGCCGATGCTTTTGTCCGACGAGTCGTATGAGAGTATTCTGCAAACGCTTGGCAACGGCGCCGACGGTTCTTTTGTGGTTCGGATTGGAACCGAGAAATATGTGCTGACCGTCAACAATCTGGGGGCAGACAGCGGGAATATCACCCTTGTGAATCTCTACAAAATGAAGGAGATTTATGGTTCCGGCTATGAATTGGTGGATACCATCTGGGCCACGCTCCTCATCTTTTTTGTCATTCTGGGGGCGCTTTGCCTTTACTTTATCGTGGACCGTCTGCGGGTGCACCGGCGCATTTTTGAGATCGGCACGGTCGATCCGCAGCTGAATTGTCCCAATATGCGGAAATTTGAAGAGGATCTGTCCGTCCTTCTTTCGCAGAATAAAGTGACCCGGTTTGCCGTGGTCTTGCTCCGGATCAGCAATTTTGCCTATATTCCGGAACATTTCGGCGAACCGATGGCACGACGCTTGCTGAAATACACACGCAATCTCTGTCAGCGCGCACTCCTGATGCGGGAGGCGTATGCGTACAGTACCGATGGTGAATTTGCCCTGTTGCTGCACTGCAAAAACAGGGATGCCCTGATGTCGCGTCTGTCGGCCCTCCGATTTTCCTTTGACCGGTTTTCGGGGTTTGGACAGAGCGGTTATAAGGCCAAACTGGTTTTTGACATTTATGAAATCGATCGCACAACTCCGCAAAAACCGCATCGGATCATTGAAAAGGCAATGGCAATCCGGGATATGCCCGCCGAGGAGGGGGGCGGCCTCTCAGATTTCCGTTTTTACAGTGATGTGGTGCGCGAAACCTACCTGAAAAGAGCCGAAATCGAAGGCCGGATGGAAGAAGCGCTGAAAAAATCGGAATTTCATCTTTTTTATCAGCCCAAATACAGCTTTAAAAAGCAGGGGATTGATGGCAGCGAGGTGCTGGTAAGGTGGTTTGATGCCCGGAAGAACGCTTATCGTTCTCCCGATCTTTTCCTGCCGGTTTTCGAGGAGAACGGCTTTATTGTCAAGCTGGATCATTTTGTTTTTTACAAAGCCTGCGAAAACGCGGCATTCTGCGTGCAAAACGGCCTGGAGCAATATCCGCTTTCAATCAATGTTTCACGCTTCACGGCCATTCAGCCGGATTTTCTTGCTTACTATACCCGTATCAAGAAAAAATTCGGCGTAAAGGACGGTTTTATCACCCTGGAGTTTACCGAAAGTTTCGCTTATGAAAATTATGAATATCTTTCCGACATGATCACGGCTTTGCACGCGGCCGGTTTTTACTGTTCGCTGGATGATTTCGGCACGGGCTATTCCTCCTACAACATTTTAAAAGAACTGGAAATGGACGAGATCAAACTCGACAAGTTTTTCATCCGCAAGGGGATTAATGCCGAGCGTGACCGCATCATTCTGGAAAATACCATAAAGGTCATCCGTCAGTTGGGCATGAAGGTGACGCAGGAGGGCGTGGAGAGTCAAGAAGATTTCGAGCGCCTGCAGGCGCTTGGCTGTGATGTCATTCAGGGTTATTATTTCGCCAAGCCGATGAAATTCGTACAGTATTGCGAATTTGTCCGCAAAAAGGTCTCCTCGCCGTCGGCATGGGAAAAGGAGTAGACCGTTGTGACTTTTTTCACTTCTCCCTCTTTTGCCCGCGCACGGCGGATTGTCTTGCGCGTGCTGGCTTTGCTGTTGCTTCTTTCCTGTTTTGTTCGCGTGGGAGTCGCCGCTGTTTCGCGTCGCCGGGCTCAAAAGGCCGAGGGGCTTTCCCTTTATGTGCTGGATGTGGGGCAGGGAGATGCCATTTTGTTGCGTGCCAACGGAGAAACGCTGTTGGTGGATTGCGGCCCGTTTTCGGCTGAATCGCAACTCCGGGTGATCCTGCACGATTTGGGCGTTCAGAAGCTGGATTATTTTCTGGTCACGCACCCGCATGAGGATCATTACGGCAATGCCCGCACGGTGCTTTCGGAGTTTACTCCGGGGCAGGTGATTCTGCCGGCCGAAACGGGAAGCGAAGAGGCCTATTTGCTCTTTGTGAGCGAACTGAAGCAAAAAGGAACAACGACAGTGACCGCGCAGACCGGTATGTGTTTTTCTTTTGGCGGCGCCGAAGCGGAAGTGTTGCTTTCCGGATTCGGTCAGGGAAACAACGGGAGCACCGTGCTTTGCGTTACCTATGGCGAAACAACTGTGCTTCTGACCGGAGATCTGGAAAAGGAGGGGGAAGCGGCGCTGCTTTCCTCCTGCCCGCAAAAACTTTCCTGCGATCTTTTGAAGGTCGGGCACCACGGCTCGGACAGCTCCGGCTCGCCGGAATTTCTGGCGGCCGCCGCGCCCCGCATGGCCGCCATCAGTTGCGGCGCCGGCAACAGTTACGGCCTGCCGGATGTCGGCACGCTTTCGCGATTGTCCGCGCTTGAGTGCCGGATCTACCGGACCGACCTTTCCGGCACGCTGATCTTTTACAGTGACGGCCGCACACTGACCTGTCGCTCCGAATAAAAAAGAGCCTGTCAGCTGACAGGCTCTTTTTTATTTACAGCAGGATAAAGGCCGCCACGGCAAGGGCCCATGAAAGAAGAACGGCGGGGTCTGTCAGTGCGTCCAGAAAGGTGTAGAACTGCACGGCAAAGGGCACATGGCGTCTTGGATCCGGCCATTCGTCTTCCGAGCGCTCCCGGTAGATCCGGATGGCCGAACGGCAGAAGAAAAAGCCGGACGAGAGGGCGAGAAGCATCGAGAAGAAAAAGAGAATTTCCGGGCTGCCCGTGAAAGCAAAGAGCGCCGTCAGATAACGCCCGCCAAAGAGCAGAAGGAGATTGTACGCTCCGTAAAAGCCGATGACCGCAGGAAGCGAATCCGTGGCATAAAAAAGGAGCGTCAGCAGAAATCCAAGCAAAAGATAGGCCGGGAAGTTGGCAGGATCAAAGGGAAAAAGGGCAAAAGAAACCGCGGGAAGAATCAGCGCCCGGAGTAGCCCGCGCCGCTCATATTCGCCGCACAGCGTACCGATAAAAAAGAAAGGGGAAAGAAAGGCCGGGAGCAACGCGCCTGCGACAAGATAAAAGGCCTGTCGCCAGAAGGATTTACCGGAAAAGTCATTAAAGGCACCGAAACCGTTTCCCAGCGTGCTTTGCCCGCCGAAAGCCACCGAAAGCAGGGTGGTGGCGCTCAGCGCGAAGAGAAGGGCGAAAAGGAGAAGGGGGAAGGCCGAGGGAGACGGCGCCCGCAGCCGGATGGCGATCGGGAAAAAGCGCCGTCGCAAGGAAAAATACAGGAGCACCGGCAACGCAAAAAGCAGGAGTTTCAGGAGCAAAGTCAGCTCCGGGCGTCCGGCAAGCAGGGTGCCGCGCTCGCACAGAAGGCGAAAAACGAAAAACAGCGAAAAAACAGCCAGCAGGGGATACCCCGCCATCCGCCGTTCCCGGCGATAAGGGGGGCGCTCCGGAATCCATTTACCCACGGGGAAAAACTCCTTTCTCTGTCAGAATAAAATCCGCCGGCCGGTCCTTTTCATCGACCGGGAGCGTTTTGAAGAAAAAGCGATCATAGACCGCGAAAACCGATGTCCCCGGAAATCCCGGGAGAAAACGGTCATAAAAGCCGCCGCCATAGCCCAGCCGTTCTCCGTTTTTGCCGGCAGCCAGTCCCGGCAGCACGCAAAGACTTTGCGCGGTTGGCGCGGGGGCGGGAATTTCGGCGGGCGGAGCGGGAATCCCGAAAGCGTCCGGCCGGGCGTCCTCCGGGCGGAATAGGCGATAAAAGCGCAGTTTTGCCCCTTCGCAGCGCGGCAAAAAGAGCGGTATTTCCCGGGAAAGACAGTCAAGCAAAAAGGGGCGCAGGTCAATCTCCCCGCCAATCGGGAAATAGGCGTATACGCCGTCACAACCTTCTGAAAATTCCGAAAGGCGCGCACAGATCGCGGCATCCAGTTCGACCTTTTCACCCAGGGAAAGCGTCCGCCGCGCGGCCGTCACTTCTGCCCGGAGAGCCGCTTTGGGGTCGGGACGGCCGGTTTCATTCATCTGCCAGCACGGCGGCGCGGAGCGCGTCGGCGTTTGCTTTGCCGCAAAGGGCTTCCACCAGTGAAAGACCAAAGGGAAGCGCCACGCCCATGCCGGCGGCCGTGATAATATTTCCGTCCCGTACCACACGGTCGCGGACTTTGTCCGCGCCGTTCAGCTTTTCTTCAAAACCCGGGTAGCAGGTGGCCTTTTTGCCCGCAAGCAGTCCCATTTGTCCCAGGATCATTGGGGCGGCGCAGATGGCGCAAAGAAAGGCGCCGTGTGTGGCGGCGGCGGTTACGGCGGCTTTCACCGTGGCACTCGCGGCCAGATTTTTGGCGCCCGGCATGCCGCCCGGCAGAATCACCATCTCCGGGGCGCTGTCTTTGTAAAGTTCAGCGGGGATGTCTGCCGTCACGGTGATCCCGTGTGCCCCGCGGATTTCGGTGCCGCCCACGCCGACCGTCGTGACCGCGCATCCCGCACGCCGGAGAAGATCCAGCGGGCAGAGCGCTTCCACCTCTTCAAAACCGTCCGCCAGAAACAGATAGATCATTTTGCGCCTCCCAGTTTTTCAAGGAGTTCTTCCTTGGTCAGCAGGGTTTCCTCGCGCGTGGCCAGGTCTTTCAGCTTCATTTTTCCGGCGGCATATTCCTCGCCGCCCATGATGAGCACATGACTGTAGTTGTCCTTCACGGCGTAGTCAATCTGCTTGCCGAATTTCTTTTGACCCAGATACAGCGAAGAAGCGATCCCGGCCGCGCGCAGATCTTCCACCAGCGCGGTATAGGCTTCATAGGGCACATCGTCAAAACGGGTCACCAGCACTTTCTTTTCCGCACCGTAAATGTCGGGGATGAGATTGTGCGTGGTCAGAAAATTTTCCAGCGTCACATCGCCAAAGCCGAACCCGACGCCCGAAATGTTGGCGTTCTTGATAAAGAGCCCCACCAGATTGTCATAACGGCCGCCGCCGAACATGGCGCGGTTGTTTTCGGGCGCTTCGTCAAAGACTTCAAAAACAGTCCCGGTATAATAATCAAGCCCCCGGATGATACCGAAATCAAACACACAGCACTCCGAAAGGCCGCATTCCCGGAGCATTCCGAAAAGTCTCAGCAATTCCTGCGAACCGCGGGATTCGGGGCAGAGCGCGGCGGCTTCTTCCACACTCATGGCGTAGAGCGCGTCGATCTGCGCGATCTGTGCTTCGTCAAGACCCAGTTCGGTCATATCCTTGACATAAGCCTCCCGCGGGATCTTGTTTTTACGGTCCACCACCTTGGATACGCGGCGCGATCCTTCCGCATCGGTACCGGCAATGCGGGCGATGACATCGTTGAACAAGCGGCGGTTGTTGATGTGCACCTTGAACATATCGTCCTTCGCGCCCAGCGCGCGCAGGAGCGAAACGGCAGTGGAAATCACTTCCAGGTCGGCTTCGAAAGTGTCGCAGCCGAAAATATCCACATTGACCTGCCAGTGTTCGCGGAGTCGGCCGCGCTGGGGGCGCTCGTAACGGTAAAGGTTCGGGATGGAAAACCAACGGAGCGGAAAGTTGAGCTCGCCGATCTTTGCCGCCACCAGCCGTGCCACCGTGGGGGTCATCTCAGGGCGGACAGCCAGCTGACGGCCGCCGCGATCCTCAAAGTGATAGGTCTGCTCGTTGGCAATTTCCTCGCCGCTTTTGGCAATATAAAGGTCCAGAGATTCCAGCATCGGGCCGTTGTATTCTTCAAAGCAGGCACGGGCCAGCGCTTCTTTGATCTTTCCGAAAAACCAGTTGCGCAGTTTCATGTCGCGGGGATAAAAATCCCGTGTGCCTTTGTAGGGGAGCAGTGAAAGTTTGGGTGTTTGCATGATGCGTCCTTTCTCCCGGAGCGGGGAGTGTTTAACTTAATACTTAACAATTATACCATAGAAAAAGGAACTTGTCCATAGTCCGAAACAATTTTCCGGCACATCTTTACAAGCGGCAAAAAAAATGATACAATAAAATATCAGAAAAATTCGGGAGGCAGAATATGATCGGCGAAAACATGAGCAACGAAGAGCGCTTCATCTCCATTTTCAAAAACAAGATCCACCGGGAAGGGGCAGAAAAACTGCTGGACTACCTGTGTTCCGACCACTGCGATTTTTTCACCGCCCCGGCCAGCACCCGCTATCACGGATCGCATCCCGGCGGTTTGCTGGAACATTCGCTCAATGTCTACGACTGCCTTTGCGATTATCTTTCGCGCCCCCGCGTCCGGGAAGTCTACGGCCTTTGCGCCAGCGAGGAGAGCATTGCCATCTCCGCGTTGCTCCATGATCTTTGCAAAATCAATTTTTATAAGGAAAGCACGCGGAATGTCAAAGAAAACGGCGCGTGGAAGGCGGTGCCTTACTATACCATCGAGGATGAACTTCCTTACGGCCACGGGGAAAAATCGGTCTACATCATTTCGGGTTTCATGCGCCTGACGCGCGACGAGGCTTTTGCCATCCGGTATCACATGGGCTTTTCGGGATGTGAGGACAACAACACCGTGGGTTCGGCCTTTTCCAGATTTCCGCTGGCGGTGGCACTTTTTACGGCCGATATGGAAGCTACTTATTTTCTGGAAGGGAACAAAGATCAATGACGGATAAAGAAGAAAACGGTGAAGCCTGCGGGAAAGAGACCGGGGAAGAATCGAAAAAGGCCGAAAACAGATTCCGTTCCGGTACTTTTTTGCACATTCTTTTTCTTTTTAAATACTGTTTGCCCCTTTTGTGCGGCATCACACTGGTGGTATCGGGCGCTTTTCACTCGGTCCGCGCCCTGCAGCGCGGTGTGCAGTTGCTGATTTCTCCCCTGCGCCTGTCCTTTGAGACCCTGCGGGAGGCGCGTGCCGCCATCGGTTCTTCCGAAAGCGGCCATCAGATCTATTTCGTGTTGGCCACGGGGGTCATTCTTTGTTTCCTGTTCTTTTGTATCGGTCTTTTTTTCGCGGTCCTGTCGGCGGTCTGCGCCGTGGGGGCCGATATGGGAAAGAAAAAAGGGCAAAGCGAGCGGTTCCGGTTGCTTTATCTCACTTTTTTCCCCAATCGGATTCTGGCCGCGGTCGATGTCTGCTTTTTCGTGGCGGCCGCGCTGTATCCCCAGATTTTTGCTTTTATCAGTGCCCGGATGTTCAAGGTGGACAGCACCATTGCGCTGTATATCCGGTTTGATCTGCCGTTGCTTTTAACGGGCGTGCTTTCGCTGCTTTATATTGTGCTGGATTTTTCACTGCGCCGTTTTGAAAATACACATTCGCCTTTCCTCCGGGCAGAAACCCAAGAATCCGACAGAGCGTAAATTTCTTTGATTTTCACAGAAAATTCAGCCAAGTGACAGAAAAAGCTATTTATTTTTAATAAAAAGTGTGCTATAATATAGCTGTATCAAGAGAGGAAAGAACCTCCACAGGATACAGAAAGGCGGAACAGCTATGAAACTGACCATCAGCGGAAAGCAATTGACGGTGCGTGCCTCCCTGCGTGCGCTTACGGAAAAGAAGATGACGCGGTTCGATCGTTTTTTTGACGACGAAGCGGAAACGATTGTCTTATTCAGTTGCCGTCATGATCTGCAGTATGTTGAGATCACCATCTACTATAAAGGCACCATTTTCCGCAGCGAGGAAGGGGCGGACACCTTCCAGACCGCGCTGGACGGCGCGATCGAAGCGCTGGAACGCCAAATCAGAAAAAACAAGACGCGCCTGGAAAGGCGATTGCGCAGCGGTGCTTTCGAGCCGGTCCCCGGCGAACACGAAGAAGCCGAGGAGGGCGAATTCCGCATCCGTACCAAGACATTCCCCGTTAAACCTATGTCGGTGGAAGAGGCCATTTTGCAGATGAATCTGCTGGAACATCTGTTCTTTGTGTTCCGGGACGCGGACACGGATAAGCCCTGTGTGGTCTATCGTCGCAAAGACGGCGACTATGGGCTTATCATCGAAAACTGAACCCGGAAGGCACCGGACGGGGTTAAAAAACGGGCGGGGCATTTGCCCCGCCCGCTTTTCTTTTTTACCATTTTCCGAATTCGTTGACCCAGCGCACGGCCAGCGGTACCCAGCAGGAAACGTAGGGGTGAATGAGCGTGTCCCTGCCGGACATGGTGCGCTCATCACCCAGCGCCAGACCGTGGTGGCCGTAGGGGAAAATGTGCATTTCCACCGGAATGTGATGTTCGGACATGACCTGTGCCAGATACAGCGAGTTCTCGACCGGAACGGCCTCATCGCTGAAAGTGTGCCAGATAAAGGCCGGCGGCGTTTTGTCGCTGACATGGAGCTCCAGCGAAAAACGGTCCTCTTCTTCCTTGGTGGGAGTCTTCGTGCCGCAGAGCTTGTGAATGGAACCGTGATGTGCCTTTTCGCCGGCGGTAATGACCGGATAGGCCAGAATCATGCCCGTCGGACGGGCAATATCGGCCGGCGCATCGGCCATCAGTTTCTGCACGGCAGGGTGGTCGGTCAGAATGCCGGCCGAAGCGGCCAGATGTCCGCCGGCGGAAAAACCGCAGGTGAAAACATAATCGGGGTCCACATTGTATTCGGCCGCGTGCTCGCGCACATGGCGGATCGCCAGCGCCACCTGGCAAAGCGGCGCAAAATTCGCTGCCCCATCGCCAACGGTATAACGCAGGATAAAGGTGGCAAAACCGGCGGCCAGGAACTGCGTCGCAATCGGTTCGGCTTCCCGGTCGGAAAGCATGTTGTATCCGCCGCCCGGACAGACCACCACGGCACGGCGGGGGGGCTGTTTCAGTTCGGGGGTGTTGGAAACGCAGATAGCGGTGAGCGTGGCTCCTTCATAGGGAGCCAGCGTGACAGTACGGTAGATCATACGGTCTCCTTTCGGCTGTGAAAAGATATTGACAAACCGATTATATCACATTCGCTTCCCCTTTTGCAAGCCTTTTGAAATATTTTCAAAAGTCCTCTTGACATTTGTGCCGGGAACTTCTATAATAGGAACATCTTGAAGAGTAAGATACCCGGCGTGAAGTGCCGGCGGGACGGGGAGTTGCCTGCCGGACGAAGGTTTTTCCGCGGTCGGGTGTCTGCATCCCGCTTCGAAGGGCAAAGACATTCCGGCACCGTTACCGGCCTCTTTTTTGCCATAGGAAGTATGGGAAAAGGAGGTTTTTTATATGTCTTCAAAAAATGTTTGTCCCACCGAAAAAAAGAAAAGCAACCTGTTGCTTTTCGGCAATCTGCGCGTACTTTGCGCGGCGTCTTTGCTTTCTGCCATGAGTTTGATACTCGGAAAGTTTTTGCAGATTCCCAATCCGTTCTCGCAGATCATCCGCATCAGTTTTGAAAACCTGCCCATTCTTTTTTCTGGCATCTGTTTCGGGCCGCTGGTCGGCGCGGCCACCGGTGCGGTGGCCGATCTGGTCGGGTGCCTGCTGTACGGCTATGCCATCAACCCGATAATCACACTGGGGGCGGCGGCGGTCGGCATGGTTTCCGGGCTGGTTGCGCTGATTGTCAGGCGTCCGCTGTGGCTTTGCTGTGTGCTTTCCACCATGTTGGCGCATTTGACGGGCTCGGTGCTCATCAAGTCATTGGGTCTGGCGGCGTGGTATCTTTCCAAATATAATATGGGGCTTTGGCAGTTGATGCTCTGGCGGCTACTCACTTATACGCTCATCGGTACGCTGGAGTGTACCATCATCTTCCTGCTTCTGCGGTCAAAAGCGGTCTTTGCGCAGGTCGAGTCGTTGCGGCGCCCCAGAGAGAAGGAAGTCAAATGAATTACGAAGAAGCGCTTGCCTATATTGATTCTTATTCTTTTTTGGGCAGCCGTCCGGGGCTGTCCCGGATCCGTGAACTTTGCGCACTGCTCGGAAATCCGCAGGATGCGCTCCGCTTTATCCATGTGGCCGGTACAAACGGAAAGGGATCTTTCTGTGCTATGACAGCTGCGGTTCTGCGTGCGGCGGGATACCGGACGGGGCTTTATACCTCGCCCTATATTCTCCGCTTCAACGAGCGGATGAGTGTGGACGGTGTGGATATTCCGGATGAAGAACTGGCCGAACTGACCGCGCGGGTGGCCGGCCTTGTGGGTGAAATGACGGAAAAACCAACCGAATTTGAGATCATCACAGCCATTGCTTTTGAATATTTCCGGCGGCACAACTGTCAGTATGTGGTGCTGGAGGTCGGCATGGGCGGACGGCTGGATGCCACCAACCTCATCGCCCCCCCGGTACTTTCGGTCATTACCGGCATTGCGTTGGACCACACAAAGATTCTCGGGGACACGGTGGAAAAGATCGCTGCCGAAAAAGCGGGCATCATCAAACCGGGCACGCCGGTGCTCTGGGGCGGGGAAGATGCCGGGGCCGAAAAAGTCATCCGGGAGACGGCCGCCCGGGTCGGGGTGCCTTTTTGGGCCGCCCGCGAATCCGAACCCACCGATGTCAGGTGCGACCTTGACGGCACAACTCTTTCGCTTCCCGGACATCCGGCCGTGCACATCCCCCTGCTCGGCGTTTATCAGGTCAAAAATCTTCGCACGGTGCTTTGCGCGGTGGATCTGCTCCGGAGAGAGGGACTATCCCTGCCGGAGGAAGCTGTCCGTGCCGGGCTTTCTTCGGTGCGCTGGCCGGGCCGGTTTGAAAAGCTCTCCGAAAACCCGCTCATTTTGTCGGATGGCGCGCATAATCCGCAGGGAATTGCCGAAGCCGTAAAGACCGTGCGCACCTATTTCCCCGGTGAAAAAGTGCTGTTTCTGACGGCGGTCATGGCCGATAAAAACTATCCGCTCATGATAAAGGAACTTTCCCCGCTTGCGCAGGAAGTTTTTACATTTGCGCCCACCGATACCCCCCGCGCGCTTCCGGCAGAGGCGTACGCGCGGGAGTTTGAGAAAAACGGTGTGAAAGCCACGCCGTTCCCCTCGGCTCAGTCGGCGCTTTCGGCTGCTTTGGCCGTTGCAAAAGAAACCGGCCGGCCGATTTTCAGCCTCGGTTCGCTTTATATGTATGCCGATGTCCGCGCGGCGCAAAAGGCGCTCGGCCGCTGATTGGCAGTTCATATAAAAATAATGGTGAGTTCGGAACCCTCCTCACCTAAAACAAAACTAAGGAGATGCAAAAAAATGAACACCAAGATTCATCGTACTCTTTTGGGTATGACCTATGCCGCCGTCATTGCCGCCCTGTATGTGGCGCTGACCTTTCTGTCCTCGCTTTTCGGCCTTTCGGGGCAGGGGGCGGTTCAGCTCCGGATTTCGGAGGCACTGACTGTGTTGCCGTATTTTACGGCCGCCGCTGTTCCCGGCGTCACGCTCGGCTGTCTGCTGGCCAATCTGCTGACCGGCGCGGCCGCGCCGGATCTCATTTTCGGAACGCTGGCCACCCTGTTGGGAGCCATCGGGACCCGTGCCTTGCGGCGTTGGCGCTGGCTTGCCCCTTTGCCGCCGGTTTTATGCAATACGCTCATCATCCCGTTCGTCATCCGCTATTGCTATGTGGATGTGACGGATTCCATCTGGTTTTTGTTTGCCACCGTCGGCGCGGGCGAAATCCTTTCTGCCGGTGTGCTCGGCCTGCTGCTGCTTTTCGCGCTGGAAAAACATCGGACGCGGATTTTCAAAGTATAAAAACGAACACAGCACAGCCATCCCCCGCTTTATGGGGGATGGCTGTGCTGTGTTGCATCTGTGTTGCATGTGTTGCAAGCGTGTTGCAAAATTTCCGATTTCGGAACTGTTTTTATAAAATCTTGTACAGTTTGCAATATTATAAACAAAAACGAAACATCCAGCAAACCTGCATGAACAAAGGAAAGTCCCGCAAACCTGATTATATCAAGGTTTGCGGGACTTTTTCTTCTTTGGTGACCCGTACGGGATATCGATTGCCCAAGGGCGAGGCCCTTGGGCGCAAACCGGACAAAAATGCCCGCTTTTTCTTCCCGCCCCCCGGTTTGCCGGGTCGTTCCGCGAAAAGGATAATCAACGAGAAAAGCCCCCCTTTCGGGGGGCTTTTCTCGTTGGTGACCCGTACGGGAATCGAACCCATGTTACCGCCGTGAAAGGGCGGTGTCTTAACCCCTGGACGAACGGGCCTTGTGGTAGCGGAAATAGGGCTTGAACCTATGACCTATCGGGTATGAACCGATCGCTCTAGCCAACTGAGCTATTCCGCCATTTCGGAACGCTTGCCCATTATATCACAACAAATCGGGTTTGTCAACACCTTTTTTGCATTTTTGAAAAGGTTTTTGAACATTCCCTGTCAAATTGTGTACGGATTGAGAATATTTCGGTTTTTCGGTTGAAAAAAACGGAGATTTAAGATATAATATAAACCTATGATTTACTATTATTAAAGGAGGCTTTGAACATGGCGTTCACCTTCAAGGGCGGCACACATGTGCGCGAATATAAAAAGACCCGGGGGCAGGCCATTCGGAAGATGTCCGCACCGTCCACGGTGGCCATTCCCATGTCCCAGCATATCGGTTTGCAGTGCAAGCCGGTGGTGGCGCCGGGGGATCATGTGGATTATGCCCAGCTGATCGGCGATGTCAGCGGCGGACTGGGGTGCCCGGTTCATGCCAGTGTTTCTGGTACCGTCAAAAGTATTGAACAGCGCTACAGCGCAAACGGCCAGAGCGTTGCCACCGTGGTGATTGAAAACGACGGACTTTATACGCTTTGTCCCGATGTCAGACCATGGCCGAAATCTCTGGCCGAGACCACACCGGAGGAAATTGTGGAAATTATCCGGAAAGCGGGTATTTCAGGCATGGGCGGCGCTACTTTTCCCACGCACGCCAAACTGCGTTCGGCCATCGGACGGGTAGACACGCTGATCATCAACTGCGCGGAGTGCGAGCCTTTTATCACGGCCAATCACCGCGTCATGCTGGAGCGGCCGGAAGAGGTGATCGGCGGCACCGAGATCCTCATGCACGCGCTTTCGCTCCGGACGGCGAAGATCGGCGTGGAGGATAATAAAGCCGATGCCATTGAGGTACTTCGCGCGCACGCCGTACCCGGCATTGAAATCTGCGAACTGAAGACCAAATATCCGCAAGGGGACGAACGGCAACTCATTTACGCGCTGACCGGAAAAGAACTCCCCGCGGGGAAACTTCCTTCCGATCTGCGGGCGGTCATTTTCAACGCCGAGACCGTGGCGGCTGTCTGGCACGCTTTTTATCACGGCATGCCGCTTTGTAAGCGGGTGGTCACGGTAGACGGCGATTGCGTGGCGCATCCTTCCAATGTCCTGGTTCATATCGGCACCTCCTACCGTGATCTGATCGCTTTTTGCGGCGGTTTTTCAAGAACGCCGGCCAAAATCATCAACGGCGGCCCTATGATGGGGTTTGCGCAGTGGGATCTTTCCGGTCCCGTGACAAAGGGGACCTCGGCCATTTTGGTCTTTTCGCAGGAATTCAGCCACGAAGGGCAGAGCACGCTGCCGCCCACCTGCATCCGTTGCGGGCGGTGCGTGGCGCACTGCCCGATGCGGCTGATGCCCAATATGCTGGTCGGTTTTTCCATGCGGCACAATTATGACGAGGCGGCCGCCTATCATGTCATGAGTTGCGTGGAATGCGGCACCTGCTCTTATAACTGTCCGGGGGATATGCCGATTGTTCAGTATATCCGTGTGGCCAAGGGCGCGCTTCGCGCCGCAAAAGCGGCGGCTGAGCGCAAAGCGGCCGAGCAGTCGGTCGATCTGAAAGTCAATGAGAAGAAGGAGGAAAAATAATCGTGGCTTTTCCGGAAGAAAAAGAAGGCGTGGAGCTGTCTGTCGGTTCGCCGGCGGCACCGCTCACGGTCAGTCCTTCTCCGCATATCAAAAATCCCGTGACGACCGCTCAACTCATGCGGGATGTCCTTATTGCACTTTTCCCGGCCTTCCTTTGGGGTGTATGGGTTTTCGGCGTCAACGCCCTGCTCATGCCGCTGATTTCGGTGGTGGCCTGCGTTTTCTTTGAATACATAACCGAGAAGATCCTGCGCCGACCGGTGACGGTGCGCGATCTTTCCGCCGTTGTGACCGGGCTTTTGCTCGGCTTCAATCTTCCCGCCAACAATTCTTATTTTCTGCCAGTGCTCGGCGCGGCGTTTGCCATCATCGTGGTCAAACAGCTTTTCGGGGGATTGGGAAAGAACTTTGTCAATCCGGCGCTGGCCGCGCGGGTCTTTTTGTTCCTTTCTTTTCCCACGCAGATGACCCGCTTCCCGGTCCCGTTCTCGCGCAGTGCCGAGATCGTGGCCGGCGCCACGCCCCGTGCGGGCGGGGCCGCCGGACTCTTTGATCTGTTTTTCGGGCGGACGGGCGGCTGTATCGGGGAAGTATCGGCTTTCCTGCTGTTGCTGGGCGGCGTTTATCTTCTTTGCCGCCGCGTGATCACCTATCAGATCCCGGTTTCTTACCTCCTGACCGTAGCCGTTCTGACCTTACTTTTTCCATCGGACGGAACATTTTTATCAGTCCAGTTTATGCTTCGGGAACTCTTTTCGGGCGGCCTCATGCTGGGAGCGATTTTCATGGCCACCGATTATGTCACCTCGCCCGTGACCTCCCGCGGCCGTCTCATTTTCGGTGTCGGATGCGGATTGCTCACAGTTTTCTTCCGCTACTTCGGCAGTTATCCGGAAGGCGTTTCCTTCGCTATTCTGGTGATGAATTGCCTGGTTTACTATCTGGATAAACTGACCTTGCCGCGTGTGTTCGGAGGTGTCCGTCATGCGAAAAAATGACATTTTACATCTTCTATCTGTTTCGGCCCGTCTGTTGATCATTTGCATGGTGGTGGCGGGACTGGTGGCCGCCGTGTATGCTCTGACAGAAGATCCGATCCAAAAAGACGAGGAGGAACGCAAAGAAGCTGCCCTTTTTGCGGCAATGCCGGGAGCACATTCCTATGCACTGCACAAGGAAACACTTCCGGACATCTCGGGCGTCAACGCGGTTTACGACATGAAGGATGAGGCTGGAAATCTGCTTGGTTTCTGTGTGGACTTTACCGGATACAGCGCCTATGGCGGCGATATCGGCATGATGATTTCACTTGGAACCGATGGCAGTGTGCGTTCGGTAGCGGTGCTTTCTCATTCGGAAACCTTCATAGACCGATATCTGGACGCAGACGGTTACTACACCGGGGTACAGTCTGAAAGAGGCAGTGACCTTTCGGCCGGTGCCACGCTTTCTTACAATGCCATCCGCAATGCGATGCAATCGGTTTTACAACTGGGTCTTGGAGAGAACGGTTCTTCGACACAGGAACCGATTTCCGCCGAATTGGACGAAGACAAAAAAAGCGCACTTCTGGCTGCGATATCCGGAACGACATCCTATGCACTGCATGAGGAAACGCTTCCGGAGGTGGCAGGTGTCCATGCGGTTTATGACATGAAAGACGAAGCGGGAAATTTGCTTGGCTTTTGCGTGGACATCACGGGACGCGGCGGCTACGGCGGCGATGTCGACATGATCATTTCTCTCGGAACAGACGGCAGTATACGCTCGGTGGCGGTACTTTCCCACTCCGAAACCTTCATAGACCGGTATCTGGATGAAGACGGTTACTATACGGGTGTGAACGAGGAGCGGGGCTCCGATCTTTCGGCCGGCGCCACCCTTTCCTATAATGCCATCCGGGACGCGATGGAATCGGTTGCGCGTCTGGGGCTGGGAGGTCAGTCATGAAAAAGTTTTTAAATCAGCTGAAAAGCGGGATTCTGGATAACAATCCGGTGCTGGTGCAGTTGCTGGGAATGTGCCCGACGCTGGCCACCACCACGACCGTGAAAAACGCCATCGGAATGGGGCTTTCGGCCACGGCGGTGCTTGTTTTCTCCAATCTGATCATTTCGCTTTTGCGGAAATTCATTCCCAAAGAAGTGCGTATTGCCGCCTATATTGTGGTGATCTCGGGTTTTGTCACCATGGTGGAACTGCTGCTCAAGGCTTTTCTTTATTCGCTTTACAGCGCGCTGGGCATATTCATTCCGCTTATTGTGGTAAACTGTATTATTCTGGCGCGGGCAGAAGCCTTTGCTTCCAAAAACAAGCCGCTTCCCTCGGCAATAGACGGGCTTTCAATGGGGCTTGGTTTTACGGTGGCCCTTTTCCTGGTGTCCACGGTCCGGGAGATTCTCGGAAACGGCACCTTCCTTGGCTTTTCGCTTTTCGGCCCGCATTTTTCGCCGGTGTTGCTGTTCGGAATGCCGGCCGGGGCGTTCCTCACGCTCGGTTTCATTATCGCGGCCGTGCAGAAGATCCGTGACAGGAGAGAGACAAAAATGCGCGCGTCCTTCCCGGATGGCAAAGAAGAGGAGGGAGAACAATGAGTTTTGGTGAGATTTTGCTGATGATGTTCAGCGCCATTCTGGTGGAGAACTTTATTTTCGCCAAATTTTACGGTTGCTGTCCCTTTCTTGGCGTGTCGGATAAGCCGGACACCGCCCTTGGAATGGGATTGGCCGTGACCTTTGTCATGACGCTGTCGGGCGCGGCGACTTATGCGGTTTATCATTTTATCCTGTTGCCGCTGGGACTGACCTATCTTAAGACCGTGGCCTTTATTCTGGTGATTGCCGCGTTGGTGCAGTTTATCGAAATGTTTTTGCGGCGCTTTATTCCCGCGCTTTACGGGGCACTGGGCATCTATCTGCCGCTTATTACCACCAACTGCGCCGTGCTTTCGGCCGCGCTCCTTGCGGTGCAGAACGATTACGGCTTCGGCGCTTCGGTGGCTTTCGGTTTTGCCTCGGCTCTTGGATTTACGCTGGCCATTGTGGTTTTTGCCGGCGTCCGCAAAAAAATGGCTTTTGCCGAGCCGCCCCGCGCTTTCCGCGGATTTCCCATCACGCTGATCGCGGCCGGACTTCTGGCCATGGCTTTTGCCGGATTTGCCGGCGTGCACCTGTAAAAGGAGGGGGAAAATGAACATTTCATTGATTCTGATTCCGGCTCTCCTGTTGGCGGCGCTGGGCGCGTTTTTCGGCGCGGCGCTGGCGTTGGCGGCACATGTTTTTGCGGTCCGGACCGACCCGCGTGTGCCCAAAGTGAGGGAAATACTGCCCGGTGCCAACTGCGGCGGATGCGGATATTCCGGATGTGACGCACTGGCCGCGGCCATTGTGGAGGGTAAAGCGCCCTGCGGCGCCTGCACGGTGGGCGGAAACGAGGTGGCGCAGAAGATCGGCGCCGTGATGGGTGTGACGGTTGCCGAAAAGAAACGGATGCGGGCCATGGTGTTTTGTTCGGGCGGGGATCTGGCCAACAAAAAATATATCTATGAAGGAGCCGGGGACTGCATTGCCGCGGAAAAACTGGCCGGCGGCGACAAACTTTGCGCCAACGGCTGTATCGGGCTTGGCAGCTGTGCCGCCGCCTGTCCTTTTCATGCCATCCGCGTGATCGGCGGCGCGGCGGTGGTGGATGACCGGCTTTGCGCCGGATGCGGCCAGTGCGTGGACGTCTGCCCCAAAAAGATCATCCGGCTCATTCCCTTTGACAGCGCCTTTTTTGTGGGCTGTGCCTCGGTTCAGAAGGGGGCGGCGGTCGTGCGCGAATGCCGTGCCGGCTGTATCGGCTGTATGCTCTGTCAGCGCGTCTGCGAATCCGGCGCCATCCGGGTGGTCAACAATCTGGCCGAGATCGACTATGACAAATGCACCGGCTGCGGCAAATGTGCGGCTGCCTGCCGCCGTCATATCATCCGCCCGGTCCTGCCCAAACGGACGCAATCCGGACAAGAGGAAAAAACGCCGTGAATACGGCGTTTTTTCTTTGCGGGAGTAACTTAATCGGTCAGGCGGGGCGGCGCGCCTGACCCTCTTGTTTTTTAAGTGCATATTTGCTTTTCCACAGGAATCAATCTGGCAAAGGAAAAGAGAGGATTCCGGAGGTTTTCGGAGATTTTTAGAGGATATCCATATTTATTTTGAGAAAAACCCGGTCTATTCCGTCAGATTGCGCGAGATTCCAATTATTTTGATTTTTTTTGAGAAAACTATTGCATTTGTCCGGGCAATCTGTTACAATATCGCTTGTGTATGGTTGACACCGCGAAAAAAGGCGTTTTTTTGCGAAAGCCATTCCGAATTTTTTACACTAAAGGAGTATTTATGCGGAATGAACAACAAACTGATCGAATTAAGGTCCATCAGTAAATCCTTCGATGGCGAGAGCGTACTCTCCGGCATCCACCTGGATATCCATGACAAGGAATTTGTCACCTTGCTGGGTCCTTCCGGTTGCGGAAAGACAACCACGCTCCGGATCATCGGCGGTTTTGAAACTCCTGATGAGGGAGATGTGTTTTTTGACGGTGTGCGGATAAACGATGTGCCGCCCTACAAACGACAGATCAACACGGTATTTCAGAAATACGCGCTGTTTCCTCATTTAAATGTGTATGATAATGT
Organism: uncultured Eubacteriales bacterium; assembly: GCA_905187695.1. Taxonomy (GTDB): domain Bacteria; phylum Bacillota; class Clostridia; order Oscillospirales; family CAG-272; genus Firm-07. The sequence continues at coordinate 13,027 of CAJJIY010000011.1, read as the reverse complement.
GGCTTTCGGCCTCAGACTGAAGAAAGTCAAAGAAGATGAAATTCTCGTGCGTGTGCGCGAAATGCTGGAAATGACCGGCCTGCGCGGTTTTGAAAACCGCCGTCCCTCCACGCTTTCCGGCGGTCAGCAGCAGCGGGTGGCCATTGCCCGCGCGCTGATCAACCGGCCGCGCGTGCTGTTGTTGGACGAGCCGCTCGGCGCGCTCGATCTCAAGCTGCGCAAGGATATGCAAAACGAACTCAAGCGGATCCAGAGCGCCACCGGCATTACCTTTATTTATGTGACGCATGACCAGGAAGAGGCGCTTTCCATGTCGGACACCGTGGTGGTGATGGCGGACGGCAAGATTCAGCAGATCGGCTCTCCCGTGGACATTTACAACGAGCCGGTCAACGCATTTGTGGCCGACTTCATCGGCGAATCGAACATTCTGGACGGCGTGATGCTGGCCGATAAAAAGGCCCGCTTTGCCGGACACACATTTACCTGTGTGGATAGCGGCTTCGGAAAGAACGAAGCGGTGGACATCGTGATCCGCCCGGAGGATGTCGATGTGGTGCCGGTGGAGAAGGGGATGCTGTCCGGAGAAATCAGTTCGGTGACTTTCAAGGGCGACTATTATGAGATTATTGTGGATATCGCGGGCTTCAAATGGATGATCGAGACCTCGGATTACTGTGCGCCGGGCGCCAAGATCGGCCTTTACATTGAGCCGGACGCCATCCATGTCATGAAAAAATCCGAATATTCGGGCAAATTCGGAGACTACTCCACTTTCTCCGAAGAGATGGATTATCTTTCCGACCCGGACGCCGGGGTGGAGGAAGAGGAGGCGCCGCAATGAAGGGGAAACGCTCGCTTCTTGAAAAGCTGGCCGCTGTACCGCACATGGTCTTTGTGCTTCTTTTCGTCATCGGGCCCTTGCTTTTCGTTTTGTATTTCGCGCTGACCGATACCAAAGGCAATTTTTCCTTTGTCAACATTCAGCTGCTTTCTTCTTATTCGCACATTTTCTTTTTGTCCATCTGTTTTTCGCTGGTGGCCACGGCTATTTGCCTGCTGATCGGTTATCCGTTGGCTTTTGTCATGTCGCGCGCCAAGCCCTCGGTGCAGAAACTGCTCATGGTCTTTCTCATGCTGCCCATGTGGATCAGCCTGTTGATCCGCACCTACTCGCTCATGACGCTGCTGGATAACGGTGGACTTATCAACAGCCTGCTGACGGCCATGGGCCTTTCCCCCGTGACCATGATCGGTACGGGCGGCGCGGTGATCCTTGGCATGATTTACGATTTTCTGCCCTATATGGTTCTGCCGATCTACACTTCCATGAGCAAGTTCAACAACCGCTATCTGGAGGCGGCGGCCGACCTTGGCTGCAACGGCATTCAGACGCTTTTCCGCGTGGTGCTCCCGCTGACGATGCCCGGCATCATTTCGGGCGTCACCATGGTGTTTGTGCCCTCTATTTCCACCTTTTATATTTCGCAGAAGCTGGGCGGCGGCAACTTTGACCTGATCGGCGACACCATTGAGCGGCAGTTTCAGTACACCTCCACTTATCATGTGGGCGCGGCGCTCTCGTTGGTGATGATGGTGCTGATCCTTGTTTCCGTTCTGATTATGAACCGGTTTTCGGACGCGGAAGGGGAGGAGATGCTGGCATGAAAAAACTCTCCAATATCTATATGGGTCTGGTGTTCCTCTTTTTGTACGCGCCAATCCTGGTGCTGGTGATCTTTTCTTTCAACACCGGCGGTTCGCTTTCCTCTTATACCGGCTTTTCCTTCAAGTGGTACGGGGAACTGTTCCACGACAGTGTGGCGCTTCAGTCGCTGAAAAATTCGTTGTTTCTGGCCTTTTCCTCGGCGGCCATTGCCACAGTGCTCGGCACTTTTGCGGCGCTGGGACTGGACCGGATGAAAAACCATTATCTGCGTGCCACTGTAGAGAGCGTGACCAACATTCCGATGATGAACCCCGATATTGTCACCGGCGTTTCGATGATGCTGTTTTTTGTGGCAGTGGGCGGGATTCTTGGCCTTTCGGAATCGCTGGGCCGCTGGACCATGCTGTTGGCGCACACCACTTTCAGCCTGCCTTATGTGATCCTGTCAATCCTGCCGCGTTTCCGTCAGTTTGACCGGTCGCTGACCGAGGCGGCGCTGGATCTGGGGTGCACGCCCACGCAGAGCTTTTTCCGTGTGGAACTGCCGGCCATTCTGCCCGGTGTGATTTCGGGCTTTATCATGGGCTTTACGCTGTCGCTGGATGATTTCGTCATCAGCCATTTTGTCAGCTCTCCCGATTTTCAGACTCTGCCGCTCTATATTTACAATCAGACCGCGCACAATGTCAAATACAGCATGTATGCGCTGTGTACGCTGATTATCGTGGTGATCCTGGCGCTGTTGCTGGCCGTGAATTTCATGGGCAGCATCGGCAACCGGAGACAAAGAAAAGCGGGGGTGAGCAAATGAAAAGAATTCTTTCTCTCCTTTTTCTCCTTGGCACGCTTGCCCTCTTTTTGCCGCTTTTCGCTTCCTGCAAAGACAGCGGCGCGGTGACGCTCTATGTTTATAACTGGGGCGAATATATCTCGGACGGCAGCGAGGGATCGCTGGACACCAACGCGGCCTTTGAAGCGTGGTATGAAGAGACCTATCATCAGAAGGTGAAGGTCAACTATTCCACCTATTCCTCCAATGAGGATATGTATGCCAAACTCAGCACCGGCGCGGCCAGTTATGACATTGTGGTGCCCTCCGACTATATGATTGCCCGGCTGATTGCCGAGGGGTTGGTGCGGCGGCTGAACTTTGACAACATTCCGAACATTGAAAACATTGACCTTAGCGCGGTCTTTAAAGGCAGTGCGCCGTATTACGATCCCGAAAGCGCTTATTCCGTGCCCTATACCTACGGAACGGTCGGTATCATCTATAATACCACGATGGTGGATGAGGCTGACATCGGCTCCTGGGATCTCATGTGGAACCCGAAATACAAGGGCAATATCCTGCAGTTCAACAACTCGCGCGACGCCTTTGCCACGGCACAGTTCAAACTGGGTTACAGTGTCAACTCGGCAAACGAGGCGGAATGGCGCGCCGCGCTGGCGGAGCTCAAGGCGCAAAAAGACATTGTGCAGGGATATGTCATGGACGAGATCTTCAACAAGATGGAAAGCGGCTCGGCGGCCATTTCGTCTTACTACGCCGGCGATTTCCTGACCATGTATGCGGACAATGACGATCTTGCGTTCTTTTATCCGAAAGAAGGGACCAATGTGTTTGTGGATGCGATGTGTATCCCGACCAGCAGTCAGAATCCCGAGATTGCGGAACGGTATATCGACTTTATGCTTTCCCGCGAGGCAGCCATCGCCAACGCGGAGTATATGTGTTATGCCAGCCCCAACAAACTGGTCACGGAAGATCCGGAATATCGCGCCTATATGGAAGAGATCCATGAGGACGCGATGGATATTCTGTACGGCACCTCAGAGATCCCGATGGAGTTTTACGAGAATCTTTCCGAGGAAAAACTGGTAATGCTCAACGATCTGTGGGAAGAGCTGAAGATCGAAAGCCCCATCAATGTTTCCATCATTGTCATGGCCGGTGTGATTGTCGCCGCGCTGGTGGGATTGGGCGTGTTTTTCGCGGTGCGCGGCTATCGGCGGAAAAAACGCGTGGCCGGTCTCTGGCTCTGAGTTGTTCTTCTTTTAAACCCGATGGGGAGACCCATCGGGTTTTTCTTGTATAAAAATGGCGCGAAAGGTAAAACTAACAAAAGTAAAGAAAGGGGAGAGAACATGGCAATTATCAAAACCGACTGCGCCATTTTGTCGGCCGCCTCGGTTGTGGGCAAAAAAGAAAAGGACGGGCCGCTGGGGGCTGTTTTTGATATCCACGGAGCCGACGACCGTTTCGGCCAGAAAACCTTTGAAAAGGCGGAGGCCGAAATGCAACGCCTGTCCTTCAACACGGCTCTGGCCAAGGGCGGCTTTCACGAGGGGGAAATCGACGCGCTGTTCGCGGGCGATCTGCTGAACCAGTGCATCGGCGCGGCCTATGGCCTTAAAGATTTCAACATTCCGTATTTCGGGCTTTACGGCGCCTGCTCGACGGCGGCGGAGGGACTGGCATTGGCTTCACTGCTCACCTCGGCCGGTGTGTTCGGCCGCGTGGGAGTGGTGGCTTCTTCGCATTTCTGCGCCGCCGAGCGGCAATACCGGGCGCCGCTTTGTTACGGCGGTCAGCGCACGCCCACGGCGCAGTGGACGGTGACCGGCGCGGGCGCTTTCATTCTCGGCCGGGAACGGGAAAAGGCCAAAGCCTTTATACACGCGGTCCTGCCCGGCATTGTGCGGGAGCGGGGCGTGAAAGACGCCGCCAACATGGGCGCGGCCATGGCGCCGGCCGCGGCCGATACACTGTTGCGCTTCTTCCGGGAAAGCGGCACGCATCCGACGGATTTTGATCTGATCGCCACCGGCGACCTCGGCTATGAGGGCGGGGCGATTCTTTGCGAACTGATGCGGATTGAAGGCGTGGAGATCGACAGCGTTTACAATGACTGCGGTATGATGATTTACAGCCGCGAAACGCAGGATACCCATGCGGGCGGTTCGGGATGCGGTTGTTCGGCTGCCGTGCTGGCTTCTTATCTTTTGCCGAAGTTGTTCTCCGGCGCGCTCCGGCGGGTGTTGTTGCTCGGCACCGGCGCCATGATGAGTCCGCAGGCCATTCAGCAGGGCGAATGTATTCCGGCGATTGCCCATCTGGTGTGCCTGACTTCAAAGGAGGGAAACGAATGGAACTGGTCTTGAAATTGCTTTTTGCTTTTCTTTTGGGCGGCGCACTGTGCGTGGTGGCGCAGTTGCTCATCGACAAAACCAAACTGACGCCGGCCCGGATTCTGGTCGGCTATGTGGTAGCCGGCGTTTTCCTCGGCGCGATCGGCGTATACCGTCCGCTGATGGAATGGGCCGGCGCCGGCGCCGGCACGCCGCTTACCGGTTTTGGTTATCTCATTTCAAAAGGCGTGCGGGAGGCAGTGGATGAAAAAGGCTTTCTGGGTATTTTCACCGGGAGTCTTACGGCCGCCGCAGGTGGCACGGCCGCGGCGCTGGTTTTCGGCCTGATTGCTTCGGTTTTCTGCCGGGGCGGCCGACCGAGAAGCTGAACTGCGCAAAGGAAACGCAAAAGGGCCCGGCCATCGGCCGGGTCCTTTTTGGGAGTCAGGTTTTTTTTCGTGCAAAATAGCCCTGCGGGTGCGCGCAGACCGGGCAGAAAGCGGGCGGTTCCGCCGCTTCCGTCACATAGCCGCAATTCAGGCAGATCCAGCGGGTGGTCGGTGATTCCGCGCGGAAGACCCGGCCGCTGTCGATTTCCTCCAATGCTTTGCGGAAGTTGGTTTCGTGTTCTTTTTCGATTTCGCCGACCCGTTCAAAAAGCGTGGCAATGGCAGAAAAACCTTCCTCCCGGGCTGTTCTGGCAAAATCGGCATAGAGCGTGGCCCATTCAAAATGTTCGCCCTCGGCCGCATCCTGCAGGTTTTCCGGCGTTGCGCTGTAAGAGCCCAGCGCCCGGAACCAGATCTCGGCGTGCTCGGCTTCGTTTCCGGCGGTGGTCTCAAAAAGTTTGGCAATGTCGATATACCCGTCGCTTTTGGCTTTCAGTTCAAACCAACGGTAGCGCAGATAAGCCTGTGCTTCGGCCGAGAGGGCGGTGTGCAGATTTTTTTCGGTTTCGCTGCCGGTGATCGGCTTGATTTCACGCGTTTGTTTCAGTGTGTTTTCCATATTTTCCTCCTTTTTGGGTTGAGGAAAGTATGGACGGCCTTTCCCTTTTTTATTCGCCCTGCGCTTTTGCGGCGCGGTATTCCGACACCAGTATGGCACATATGCCGATATCCCGGTAGGCGCCCTTGACCAGCATGGATTCCCGCCGGACGCCCTCGTAACGCATTCCGATCTTTTCCATGACCCGCCGGGAAGCGTCGTTGCCGATCATATAGCGTGCCTCGATCCGGTGCAGGCCCAACACATCAAAGCCGAATGAGATGACCCGTCGGGCGGCTTCCGGCGAGAATCCCTGCCCGCGATAAGCGGGATTGAGCACATAGCCGAGTTCTCCCACCCGGTTGGGGCAGTCAATGGCGGCAAAACCGGAGGTGCCAATCATGCGGCCCTCGGATTTCAGGATAACGGCCCATTCCCGGCAGGAGCCAAGCCGATAGCGTCCTCCCAGATATTCCAGATAGGACCGGGTATAGGAAGGCGTGTCATGCGGCCGCCAGAGCAGGTAGCGTGTGACATCCGGGTTGCTGGCATATTCGTACATATCCTGCGCGTCGCTCACGCGCATGGGGCGCAACAGCAGACGGTCGGTTTCAAGAACCGGCATGTGCGAAAAAATATGTAAGATGTTTTCTTGTTTCATAGTGACTCCGTTCGTTGAGATCAGGAGAGGCGAGAGGTTGGTTCTGACAGTTCCTTTTTATTATACTCTTTTTGGCCTGCGGCCGCAAGAGAATTTTTGAAAATTGCAATTTTCACTTGCTTTTTTCAGGAAAATGGGTTATAATGGAAAAGAAAGAAGGGAGTGAGAAAGGGCATGGACGAAATCGTAAGAGACAGCCTTTATCCGGTGCTGCTGGGTTCGGATACGCTTTGCCACGCCTGCGTGCGCCGGCTGAAAAAAGAATACGGTCTGCCCATCACGGTGCTGACCGGCAAAAGAGCCATGACGCTGCGGTTTATTTCGGGTGTATTGCTTTATAACGCGCCGCCGACTTTTTCGGACGGCATCCTGCTTTCCATTCTTTCCGATCTGGAAGAAAACAGCGGATACCGGATTCCGCTGCTGGTGCTTTGCGATGAAGCCTACCGGCCTTTTGTCACCCGTAACCGGGAAGTGTTGGAGGAAAAGTTCATTTTAAGGGATGCAAAGGCGATTCTGGGACTGTGGGAGGACAACGGTGAATTATAAAGAACTCTTTGCCGGCTTGTCGGTCCGGCTTTGCGCCGAATCCGGCAAACCCAATGAAAATACAGACCTGACGCACACCGAGTGCGATCCCTGCAGGGCGGACGATCATGCGCTTTATGTTTCGGCGCATACGCTTTTCGGAAACGGGCACGATCAGATCGATGTGGCTTATGACCGCGGATGCCGGTTTTTTCTGACCACACATTCTCCCGCGCTTCCGGAAGATGCGGCAGTGTTCCTGTGCGAGGAGCCGGAAGCCTTTTTCGGAGAATTGGCGGCCCGCACCGCCGGACATCCGGACCGGTTGCTGACGGTCTTCGGCGTCAGCGGCAGTCACGGGAAAAGCAGCGCGCTGTTGTTGGCCGCCGGGCTTTTGATGGCGGCCGGGCGAAAGGTCGGGACGCTGACGGACGACGGCCTTTTTGCCGGCGATCGTTTTACGCCTCGGGTCTTGCCGTTTGCCCCGGACAGCAGTACCGTGATACAGGCCCTTCACCAAATGGCCGCGGCCGGAGATGAATTTGCTTTTCTGGAATTTTCACCGTATATGCTGGCGCACAGATCCCATTTGGGCATTTCGTTTTCGGGTGTGGCGGTGACCGATTGTCAACCAGTCCAACTGGCGGGCGGCGCGCACCGCAGTCCCTCTCAGTACCGGGAGCATCTTTTTTCTCTGACCCGAACCGGCGCGCCTTTTTGCATTCTGCCGGGCGCTCTGGATAGCGAAAGACCCAAAGCGGGGCGAACGCTCACTTTCGGAGATCTTTGCGATATCAGCGCGGTTTCACCCAAAAGCGAGGTGAGAAACGGCGTGCTTGGAACGGCCTTTTCGCTTTCGGTGGAAAGAAAACTTTATCCCACCTTTTTACCGCATCCGGGCACGGCGATGTTATCCGGCGCACTGTGCGCCGTGGGACTTGCCCTGTGCGCAGGGCTTACGCCCGAAGAGATTGCGCGCCGCCTCCCCGAAGTGCAGGTGCCCGGCCGGCTTTGCCATTTCATAAGGCACAAAGGGGCGGATATTTACCTGGACAATGCGTATACGCCCGAAATGCTGCAGGCTTCCCTCCGTCCGTTGTGGGAGAATGTGACGGGGCGCCTGATTTTGCTTATGGGCGCGCCGGGATGCCGCACACGCGCGGAAAGATCGGCCATGGGAAGTGTGGCGGCTTCTTTTGCCGATGTCATTTATCTGACCTCGGACGATCCCGAAGGCGAAGATCCAAAGGCCATCTGTGAGGACATTGAAAGCGGGTTCCCGCCGGACGCCTTTTACCATATCATCCCGGATCGGAAAACGGCCATTCACGAGGCGGTTTCCGCACTTGCGCCGGGAGATATCCTGTTGCTGATCGGCAAGAGCCAGGGAACCACGCAACGGATTTTTACCCGGACGCTCCCGTTTTCGGACGCCGAGGAAATTATGAAAGGACTGTCGCGCTGAGCGACGGTCCTTTTTCAAATAATCGGTTCAGGTATTGACTTTTACGAATATTCTGTGTAAAATAGAGAATAGAAGGAAAATCAAAGGAAGGAGGGCAGACCATGGCGGAAGAAGAGAGAAAAACGGAACAGGTCCAAGCGGAAAACGGGCCGGAATCCATGGACGCGCCTGTGCCCGAACCGCCCCGGAAAAAAACAGCCGCTAAACCGCGCCGGAGCACGGCCAGGGGCGCAAAGAAAACAAAAAGCGCCACGGGCACCGATTCGGAAGCGTGCGCACCCGCCCCCAACGCTTTCCCGGCAGAAAAGAGCGGAGAAACGGAAAAAGAAGACGCGACCGCCCGGACGGCACGCGAAGCAGACATAAAAGAAACAGACCCGCAAGCGGACGAAAGGAACAAGACTCCCAAGGAGGGTAATGGTTCTTCTCTTAACGAAGGAGCAAAAGCCGCCCTGTCGGATGAAGAAGAAAAAGGACCCTCAAAGGAAGAGCCCGCGCAGACCCATACCCGCACAGAAGAGGCCGGACAACTGCCTCCCCCAACGGAAGGCGGCGCGCTGACCGAGAGCAAAGAAGCTTCCGTGGTCAATGCCGTGCCTCCCGTGGCTTTCCCGGAAAAGGAAGCGCGCAAAAATTTCTTTGGCCGGTTGCTGATGCTTTTCCTGCTTGCGGCAGTGCTTTTTGCTTCCGTGCTGATCTTTTTGTTCCGCCCGGCGCTTTACATTGAACGCACGAATGCGGTTGGATTTTTTTATAACCCTGCGGATAATACCACGGTCGTGACAATCAACGGTACCCGGCGCGGCGCACCGGCCGGACAGCTTGACGCCTATTCTTATAACGAGCGGGGCAGCGTCTGCCTTGCCACCATCGGCGGACAGCTTTATTATATTCATGGCCGCAAAGTGGAGAAAATTGCGGGTGAGGAAGACCCGGTGCTGGATTTTGCGCTGGCTTCATCGGGGCGTGCGGCGGCTTACCGCACTCAGTCCGGCAAGCTTTACCGGATTGACCTTCGGAAAAACAAAACCGAATGTGTGACCCGCGCTCTTTATGAGGCTTATTACTGTATTTCGCCCGACGGCCGAGAACTGGCCTACAGTTACCGGGACGGGGACAGCGTGCTTTTGTCCATAGAGTCGCTTTCCGGCAAGGGCATGTCGGTTTTGCCCGCCAAACAGCGCGGACTGTTGCCGCTGGCCGTGGCCGACAAATGCAACTACCTTTACTATACCGATGAGAGCGGGGCGCTGTATGTGCAAAGCCGGAAAGGCGAGATGCCGGTCAAATGCGGAGACGCGCCGGATCTTCTTTCTCTGTCTTTCAACCGCGACTTTTCCGAGTTGATTTTCGGAAATGACGGCGCAACCATTTTTGTCTCCGGCGGAAATACCAGGCCGGTGGAGGGAAGCAAATCGGGGGATGTTCTTTCTCTGCTTGAAAACAAGCGGGTGGAGATCCGGGCGCTTTCGTGCGGGAAACAGTATCTTCTGAGAAGTTTTACCAAGAACTATTATCTGCAGGAGAGCGGCACTTCGCAGAAACTGGTTTATATCGACAGACATTATCGCCTGTCCGACATTTGCTTTGTGGACAGCCGGGAGAGCATCACCGTGACCGATAAGGCCGTGTACTTCCTCTTGACCGATCAGTTGGAGGAATCCGAGACGCACAGCAATCTTTATCGGCTTTCGGTCGGAAAAACCGACAAAGACGATCTTTTCCGGATTGCGTGGGATGTAAAGCAATATACCGCCAATCTGGACGGCAGCCGCGTGCTTTATGCGGATAAACAGCAAAAGCTTTATGTCTGGCGCAAGGGGCAGGTGGCGCTCCGGTTGTGCGAGGTCATGCCCGATACCCCGCTGCTTTCCAGCGCGGATGACCTGTTCCTCTTTTTCGGGGAGGACGGCACGCTCTATCTTTCCGAAAACGGCGACGAACCGCGCGCGGCGGATGTGTCCGGCGTCCGGTTTGCCGTGGTAGACGGACACACGGTCTATTATTATACCGAAATTTCTGAAGAAGGTATCCGAACGGTACACGGGAACTATCGCGCTCATCGCCGGAGCAAGCTGATCGGCAATGGGTTGTTGGTTTTATCCTGAGAACGGTTCGGTTTCCAAAAAATAAAAAGGAGATAAAAAAAATGAGAAAGTGGAGATGCACAGTTTGCGGTGAAATCGTTGAATCCGAAGAAAGGCCCGTCAAATGCCCGCTTTGCAAAGCGCCGGGCGAAAAATTTGTGGAAGTGACCGAAGAACAGATGAGTTGGGCCACCGAGCATGTCATCGGCATTGCCAAAGACGCACCGGCCGATATCATCGAGGGACTGCGTGCCAACTTCAACGGAGAATGTACCGAAGTCGGCATGTATCTGGCCATGTCCCGTGCGGCTGCCAGAGAAGGCTATCCCGAAGTGGCCGAATACTATAAGACAGCGGCCTTTGAAGAGGCCGAGCACGCCGCCAAGTTCGCCGAACTGCTGGGTGAGTGCGTCAGCGCTTCCACAGCCGAAAATCTGGCTGTCCGTGTGGCGGCTGAAAACGGCGCGACGGCCGGAAAGTTTGAACTGGCCAAGAAAGCCAAGGCGCTGAATCTGGACGCCATTCATGATACCGTTCATGAAATGGCCAAGGACGAAGCCCGGCATGGCAGAGCCTTTGCGGGACTTCTCAAAAGATATTTCGGCAAATAAGTCTTTTTACATTCTTTGCCGTGTGCCGTTTTTTTCGGCACACGGCTTTTGGGTGAGGTGAGCGTTTTGTTAAAGCTTTTGTGTCGTCTTCTGAGCGGAAAAGCGGAACCTCCGCAAGATCCCGCCGTCCGGGATGCCTGCGGCCGGACGGCCGGTATCATCGGTATCGGCTGCAATTTTCTCCTTTTTGCGGGGAAATTGTCCATCGGTCTTTTTACGCACAGTCTTTCCATTACGGCGGACGCCGTCAACAACCTTTCGGATGCCTCCGGATCGCTGGCCACGCTGATCGGATTCAAACTGGCCGCAAAACCGGCGGATGAAAAGCATCCCTTCGGCCACCGGCGCATGGAATACTTTTCCGGGTTGTTGGTGGCGGTCATGATTCTGTTGATTGGCGCGGAACTCTTAAAGAGTTCCGTTAAAAAGATCATTGTGCCGGGAGAGGTCGGTTTTTCAGCCGTTGTGGTGGTGATTTTATCGGCCTCGATCCTAATTAAAACGCTGATGGCGCTTTTTTACGCGAGACTGGGCAAAAAGATCTCTTCCTCGGCGCTTCGAGCGGCCGCGGCGGACAGCCGGAACGATGTGATTGCCACGGCAGCCGTGCTTGCTTCCGGCATTTTCGGCTATTATACCGGCCTGGCGGTAGACGGCTATGTGGGTCTTCTGGTGGCGCTTTTTATTCTTTTTTCCGGTATTGGAATCGCGCGCGAGACCATCAGCCCGCTTTTGGGAGAAGCCCCGGATGAAGAGTTGGTGCATCGCATCGGTTTTGAGATCTGCGCACACGAAAAAGTGCTGGGCATTCATGATTTTATCATGCACGATTATGGCCCGGGCCGCCGCTTTGCCAGTGTTCATGTGGAAATGGACTATCGGACCGATCCGCTGGAAGCGCACGAGCGCATGGATGAGATTGAGCGGGAAGTGAAAGAGAAAACCGGCGTGGAACTGGTGGTTCATTATGACCCGATCGTGGTGGACGACCCGGAACTCAATGCCGTCAGGCTCTATTTGCGGGAGGCGCTGAAAGGAACGGACGAACGCCTTTGTATGCACGATTTCCGCATGGTGCGGGGACAGCGAAGAACCAATATCATTTTTGATCTGGTCATCCCGCGGGAGTATGAGGCGCGAAAGAAAGAACTGAATGAACTGATTGCAGAAAAGCTGAAGGAAATGGATCCGAAATATCATGCCATTGTTTCTTTTGACGCAACGGATTTTAATGATCCGCACACTGTAAGAGACGAATGATAATCGTTTCCGTCAAACAAAAAAAGCCGGATATCCGGCTTTTTTCTTCGGAGTCAGCGGGGGATTTTTAAGATTCCGTCAGTCGTTTCAAAAACGAGCTAAAGGCGGCGGCGTGTCCTTTTTCTTCTTCCGAGAGAAGGGAAAGGAGCTCCCGGACGCTGGCGTCCGCCGCTTTTCCGGCCAGCGTGGCATAGAGCGCGGCGGTTTTGTTTTCGCCTTCTATGGCGCGTTTCAGCATTTGTTCGGCCAGCACCGGCGCGTGAGCGCGCGCGTCTTCCCTCAATCGGACTGGCAACTGCCGGAGCGTGACGCGCAGCGCGGGGGAAGCGCCCAGATGCGGCAACAGCGTGCCCAGCGCTTCGTAATGCGCCATTTCGGTGCGTGCGGTCTCCCGGAACAGCGCAGAGAGCGCCGGAATTTCCGGGGCGATGACGATGGCATCGTAAAGATAATCGGTGATGGCGGAAAGTTCGCCGAGAAAAGCGCGGTAGATCTCTCTGGCCAGCGGCAGGTCGGTCTGTGCGTCCGAGGTGTCCGGATAACGGCTCATGGATTCTTTTTGCATGGCAAATCCTCCTTTTCCCTAAAAGCAAATGCGGGAAAAGGGAAAGATGTCAAAAACCCGCC
>CAJJIY010000010.1 GCA_905187695.1 uncultured Eubacteriales bacterium | reverse complement strand
CCGCCGCGGGCGCTTTGGCCCCACATTCAGAGCAGAATTTGCCGGTGTTTTTGGCACCGCAGGAGGGGCAGATCCAGCCGGCGGCCGGCGCGGGACGCTTGGCACCGCATTCGGCACAGAATTTGCCGGTGTTTTCAGCACCGCAGGCGCATTTCCAGCTATCAGCCGCTTTTTTCGAGGTTGCGGCCTTGGCCGCCGCGTCGCGCTCCATTTGCGCGCGGTTGGTATCCGAGAAGGAGGCAAAACCGCCCGCGGCGTTCATGCCCATGCCCATGCCCATAAAGGCTGTGGCCGAGCCGCCGGAATTACTGCCCGCGTTTTCAAAGCCTCTGGCCATGGCACCCTGCACATAACCCTCGCGCACACCGGCGTCGCCCAGCATGGCGCCCTGGTTTCTCATGTTGATAAGCTTCTTGGATTCGTCATCATAAGAAACGCTGGCAATGCCGACCGAAAGCACCTCAAAGCCACGGCGGTTTTTCCATTCTTCATCCAGTTCGGTGGCCATGTAGTCGGAAAGTTCGCGCGACTTGCTGACGACCTGAGAAATCCGGATGTTGTCCACCGACATCTGGTTAATGGCGGCCTGGAGTGCTTCCATAAATTCGGAGAGATACTGTTCGTTGATATCGTTGATATCCACCCGGTCTTTGTCACGCGGAACGGCTTCGGCATAGAACTTCAGCGGATCGGTGATCTTGATGGAGTAGGTGCCGAAAGCGCGCAGGAAGAGTTCGGCGTTGTAGAAGTTGTCAAAATAGTTGACCGGGGTGCGGGTGCCGAATTTGATTCCCTTGATCTCCTGCAGGTTGATGAAGTATGCTTTTTGAGAAGAAGAGGGGACGCCGCCGTATTTGATGCGCGAGAAGGTCTCCTTCAGGCTGTCCGCAAACTGCCCGGCAAAGAGCGAGGGCATGCTGGAGTTGTCTACCTTGTAGTAACCGGGCTCGGCCGTGAAATCTACCACTTTTCCGCCGTCGACCAACAGCATGAACTGGTTGTCATAGACATGGATGATGGAACCGTTGGAAATGGTGTCGGCGGTGCCTTTTTTATTGTGATTGCGCCGGTCATTCTTCCGGACGGTCACGCCACGGGTAAAGACCGTGGTATCGCTCATGTTATCGGCTTCCAGCACCTCTGCCCAGGTATCGGCCAATCCGCCGCCTATGGCGGAGAGTGTTGCTCTGATAATTCCCATTTGTGTTTTTCTCCTATGTATAAAATTATTTTTTGGAAAGTTTGCCTTTTAAGAAACCCCGCCGTGCCGTTGTTCCGGGAACGAGAACCCTTTTTTTAAAGGGGGGCGCCCTGCCGGCCGCTTTACTGCTCCCAGCGTCCTTTTGTCCCCTCCGAGACAAGTCGATCGGAAGAGGGAAAGGGAGGTCTGCAAACCGCGGCCGGACTTTCTCCGGGCTCCATTGTGTCGTTGTCGGCTCCACTATACCGGAACTCACGCACACGGCAGGCGGGGGGACTTAGTTCTTTTTTCCTGACGGTCCGTCTTTTTCGTCGTAGTCGATCTCCTCGGCCAGAATGTCGTCAAAATAGTCGGCCACGCTGTCAAATTCTTCATCGTCATCAATGGTGATGAGGTTTTCTTCGCCGTTTTCCACGACTTTTTTCAGCACCACATACTCAAAATACTCGCTTTCGTCCTCGGCTTCTCCTTCTGCCGGGACCATGGCGTAGTAGGTGGTTCCGTTTTTTTCGCAGGTGGCCAGAAGTTGAAACTCGTGCTCTTTGCCTTCTTCGTCCTGCAGTGTGTAAATCTCCACGATATCTTTATTTTCGTCCATTTTTTGCCCTCCGTTTAAGCGTTCGCTACGCCTGCTTTATTTTGTGAATTGGTTTTACGTGCGATTGGCGATCAATATCCGATCGGAAGAAGTTTTAGAAGAGCGGCGACGAGCTCCTCCAGTTGCACAAGTGACGATGTGTCCCGGGTGCTACCGATGGCGGCAAGATCATCGCGCAAAATCGTCCCGCTTGAATTTATAATGGCGAAATAGAAACGGCTGTCTTCTCCGATCTTGCGGGAAATGGCGTAACCGTCCTCATAAAAACTGCTGGCTTCTTTATGGCTCGGGTCCAGTTCAAACTGGATCTCGCCGTTTTTATTGATATAACCGAAAGCCTCTTTAGCGGGAATATAGACTTTGGCAAGCCCTTTGGAGAAGAAAGCGGCTGATTCGTATTGCGGCTCAATGACCCATTTGCCGGATTGATTGATATAACCGTATTTGCCGCTTTTCCAGTCGCGAGCCAGCGCCAGACCGTTATCGGAAAAGGGATAGGCCTCCGAAAATTCGGCCCGGATAACAATCTCTCCCTTTTGGTTCAGATATCCCCAATCTCTGTCCTGTCGAAAAGGAATATAGCCGTATTTTCCGTAAATCAGCAGTTTGTCATATTTCGGCGCGATCAGAAAGTCGCCGTCTCGGTCGCACAAACCGAAATTATTGCCGGAGCGCACGAGAATCGGCTGATTGCCGCCGTAAGAAACGGTCAGATCAAACTGAGGATTGATGATCCACTCGCCTTTCTCATCAATTTTCCCCCATTTGCTATACAGATATACAAAAGCGCTTCCGTTTGAAAAATCCAACGCCATGTCATATTTGGGCTCGATAACATACTCGCCTTTTGTGTTGATATAGCCGTATTTCCCGCCGATACACACTGCGGCCAGGCCGTTTTCGGTGAAGGCGGAAGCCTTTTCAAACTGCGGGTTGATTTTCAGCTTTCCCTTTTTGTCAATATAGCCCCATCTGTTATAGAGCTTGACGCACGCAAGGCCTTTTCTACCGAATTCACCGGCGTCATCGTAATTCGGCTCGATGACAAAATCACCGTTTTTGTTGATGAATCCGAACTGCTTGTTTTCCGCGCTTTTGACGGGAGCCAGCCCGTTATCGGAGAAATTGCCCGCTGTGAGAAAGGAAGGATAGATGGCCCAGCTTCCGTCTTTGTTCAAAAACCCCCAAATCATACTGCCATCGTTTTGATAAGTCGCAGCCGGGAGCAACCCTTCATGAAAAAGGCACAGCGGCTCGCGCTCGGCCTGGATGCGGGTGGTCAGGAGCATGACCAACAGAACGACGAGCCCGATCGTGAGGACCATGGGCAGCGCCAGGAGAAAGAGCAGACGCTTTCTCTTTTTGCCGGTTAGTGCGCTTTTCTGGCTCGGCTCGGTGAGAGGGGCGCAAAGATCGCACCCTGCAGACATCGGCTCCGGCGGAGCACCATCGGCAGATGAGGCAGGGGAAGACGGTATGTCGGTTTCCTTGGCAGATCCGGCGGTTTCGCCGGTACAGGGCTGAGTGTTTTTCTGATCTTCCATTCGCGTTCTCCTTTTTGAAATTCTTCTGCCTATCATTATAACATAAAAATGTAGGAAAGTCAATCATCTGCGCTTCAAATCCATAAAAATTCATGCCTGCCGGAGGACGGAAAGAAAAGAAGTGCCTTGCAAAAATAGAAGGCACTTATTAGAAAAAGATAATATAAAAATGGAAAATAATATATCAAAAATGGAATTTTTGAAAATGAAATCGGATTACATGCGGTCGAAATCTTCAAGCTTCAGGTTGGGGTTGTTGTCCAGCGCCCATTTGACGCTCCAGTTTCCGGTGAAGAGCAGATACTGTTCGCCGCGTACATCCTGGACACGGCGGGTATCGGAAGCCAGATTCAACCGCGGCAGATCCAGTTCGTCGGGGTTCCGGATGCGCTGAATATACTGGAAGGGGAGATCCCGGTGCAGATAGTCCACGCCATACTCGCTTTTCATCCGGAATTTGAGCACATCGTATTGAAGCAATCCGATGACTCCCACGACCACGCGCTCGTAACCGCCGTCCGGCTCAAAGAAAATGCGGATGGCGCCTTCCTGCGCAATCTGGTTCATTCCCTTGGCAAACTGTTTGCGTTTCATGGAATCAATCTGCTCTACCATGGCAAAATGTTCGGGGGCGAAAGTGGGAATGCCGGTAAAGGCCACCTTCATGCTTTTGTCGCACACCGTGTCGCCGATGGCGTAAATGCCGGGGTCGAAAACGCCGATGATGTCTCCGGCAAAGGCCTCGTCAATGCCGGCGCGGTCCTGCGCCATCATCTGCTGAGGCTGAGAAAGTTTGACCGGTTTTTTGCCCTGCACATGATAATATTCCGCGCCGCGCTCAAAATGACCGGAGCAGATGCGCATAAAGGCGATGCGGTCGCGGTGGGCTTTGTTCATATTGGCCTGAATCTTGAAAACGAAGGCCGAAAAACGGTCGTCAAAAGGATCGACGGTGATATCGCCTGCCGCCGTGCGGGGGAGCGGCGGTGTGGTCAGGCGCAGGAAATAGCGCAAAAAATCTTCCACGCCGAAGTTGTTGAGGGCGGAACCGAAAAAGACGGGGGTCAGTTTTCCTTTTTCAATGGCGTCTTGGTCAAAATCAAAGCTTGCGCCATCCAGCAGTTCGATCTGTTCGCAGAGTTCGCGGCGCAGATTTTCGCCGATGAGTTCATCCAGTTTTTCGGTTTCGGTGATGTCGCAGGCGATGGTGGTCAGTTTGTTGCGGCCGCCGTGCCCGTCTCCGAAGGTGTGAATCGCGCGTGCCTGCCGGTCATAAACGCCCTTGAAGGTGACGCCGCAACTGATGGGCCAGTTCATCGGGTAAGTGCCGATGCCGAATTCTTTTTCCAACTCTTCCAGAAGATCAAACGGGTCGCGCGCTTCGTGGTCCAGCTTGTTGATAAAGGTGAAGATCGGGATGCCGCGTTTGGCGCACACGCGGAAAAGCTTTCGGGTCTGCGGCTCGATGCCCTTTGCCGCGTCGATGACCATGACGGCGCTGTCGGCCGCCATCAGCGTGCGGTAGGTGTCTTCCGAAAAGTCCTGATGCCCGGGCGTATCCAGAATGTTGACGCAATAGCCGTCATAGGAAAACTGCAACACCGAAGAAGTGATCGAAATGCCGCGCTGTTTTTCGAGTTCCATCCAGTCCGAAACGGCGTGGCGGTCGTGCTGTTTGCCCTTGACCGATCCGGCTGACTGTATGGCTCCGCCGTACAAAAGGAGCTTTTCCGTGAGGGTGGTCTTGCCGGCGTCGGGGTGAGAGATGATCGCAAAAGTGCGTCTCCTCTCGATTTCTTTTCTTGTTCTTTCGTCCATAAAGGCTCTCTTTTCTGTCAATCAAATTCCATACAAATATATATTTTACCGCATTTTTCCCGAAAATGCAAGAGTTCCCGCAAAAAAGCTCTCCGCCCGCGGGCGGAGAGCCGGAAATGACGGAAAATCTGTCTTCGAAACGGCTGGTATAGCGCTGTGGTGGGGAAAGCCGGTTCAACCGGGCAGGTTGCCTCCTTTTTCTTTGGGGGACAGGTAGCGCACGGCGTCAAAAAGACTTCTGACTGGGATGAGTTCAATGCCGCATTTCGGCGTTTTTTTGTTCAGATTCCGGGCGGGGAGCAGAACGCGGGAAAAACCGAGGCGTTCTGCCTCTTTGACCCGATACTCAAGCCCGGAAACGGCGCGGCATTCGCCCGAAAGACCCAGTTCGCCCAGCGCGATCAGATCATCCGGCACAGGGCGGTCTGTCAATGAGGAAATGAGCGCCAGCGCAAGGGAAAGATCGGCGGCCGGTTCCACCAGGCGCAGGCCTCCGATGACATTGATGTAGACATCGTTGGCCGAAAAGCGGAGTCCCAGGCGCTTTTCCAGCAGGGCAAGGATCAGGCAAAGACGGTTGTAGTCAATGCCGTCGCAGGTGCGGCGCGGCGTGGGGAAAGTGGTGGCGCTGACCAGCGCCTGTATTTCGGCAATGAGGGGGCGTGTGCCTTCCATGGTGCACAGTGCACAGTTGCCGGGGGTGTTCTGCGGCCGGTCGGCCAAAAGCATTTCGGAGGGGTTCTGCACCTGGGAAAGTCCCTCATCGGTCATTTCAAACACGCCGATCTCATTGG
Source organism: uncultured Eubacteriales bacterium (assembly GCA_905187695.1). Taxonomy (GTDB): domain Bacteria; phylum Bacillota; class Clostridia; order Oscillospirales; family CAG-272; genus Firm-07. Next base: position 40,609 of record CAJJIY010000010.1, on the reverse strand, counting down.
TGGAACCGTACCGGTTTTTGATGGCACGGATGACACGGTAGGCTTGCTGGCGTTCTCCCTCAAAATAAAGCACGGCGTCCACCATGTGCTCCAGCAGTTTCGGCCCGGCAATGCTGCCTTCCTTATTGACATGGCCGACCAGAATGACCGAAATGTTTTCGCTTTTGGCCTTGTTGATAAAGGCCAGCGCGGTCTCGCGGACCTGCGTGACCGTGCCCTGCGTGGAGGCAATGGCGGCATTATAAACGGTCTGAATGGAATCGACAATGACCAGATCCGGTTTTGTCCGGTCAATCTCGGAAAGGATTTTGTCCAGATTGGTTTCGGTCAGGATGCTGAGGTGTTCGCCTTTTACGCCCAGGCGTTCGGCGCGGAGTTTCAGCTGTCCGGCCGATTCTTCGCCGGAGACATAAAGCACCTGGCGATGCGCGCCCAGAATGTCCGAGATCTGCATGAGCAGCGTGGATTTTCCGATGCCCGGCTCACCTGCCAGCAAAACCACCGAACCCAGCACCAGTCCGCCGCCCAATACCCGGTCCAGTTCCGAAAGCCCCGTAACGGTGCGGATATAATCCGGCATTTCCATCTCCCGATAGGGCACGGCGCGGTGCTCGCCGGTGCGGGCGGTCAGCGTGTGCCGGGCAGACGCGGCCGGTGTGGGCGTCTCGTCCACGACATCCTCCACAAAGCTGTTCCATGCGCCGCAGGCGGTGCATTTTCCCATCCATTTGGGAGAGCGCGCCCCACATTCGGAGCAGATATAGACGGTTTTCAGTTTCATAAACGCCTCCGGAATTCCACTTCTGCGGCCGCATGGAATGCATAAAGATCAGCCCGTCCGGCCTCTTTTGTAAAAACGGAAATTTTGTCTCTCGCATATCGCGGTCATGGATGTATTATACCATTTAATTTTCTCCGGCGCAAGAGTCCGGCGGAAAATTCCCGCACAGAGCGCAGAAAATGGCGAGAGCCAATTTTTTCTGATAGTCCGGATCCTGCAACAGGGCACATTCCGCGGGATTGGTCAGAAATCCGCATTCGATGAGGATGGCGGGGGTCTCGGCGTGCCGGAGCAGATAGATGGCGGAAGTGGCCTTTTTGATTTTTCGGTGATTGTCGGGCTGGAGATTTTTCTGTACCCCTTCCTGCACAGCCAGCGCCATATTTTCGGACGCGGGGTGGTTGCCGGAATACCAGACCTGCAGGCCGCTGCAGGAAGCAAGCGGATAGGTGTTTTGGTGAATGCTCACCAATACGGCGGAGCCGTTTTCGGCCGATTTGCGGACCCGGTTCTGAAGATCGCCCTGTTTGCGGCGTCCGGCCGGCGTGTCGGGATCGCAGAGAAGCCGGTCGTCTTCGCGCGTCAGAATCACCCGGTAACCGCCCGCGCGGAACAGATCCGAAAGGATCAGAGTGATCTGAAGATTCAGATCTTTTTCTTTCACGCCGCCCACGCCCAGCGCGCCGCTGTCTTCTCCGCCGTGACCCGCGTCAAGCACGATTGTTTTCGGGGGGCAGACCGTTCCTGCATCTGTGGCGCGCATCGGAATACCCTGATTCAAAAAAAGAAACAGGCCGGAAAAAAGAGAACTGACCAAAAGAAAAAGCGCGCCAAAAAGCGCAAAAATTTTTCGTTGCTTCATATTTTTCACCTCATCCTACTATAAGCGCATGGGGGTGTAATTATGAAAACGGCCATTCAAAGGAAAAAGAAAAAGCCGCCCGGTGCGGGCGGCTTTAAACTTTCAAGATCTTTACAGCGCCTCAAGGTAGCGCACGACATCACCGACGGTGACAAATTTGCCGGCGTCCTCCTCGGAGATCTCCACATTGAATTTTTCCTCGCAGAGCATGATAAGATCGGCCATTTCAATCGAATTGATATTCAGGTCGCCCGCGAGCGTTGCGTCCATGGTGACATCGCTTTCATCAATCTGCAGATCATCGCACAGCAGTGCCTTTACTTTTTCAAACATATATAAATCCTCCGTTGTTTCAAAATCGCTATCTGTCATTATATATGCTGATCTTGAATTTGTCAAGTATTTTTTGGGAAATTGGGCTCGACCGGCATCCCGTCTTTGTCGGCTGATTCCCGCGCGGCCAGGGAAACGGCGGCGCTGACCACGCCGTCAAAGAGCCCGCCGGCCGGCGTACTCTCGCCTGCAAGAAGCGAGAGGAAGTCGCGCATGAGCATCCGGTCGCCGCCATGATGGCCGCGCGCCGCGCTGTCAAATCCGCACTTTTCCACGGCGCCGGTGTGGTGGTTGAAAAGCCGGAGTTCGTTTTCGCCAAAAGAAATTTCCAGTGTGCCGTCATAACCGATGACGCGGATCTCCCGGCGACCGGCCGCTTTGCGCACGACAAAGTTCTGCGTGTAGACGGCGTGAATGCCGGAAGGGAAAAGTAAGATCATACTGCCGGAATCCTCGTTTCCGGTGTCCGTGGCAAACACACAGGTGTCGGGCTGTTTCGGCTCGCCATCAAACTTTTCCAGGTTCCAGTCGCTTTCCGGACAGCTTTCGCGTTCCGCACAGTCCGCGCAGTGCAGGCCGGCGGGATGGTTGCCCTTGAAAATATTTTTGCGGGAAACGGCTATCACACGGTACGGGAGCTGCCCGCCCAGCAGGGTGAAAATACAATCCACATCATGCGTGGCCTTCTGCAGGAAAAGACCGCCGGTCAGCGCGTCGTTCCGATACCATTTTTTATAATATCCCCGCCCATAGTAGACATTGTTGACTGCCTGTACTTGTGAAATTTTACCCAACATACCGCTCTTGACGATCTCCATGGCGCGGGCAAACAGCGGCGTGACCCGGAGCGGAAAAGAGACCGTGACCGGCGGATTTTTGACCGCATAGCCGGAGAGCAGATCCAGATCCCGGTGCGTGATGCCGACCGGTTTTTCAAGGAAAAGCGGAATGTTGCGGCGAAGAACCTCGGTGGCATACTGCGCGTGATCCACGCAGTTGGTGCCAATGAGGATGCCATCCGGCTGTCCTTCGTTGAAAAAAGCCGTTTCATCGGTGAAAAAGCGGACCGCATCCGGGTCGACTCCGGCATTTTTCATGTTTTCGCGGGCATAGGACTCGTTCTTGTCGAGTACGGCGATCACGCGGCTGTCCGGGGAAAGATCCAGAAGCGATTTCATGACATCACTCATGCGGCGGCCGAATCCGATCACGCCCAAACGGTATGCTTTCATGGGATAAACCTCCTGTTTCGCAAAACGGTTGGTTTTTGCGGTTTTCTTTCTTTGATTATAACAGCAGAGCCTGCAGAAAAAGTAGGTTATTTTTGCTTTTTGAATTTGTCTTTTTTTATCCTTTTGTCTTGACGAGGGACGGCCGGTGTGATATGCTTATTGCAAAAGGGAGGATTATCGATGGAATACCGCTTTGCAAGGCCGGAGAGGCGCTTTTTTGACAGTCAGACCTTTGAAACGCCGGATCGGGGAGAAATCAAAGTGTGGCTGGATGATTTCACCGGCCGCTTTTATCCGCCGGAGCCGCCCATGACGCACTGGCGGATGTGCGAAAACAACAGCTTTCACTATATTCTCCGCGGGCACGGCTTTTTCGGACCAAGAGACGGCGAACTTCGCCGTCTGGGGCCGGGGGAAATTTTTTTCATTCCGCCGGAATGCCTGATGACTTATTATCCCGATCCGGCCGATCCGTGGTGCTATTGCGGATTCAGCGTCCGTTCGGCCGCGTTCGGCGAAGGTTTCCGTCGGATCGGCTTTGACGCATTGCGCGTGTTGCCGCCCGGAGAAAGGAGCGAACGGCTGGGAGAACTCATTGCCTTTGCCGTGAATGAGCGGATGCAGGGGAGCGAGCGGGTCTTTTTGCTCCCTTCGCTGGTTTTGGGAGTCCTTTCACAACTGGAAGAAATGGCCGACCCGCCGGACTCTCCTCCTGAAGAAGCGCGTTCTCCCGTTGTTGCGCGCGCGATTCATTATATAGAAGGGCATTACGGCGATCCCGATTTTTCCGTTGCCGGGCTTTGCCGCTATCTGCATTTGTCCCATTCCTATTTTTGCCGTCTTTTCCGGCGCGAGACCGGAGAGAGCGCACAGCACTATCTGATTGGAACCCGTCTTAGGGTGGCACGGCATCTGCTTGCGGGCGGGAAATATCCGGTGGGAGAAGTGGGCGCGCTGTGCGGATATCCCGATGCCGCACGGTTTTCAAAGATCTATAAAGAAAAATACGGATACGCTCCCGGCCGGGAGAAAAAGCGGGATCTGTAAACGCTTGCGGACTTCAATAGCGGAACAAAAAAGTTATCATCAATTTTTTGAGTAAAAAATTTTTTCCGGTTTTGGAAAAATAGACTTGACAAACGGAAAAAGCGGGTGTATAATGATGTCATCACGAAAATACGGAGGACACAACAGATGAAAGCCTCATCTTCCAAAAAGACATCCGCTCCCTTGCCTACCGATGCTGCCGATCGCAAAAAGGCGTTGGAGACGGCTATTAAACAGTTGGAGCGCGATTACGGCGCCGGCACGGTAATGAAGCTGGGCGAGAACACCCATATGGAGGTGCAGGCTGTACACACCGGCTCTCTTTCGTTGGACATGGCCTTGGGAATCGGCGGTGTGCCGCGCGGCCGAATCATCGAGATCTACGGCCCGGAATCCTCCGGCAAGACCACGGTGGCACTGCATATCGTGGCCGAAGTGCAAAAGACCGGCGGGCAGGCGGCCTTTATTGACGCCGAGCACGCGCTGGATCCGGTTTACGCCAAGGCACTGGGCGTGGATATTAACAATCTGTTGGTTTCTCAGCCTGATTGCGGCGAGGACGCATTGGATATTACCGAGGCGCTGGTCCGTTCGGGCGCGGTGGATGTGGTGGTCATCGACTCGGTGGCCGCACTGGTCCCGCGGCAGGAGATTGAGGGCGATATGGGCCAGGCACAGGTCGGCGTGCAGGCACGCCTGATGTCACAGGCAATGCGGAAGCTTTCAGCCGTCATTTCCAAGAGCAATGCGGTGGTGATTTTCATCAATCAGCTCCGTGAAAAAGTGGGCGTGATGTACGGCAATCCCGAAACCACCACCGGCGGCCGCGCACTGAAGTTCTATGCGTCTGTCCGGATTGATGTCCGCAAGACCGAACAACTCAAGAACGGCAATGACATTTACGGCAATCATGTCAAGTGCAAGATCGTCAAGAATAAAGTGGCGCCGCCTTTCCGCACGGCCGAATTTGATATCCTTTACGGAAAAGGCATTTCGCGCGCGGGCGAGTTGGTTGACATTGCCATTCTTCTGGACATTATCAAAAAGAGCGGTTCGTGGTTCTCCTATAACGGCGAGCGCCTGGGTCAGGGCAAAGAAAACATCCGCAAGATGCTGGAAAGCAACACGGCTTTGTTTGAGGAAATCGAGGGCAAGATCCGTGAACAGGGCGACCGCCTGAATGAGAAAAACGAGACCTTTGAGGTGGAAGAAGAGGACGGTGAGGAGGATTTTGATCTCCGCACCCTGAAGCTGGATGATGAAAGCGAATCGTGAAATCTGTCTGACCGCCGTCCGCGCCGCGGACGGCGGCGCACGGTTGCTCCTTTCTTTTCGCCTGACCTCGGAATTGGGGGATGAAGAAACGCAGCTGTCGCTTTTTTCGGCGCGGTTGCCGCGTTTGCCGCATCCCGGGCCGGTCAGTGAAGATGATTATCAGTATTATCAGCAGGAGGCCCTGCTTTGTGAAGCGATGGGCAGGGGATTGCGGTTGCTTTCTTTTGGCGGTTGTTCGCGCCGGACGCTGGTGCAGAAGCTCTGCCGTCGCGGGGTATCGCCCGAACTTTCCCGTCTGGCGGCTGAAGAACTTTGCGCCGGCGGATATCTTTCGGAATCGGAAAACGCCCTGCGCGAGGCCGAAAGAGGGCTTGACAAACTGTGGGGCGACCGACGGATTTTGGCGGATCTGGCGGCCAAGGGATACGGCGAAGAGGTTTTTCCTGCCGTGCGGGAAAGACTTTCAAGGGAACCCGGCGAGACCCGGTGCGTCCGGTTGCTCCGGAAAAAACGCTTTCCGCTACCGCGCACAAGGGAAGAAGCCGAAAAATTGTTTCAAAAGCTGTCCAGATATGGTTATGGCCGCCGTGAGATCGGACAGGCACTGGCCGACCTTGAAAACTGAGAAGAGGGTTCCCGGGAGGGTGCTCTTTTCTTTTTCCTCTTTACAAAAAGACGCAAAGGGTGTATACTGATTCCGGTAAAGAGAAAGTGAGCATGAATATGGAACTAAGAGAAAAGAAAATTCAAAGCGAAGCGATATTTGACGGGCAGGTGCTTCATGTGCGCCGGGATACGGTGGAACTGCCGGACGGCCATCCTGCCACAAGAGAACACATTCTTCATGTGGGCGCGGTGGCCGTGCTGGCGTTGACCGATACAAACGAGGTGATTCTGGAACGGCAGTATCGCTATCCCTTCCATGATATTCTGACTGAAATCCCGGCCGGAAAACTGAATTCAAGAGAAGAAGATCCGCTTTCGGCCGCCAGGCGTGAACTGGCCGAGGAAACCGGCATCCATGCGAAAAAGTGGCGGCGTCTGGGGGACTTTTACGGTTCGCCGGCCATCCTGGGCGAGCGGTTGCAACTTTTTCTGGCGGAAGATCTGTCTCGGGGTCAGACGCATACGGATGAGGATGAATTTTTGGAGGTGTTTCAAATGCCGCTGACGGAGTTGGTGGCAAAGGTGCTGGCCGGCGATATCCCGGATGGCAAAACACAGGTGGCCGCCCTGCGCGTTTTTGAAATGCTCCGGCGTGAGGGACGGTTTTCCGCAACGGAGGTGTGAGATGCCGGTGGCTTTGAAAATTTTGCTGCCGGTGGTCGGCGCGGTGCTTTTTTGCTTGTTTTGCTGGTTATTTTTGATTGCGCCCCGCAGAAAAAAACTTGCAGAACTCGCGGTGCCCTATGCGCACAGGGGCCTTTGGGATGCGACGCTTCCGGAAAATTCGCTGCCGGCTTTTCAAAAAGCGGTCGAGCACGGATTCGGGATCGAGTTAGATGTTCAGCTTTCGGCCGACGGCGAAGTGATGGTGTTTCATGACAGCACATTGTCCCGGGTCTGTCGCCGCGAAGGGCGGCTGGCGGATTTTTCGGCGGGTGAACTTTCTGCATTTTCTCTTTCGGGCAGTGAAGAAACCATACCGACCCTGCGGGAGGTGCTTGCACTGGTGAAGGGGCGTGTGCCGCTCCTCATTGAACTGAAGGGCGAGAGCGGCAATACGGCGCTTTGCCCGGCAGTGGCCGCACTCCTGCGGGATTATCACGGCGCATATTCGGTGGAATCATTCAATCCGTTGCTTCTCCGTTGGTTCAAAAAGCACGAAAAGAATACCGTGCGGGGGTTGCTGGTCACCGATTTGCAGAAAGCCAAACGCCCCGGTTCGCGGGGGGTGAATTTTCTGCTTTCGCATTGCCTTTTGAATTTTCTTTGCCGGCCGGCTTTCTATGCCTATGACAAGGCTTATCCGCACAGTATTGCGCGGCGGGTCGGGCGGTTGCTTGGCGCGGGGATGTTTGTTTATACCGTGCATGATCCGGCCGAATACCGCTGGTTCCTTTCCAACGGCATCTGTCCGATATTCGATGGATTTTTGCCAAACGGGAAATGACCTTTCTGAAATAATAAAAGGGAAGGCGGCCGCACGGCCGCCTTCCTCTTTGATTACAAAAAAGAAAATATTCCGTTTTTCTCATCCCGTTGGGGGACATTCTGGAGAAGAGTCGCTTCAATCAGCGCGTCCATATCATAAAAACCAGCCGGTTTCCCAATGAGGAATGCGGCTGCGCGCAGGGCGCCCTTGGCAAACAGCGAGCGGTCAAGCGCACTGTGCGTCAGCGTGAGCACTTCGTCTTCTCCCAAGAAGTATACGCAATGCTCTCCGATGACCCCGCCGCCGCGAACAGAGTGCAGGCAAATCTCACCCCGTTCCCGTACTTTTTCTCCTTTTCGGCCAAAACCGATTGCCGCGGTTCTTCCGTGAGCGAGTGCCTTAGCCAGTAAAAGCGCCGTGCCGCTGGGCGCGTCTTTTTTGTTTTTGTGGTGTATTTCTGTCATTTCAATATCGAATTCCTGCCCCAGCAGACTCGGAAGCGTGCGGCATAGTTTTTGCAAGACTCCGATGCCGAAAGAGAGATTAGGTGAGCAGAAAACCGGCACACGGTGTGAAAATTCTTCGATTTTTGCTTTTTCTTCTTCGCTGTATCCGGTTGTGCCGATGACAAGCGGGGTGTGGCTTTTGTCGGCAAATGCCAGCAATTCCGGCAAAAATGAGGGAGAGGAAAAGTCAATGACGCAGTCGGCTCTCTCGCGGCAGTCTGCGGTATGCGCGTAAACCGGGAAGGTGACGGTCCCGTTTGCTTCTTTTGCACCGTGCCCGATGCCCGCCACTGTCCGGAAGCCGTATTCCGGCGCGGCCAGAGAGACGGATTTGCCCATTCTTCCGTTCCAACCTGATAAAATCAGTTTTTTCATTTCAACATCCTCGCTTGGTAAATTTTACGGGAGCAAGTGAAATTCTCCCAGGAGTTTTGCCAGTTTTTCTTTGTTTTCTTTTTCCATTTTGCACAGCGGCAAACGCAGATCGGGGCGGCAACGGCCCATCAGCCCCAACGCCGTTTTGACCGGGATCGGATTGACCTCCGAAAAGAGCGCATGCATGAGCGGCAGATATTTTAACTGGAGCGCGGCCGCCTTTTTGAAATCTCCCGCCAGACAGGCCGCGCACAACGCATGCATTTCTCCCGGCAGGATGCCTGAAAAGACCGAAATGGCGCCGAGCCCGCCCAGTGCCATCACCGGCACGGTCTGGTCATCGTTGCCCGTGTAGACCGGCAACTGATCTCCGCATTCCGAAAGCAATCCGGCCACGGCCGAGAGATTGCCGCTGGCTTCTTTCACGCCCGCAATCCGTTCGTGCCGGGCCAGCTCCCGGTAAACCGGGAGCGGAATGTCCACCCCGGTTCTGGAGGGAACATTGTAAAGAAGAACGGGCTTTGTGACCGCGTCGGCAATGGTGAAGAAATGGCGGAGCATCCCTGAAGGGGTGCATTTGTTGTAATAAGGAGTGACCAGCAGCAGGGCATCACACCCGATCTCGCAGGCATCGCGCGAAAGCGCAAGCGAAAACGCCGTGTCGTTTCCGCCTGTTCCGGCAATGACCGGCACCCGCCCGGCGACTTGCCTGACCGCAAACCGCAGGAGCGCCCGGTGTTCTTCTCCGGAAAGCGTGGAGCGTTCTCCGGTGGTTCCGGCAAAGACCAGCGCGTCAATGCCGGCGCCGATCTGCCACTCAATCATTGCGGCAAGGGCGGGATAATCAATCCCGTTTTCGTTGAATGGCGTCACCAGCGCCGTGGCGGCTCCCCGGAAGACCGGCTCTTTTTGTGTGCTCATAGTCTGTCCCTTTCTGCGGTTTTTCATTTGCGGAAAAAGGAAAAATAAAAAAATCATTGAAAACCCGCCGCAAATGTATTATAATAACTGTAAGTAGACGCGCTTGCGCCTGTATTGCTATTTTATGCTCGTTTTCCGCGCGCCGTGTGCGCGGAAAACCCGGAAGAGGAAACCATGTCTGAAACGATTGTCAATGAGAAAGTGAAAACCGATCTTTCCACCGCCGATTTTTATTACGATCTGCCCAAAGAGCTGATTGCCCAGCACCCGGAAGAAAAGCGGGACGCTTCCCGGCTGATGGTGCTTGACCGGCAAAAAAACACGGTGGAACATCGGCATTTTTATGATATTCTGGAGTATCTGAACCCCGGCGATGTGCTGGTTATCAATGATTCCAAGGTCATTCCCGCCCGGCTTTACGGTCACACCGAGGGAAGGCCGGACGCTCCGGTAGAACTGCTGCTGCTCCGTCAGCGGTCATTGGATGTGTGGGAAACGCTGGTCAAACCCGGCAAGCGTGCCCGCGAGGGCGCACGGCTGGTGTTCGGTGACGGCATACTCACCGGCACGGTGAGCGGCATTGTGGAAGAGGGGAACCGCCTCATTTCGTTTTCTTACGATCACGGCGCCTATCAGAATGTGTATGAGATCCTCCACAAGATCGGTCTGATGCCTTTGCCCCCCTATATTACCGAACAGCTTTCGGACAATGACCGGTATCAGACGGTGTATGCGCGGGAGGAAGGTTCTGCCGCCGCTCCGACGGCCGGGCTTCATTTTACGCCCGAGCTGCTCCGGCGGGTCAGGGAAAAGGGCGTTGCCATTGCGCCGGTTATGCTTCATGTGGGGTTGGGTACTTTCCGGCCGGTGAAGGCGGAACATATCGGCGACCATGTCATGCACACCGAATATTTTTCGGTCAGTCCGGAAAGCGCCGCGCTTATCAATGCACGCCGCGCGGCAGGGGGGCGTATCGTGGCCGTGGGAACGACTTCCTGCCGGACGCTGGAGAGTGTGACCGATGAGAAGGGCGTGGTGCACGCCATGAGCGGAGATACCGGTATTTTTATCTACCCGGGATACCGTTTCAAGGCGGTGGATGCGCTGATCACCAATTTTCATTTGCCGGAAAGCACACTGCTGATGCTGGTTTCCGCTTTTTACAACCGGGAGGCCATTCTTTCGGCTTATCGGACGGCGGTGGCTGAACGGTATCGTTTCTTTTCTTTCGGCGACGCAATGCTCATCCGGTAAGCGGCGCGATACGGCGTTGCTCCTCGCCTGCGCCCTCGCCGTAGGTAACTACGCCATCAGGCGGCGGCTCCGGTGCGCCTTGCCTCGCTTGCTTCCAAAATGAGCTTATTTTTGCAAAACCGGCAGATTGTGCTCATCCGGTAAGCGGCGCGATGCATGGCTGTTTTTACTGTTTCTGGCGGAACATCTTTTGCGGGAAAGTGCCGCCCGTGTGATGAAAAAGGCACAAAACGGTTATACTTTTTGAAGAGAATGGGCGGATCTGTCGGGTGAGACGGACCGGGGAGAGGGAAAATGGTTGATTTGGGAATTTTTTCGGATATCGCTTATGCGGCGCTGGCACTTCTGGTGGCGGCGCTGGCGATCTATCTGTCACTGCGCCTTTTCGGAAAGATCGCCAAATTTCTGATTACGCTGGTGGTGATTTTACTGGCCCTGTGGTTTCTTTTTTCGGATCACAGTATTTTGCAGACGCTGTTTTCTTTTGCAAGAGGGTTGCGGGACAACATGGACAAGGCCGGTGAAATTACTTCCTGGTTCGGCGATCAGTGAGGTGAATGTATGACGGAAAAGCCCTATTTCCTGGCGGTAGTCGGGCCAACGGCCAGCGGGAAATCCGCACTGGCCGAAGCGCTGGCTCTCCGGCTTTCGGGGGAAATTATTTCCTGCGACTCTATGCAGATCTATCGGGGAATGGATATCGGAACGGCCAAACCGACTCCGGCCGAGCGGGCGCGTGTGCCCTATCATCTGGTGGATATTTTAAGCCCGTTTGAGGACTTTTCGGCCGCCGACTATGCACAGGCGGCTGATGCCGCCATTGCCGATGTCCGCAAAAGAGCGCGCTTGCCTATTCTGTGCGGCGGGACGGGGCTTTACCTGGAAACGCTGCTGCGCGGGGCGCCACGGACGCCGGCGGCTGACCCGGTGATCCGCGAAAGATTGGCGGCAGAGGCCGAAAAAGTGGGGAGTGAAGCCCTGTATGCCCGCCTTGCGGCGGTTGATCCGGTAAGTGCGGCCGCGATACATCCCAACAATGTGCGCCGGGTTTTGCGCGCGCTGGAAATTGCCGAAACGACCGGCCTGCCCAAGAGCGAATGGGACCGGCAGAATGCCGATCCGTCATTGCGTTATCGGGCGGCGGTCATTTGCCTTACTTTTGAGGACCGGAATCTGCTTTATGAGCGGATTGAGAAACGCGTGACAGAGATGTTTCGCGCAGGGTTGATACAGGAGACGCGCGCATTGCAGGAGGCCGGCGTTTTTGAGCGCTCGGCTACGGCGGCGGCCGCCATCGGCTACAAGGAGATTCTCCCCTATCTATCGGGGCAATGTGACCTTGAGACGGCCCGGAACACCCTAATCCTCTCCACCAAACACTATGCCAAGCGGCAGATTACCTGGTTTTCGGCGCGGCCCTATATCCATAAACTTCCGGTGGACGCCGACGGAAAGATGCGTAATTTTGAAGAAATTGTAAATAATGCGCTGAAACTTAAAAAAGGAATTGATTATATGATATAATAAATTAAAATTTTTCGCGCGCGCGTGCGAAAAAATTTTTGTAATGTTTAAACGGAAAGAAGGCGAAAGAAGAAATGTCGGATTCGGAAGGGAAAAGGGCAAGGCGTTTTCACGCGCTTCAGGTCACGGCCATTCTCCTTTTGCTTGCGGTGCTGGTTGGCACATTGGTTCTGGAATCGCTCCGGCTGTCGGACGGTATCCGGAGAGAAACGGCCGTGCGGATGACTTTGCCGCGCAAAAAAACGGCGCAGGGCTATGTCTTCCGGGACGAGGCGGTGATTTCCAGCGTCAACAACGGCCCGGTGCGTTACGCGGTACGGGACGGCGCAACGGTTTCGGTGGGCGATCTGCTAGCCGATGTCTATCAGGATGACACCAATACCGGAAAGCGGGCGCTCGGGGCCGATCTCATGGCACAGATCGAGGCACTGCAGGCATTGGACGACGCGGCGGATACAGCCTGGCAACCGGCCTATCTTTCTTCTTACTTTTCGCTCATGCGCGGCCTTTCAAAAGGGGAATTGCTCCGCACGGAAGACGCAACGGCTGCCTTGCGGGAAGCGTTTTCGGTCCGGGATGCGAAACGGGAAGATCCGGCCGCGCGTGCCGCGCGGATCGCCGAACTGCAGGCTTCTTTTGATGAATTGATCAAATACGCTTCCGGCGAACGGAGAGCCGCAACCCATGCGGGCATCTTCTGCCGGGAGACCGACGGATACGAGGATTTCCTGACAGCCGCCGCCGCGGCGACCGTCACGCCGGAAAGCCTTTCGGTCATGCTGGCCGAGGGGAAGAAGGAACCTTCGGCCATCGGCAAGATTATCCTGCCGGGCGATTGGTATCTGGCGCTTTCGGTCGGACGGGGGGAGGCGGCCTGTTTTGAAGCCGGTTCCGTTTATCCGCTTTCTTTTACCCGGACGGACCGCAATGAAAACATGACGCTTGTGCGCATTGTCCCCGCCGAGGAGCGCGATGAGGTCCTGCTGGTTTTCCGGGCAGATGCCGGCACGGCTCCGCCGGCCGACGGATGCCGGCGGCAGGAAATCGAACTTTCTTTTGCGCCGGTATCGGGCATCCGTGTGCCGCACTCGGCGCTTCAGGAAGAAAACGGGCAGACCTATGTTTTTGTCGACGCCTCCGGCCACGCCGCGCGTCGGAGCGTAGAGGTCATTCTGTCAAGGGACGGTTATTGCCTTTGTGCCGTGCGCGAGGAAGCGGGCTGGCTGCGGGAAGGAGAAACGCTGCTGGTCACACCGCGCCGGCTGTATGAGGGAAAGGCGTTGCACTGAGATGGAAACCGGACGGAATTATAATTACATAAAAGAAAACCTGGAGACCGTTCGCGCCGGGCTTTCGGCCGTGGCCGAAGAGGCTGGACGAAAAAGTCCGCCGGTGTTGATCGCGGCGGTCAAATATGCCGACGAGGCCGAGATTGCCACGCTTCTTTCATCCGGTGTGACCGATGTGGGCGAGAACCGGGTACAGCAACTGACCGAGCGGGCACCGCTTTATGAGGCGTCCGGCGCCCGGGTGCATTTCATCGGGACTCTGCAAAAAAACAAGGTCAAATATCTCATTGGACACACGGCGCTCATTCATTCGGTGGACAGCACCGAACTGGCCGCCGAGATTGAAAAACGGGCGGGCGCGAAGGGCCTTACGGTAGATATTCTGTTGGAGATCAACAGCGCCTGCGAAGCGGGAAAAAGCGGCGTTCCGGCCGAAGAAGCCGCGGCGCTGTTTGCCTCGGTTTCGGCGTTTACGCATCTGCGGGTGCGCGGGTTCATGACCATGGGGCCTGCCGGTGCGGACAGCGAAACTTACCGGCGTTGCTTCCAAAAAACCCGCGAAGTGGGGCTTTCTCTCTTTCGGGAGGCGGGGCGCACCGAACGGCCGCTTTTCTCTATGGGGATGTCCGAAAGCTATCGGGAGGCCGTGCTGGAAGGCGCGGATTTCGTGCGGATCGGCCGGGCGCTTTTCATCCGCCATCCGGGTGACCCGCTGTCCAGCGTTAAATTCCAATCAGAAAAGTCAAAATAAAAAAATAAAACATACATTGACGGAGGAAAACATGAAAAATCCATTTGCCAAGAAGCCGAAGAGCGATTACGAATCCTACGACGACAACTATGACAGCGGTTTTTACCGCGGCACCGAAGACGAAGAGGACGGCGTTGTGGACGATTACGAGAGCAGTGCCCCGAAAGCGCCCGCCCGTCACACGGGAAAATCCGCCGCTTCTTCCAATATGCTCAAGGTGGTCAAACCGCACAACTATGATGACGGTCCCACCATTGCGGGCTATCTGATGGACGGCTACACGGTGGTCATGAACATTGAAGAGCTGGACCGGGCCGCCGCCATGCGCCTGATTGATTTTCTGCTGGGCGCCCTGGAAGTGCTGGACGGCGAGTTCCGGCGCGTGACCCGCACCACGCTGGTTTTCTCTCCCCGTAGCGGTGAAATGAGTGTGGAGGACGAACGGGACGGCGAGGATGAGGAAAACTGAGCGGGCTTTTTCCCCTGAAAGGAGGCGGACGCGTTGAATCTGGTTCTTACGCTGTTGGTCGGCGTTGCGCGTGCCCTTGTCTCGGTGTTGGAGCTTGGCCTTTTCCTGCGGGCTATTCTGTCCTTTTTCCCGGTGCGGGAGGACAATCCTGTGCTGGAGATTGCCTGCATGATCACCGAACCGGTGATCATGCCTTTTCGGGCGCTTTTTGAGAAAAAAGGATGGTTTGAGGATACGCCCATTGATATGGCGTTTCTGGCGGCCGCGCTGACGCTTTCAATCATTGAGGCGTTGCTTTTTGCCATTTGAGAGGGACCCGATGTCAACAGAAGAAGAACTGCTTTTTGCCCGTGGAGAGGAGTTGCTCGGAAGGGCGCGGTCGGGCGAGATCACAAATACCGTTTTTCTGACCCCCGGCGAGCGAAAAAAGCTGGAAACGCACTTTTCGTTCGCGCCGGGGGAATGGCTCTTTTTCGGCGGATACCGCGAGGCGGAGCGCACCCGGATGTTTTTCCTGCCCGATTATGCAAGGGAAGAAGAGGTGCGGGAAATTTTCTTGGCGGAATCCTTTTCCGAAACACTGTGCGCAGTTTCTGTGACCGGGAGCGGATATCGGGATCTCACGCACCGCGATTTTCTCGGGTCGGTGCTCCATCTGGGACTGGCAAGAGAGGCCGTGGGAGATATCTGTGTGCTTTCGCCCCGGCAGGCCGTGATTTTTTGCGGCCGTCTTACAGCGGATTTCCTGCTTGGGGAACTGACTTTCGTGGGCGGGGACAAGGTGAAGACCGAACGCTTTACTCCGCCGCCGGATTTTGACGGCGGCCGCCGGTTTGAATCTGTCTGTGATACGGTGGCCTCTCCGCGCGCCGATGCGGTGGTGGCTGCGCTTTGCCATCTGTCCAGAGAAAAGGCGCAGGCTTTGTTTACCGCCGGGCAGATCGAAGCCGATTATGAAATTCTGGAAAAAAACGAAAAGCCGCTTCAGGCCGGGACGGTGCTGACCGTGCACGGCTATGGAAAATTCGTCTTGCGGGAGCTTTCAGAGCCGACCCGGAAGGGAAGAATCCGGTTGCGGGCTGACCGATATGTATAAATATTTTTCTCAATAGACGAGGAGTACAAAACCATGTCAAAAGATTACAGCGCATCTTTGAATTTGCCGAATACCCCCTTTGCCATGCGGGCCGAACTGCCCAAACGCGAGCCGCAGATGCTTGATTATTGGAACGGCCTTGGCCTTTATGCCAAGATGGAGGAACACCGTGCGGGCAAGCCGCTTTTTGTGTTGCACGACGGCCCTCCTTTTTCCAACGGAAACATTCACATGGGCACGGCCATGAACAAAATTTTAAAGGATTTTATCAATAAATCAAAGAATATGGCCGGTTTCCGCACCCCCTATATTCCGGGCTGGGACAACCATGGAATGCCGATCGAGAGTGCCATTATCAAAAAGAATAAACTCGACCGCAAGCGGATGTCCGTTCCGGAATTCCGTTCGCAGTGCCATCAGTTTGCCGAAAATTTTGTGGATATCCAGCGCGGGCAGTTCCGCCGGCTGGGTGTGACGGCCGATTGGGAACATCCGTACCTGACCATGAGCCCCGATTTTGAGGCGCGCGAGGTAAAAGTCTTCGGCGAGATGTACCGCAAGGGCTATATTTACAAGGGATTGAAGCCGGTTTACTGGTGCCCGAAGGACGAAACGGCGCTGGCCGAGGCGGAAATTGAATATCAGACCGATCCCTGCACCTCTATTTATGTCAAGTTCCGCGTCAAGGAGGACGGCGGAAAACTTTCCGATGTGTGCGACCTCCAAAAGACCTATTTTATCATCTGGACCACCACCACATGGACGCTTCCCGGCAACCTGGCGATTGCGCTCAATCCCGAAGAGGACTATTCGGTGGTGCGCGCCGCCAACGGTGAATTTTACATCACGGCCAAGGCGCTGACCGACCGCACCATGGCCGCGGGCGGTATCGGGGAATACCGGGAAGTGGCTGTGCTGAAGGGCCGCGATTTTGAATTTATGAAGGCCGCGCATCCTTTCCTTGACCGTGATTCGGTTCTGGTGTGTGCCGATTATGTCACGATGGACAGCGGTACGGGATGCGTTCATACCGCGCCCGGTTTCGGCGCGGACGACTATCAGACCTGCCGCCGCTACAACATGGAGATTATTGTACCGGTGGATGACCGTGGCTACCAGACCAAAGATGCCGGAAAGTTTGCCGGAATGTATTATGCCGATTCCAACGCCGCCATTCTGGCGGATCTGAAAGAGAGCGGCGCACTCTTTGCCAGTGAAGAGATTTCGCATGAATATCCGCACTGCTGGCGGTGCAAATCTCCCATCATTTTCCGCGCCACGCCGCAGTGGTTCTGCTCGGTGGACGCTTTCAAAGAAGAGGCGGCCGCGGCCTGCGACCGTGTACAGTGGCTCCCCGAATGGGGCGGCGAGCGCATCAAATCCATGGTGCGGGAACGCGCCGATTGGTGCATCTCGCGTCAGCGGCACTGGGGATTGCCGATCCCGGTGTTCTACTGCGCGGATTGCGGCAAGCCGATCTGCGACGAAAAGACCATTGAGGCGGTGTCCGCTTTGTTTGCCGCAAAAGGTTCCAACGCTTGGTTTGATACCGAGGCGGCCGATATTCTGCCCGTCGGATACGCCTGCCCCTTCTGCGGAGGCAAGCATTTTACCAAAGAGGGGAATACGCTGGACGGATGGTTTGATTCGGGCTCCAGCCACTTCTATGTGCTGGAAGGCAGACTGGGGAACTATTTCCCGGCCGACCTGTACCTGGAGGGGGCCGACCAATACCGCGGCTGGTTCCAGTCCTCGCTTCTGACGGCTGTCGGCGCAAAGGGTCAGGGCGCGCCTTACCGCACCGTACTCACCCACGGTTGGGTGGTGGACGGAGAGGGAAAGGCCATGCACAAATCGTTGGGCAACTCGGTCGCGCCGGAAGAAATGATTGCCAAATACGGCGCCGATCTGGTGCGTTTGTGGGTGGCTTCCAGCGATTACCGCGTGGATGTCCGCGCTTCCGATGCGATTTTCCGTCAGCTTTCGGACGCTTACCGAAAGATCCGGAACACGGCGCGGTTCCTTCTGGCCGATCTTTATGATTTCAATCCGGATACCGATCTGTTGCCGCCCGATGAATGGTTGCCGCTTGACCGCTGGGCCGTGGCGATGATGAACGATCTGGTGCGCGAAGCGCGGCAGGCTTATGACGATTACGAATTCCACCTCATCTATCACGGCATCAACAATTTCTGTACGGTGGATCTTTCCAAGCTTTATATTGATATCACCAAAGACCGTGTGTACGCCGAAGCAGGCAATTCCAAAGAACGCCGCAGTGCGCAGAGTGCCATGTATCTGATCATTCATGCGCTCACACGGTTGATGGCGCCGTTGCTTGCTTTTACGACCGAGGAAATCTGGCAGGCAATGCCGCACCGGGCGGGAGATGTCCGGGAGAGCGTTTTCCTCAACGACCTGCCGGAATATGAAGAATCGCTTTCTTTCCCGGCCGAAAAGGACCGGTATGAAAAATTCTTCCTCCTGCGCGATCCTGTCATGAAAGCGCTGGAACTGGCGCGTGCCGATAAAAAAATCGGCAAATCGCTGGATGCCGCCCTGACGCTTTATGTTCCGGGAGAAGAGGACTATCAGCTGCTTTCTTCCTTTGGAGAGGAACTGCCCGCGCTCTTTATCGTTTCCGATGTGAAACTGGTGAAAGGCGGGATCCCTGCGGAACTGAAAACAACGGACGAAGCGCCGTTGGGCGCCCTGGTCAGGAACGCCGAGGGCGAGAAGTGCGACCGGTGCTGGAATTATACCCGCACGCCTTTCCATGATGCGGATGGCGGATGTCTGTGTCCGCGTTGCCGCCGGGTATTGGGTCTTTAAAAAGCTTTCGGAGCTGTCCGCGGGCGAAATTTTCATGATTTTTGCCCGCGGAACACGAACGATACACTTTTCCGGAAAGGAGACTGCTTATGTGGACGCTGATGCCGATTCTGGTCATCATGCTGACAATTACACTGGATCAGATTTCAAAAGCGCTCATTCTGCTGTATCTGCCACCAGAGGGGCAGGTCATTATTCCCGGTGTTTTCCGGTTTACTTATGTGGAGAATGAGGGGATGGCATTTGGCCTTTTGTCGGATCATCGCTGGGTATTTCTGGTCCTTTCTTCGCTGGGAATCCTGCTTGTGATTTTTTATCTGTACCGCTTTACGGCAAAAGCGTTGCCACGTGTGGCACTGGCGTTGATCGTAGGCGGCGGGATCGGCAACATGATCGACCGATTGGCGCTGGGATATGTCATTGATTTTTTGTATTTCTGCGCGTTTCCCTCGATTTGGCCGTGGGTGTTCAATGTGGCGGACGCGGCGGTTTGCGTGGGCGGTGCCATTTTCTTTATCACGCTGATTATTGACCTGATAAATGAAGATAAAAAGAAGAAATCCGGCCATACAGGAGAGCCGCCCAAGGAGCAGGGGAATGCCTGAGCTGTTGAGGGCTACCGTGCCCGAAAGCGAGCGGGGAGAACGGTTGGATGCCTATCTTTCCCGCGCTTTTCCGCTTTCCCGCAGCGCCGCAGGGCGGTTGCTGGAAAGCGGGTGCGTGTGCGTAACCCCCGGTAAGGCCGAAAAAAACTATCGGCTTGCGGGCGGAGAACAGGTGACGGTTGCGGTTCCGGAGCCTGAAAGCGAAGAGGCAAAGCCCGAAAATATTCCGTTGGATATTGTTTACGAGGACAGCGATGTGGCGGTCATCAACAAGCCGGCAGGCATGGTGGTTCATCCGGCCGCCGGGCACGGCGCGGGGACGCTGGTCAATGCCCTGCTTTACCATTGCGGGGATTCGCTGTCTGGCGTCGGCGGCGTGATCCGCCCCGGTATTGTGCACCGGATTGACAAAGATACCAGCGGTCTGCTGGTGGTGGCCAAAAACGATGCGGCGCATCTTGCGCTCAGCGCACAGCTCAAGACTCACGAAGTCAGCCGGATCTACGAGGCCATTGCACTGGGCGGTTTCCGGGAGGAAACCGGCACCGTGAATGCGCCCATCGGCCGGCATCCGACCGACCGCAAAAAAATGGCGGTGGTCAGAAAACCCGGCGCAGGGCGCCCGGCAGTGACGCATTATCGGGTGTTGGAGCCATTGGGCGCTTTTACCCATCTGGAATGTCGGCTTGAGACCGGGCGCACCCACCAGATTCGGGTGCACATGGCTTCGCTGGGGCATCCGCTTTTGGGGGACCCGCTCTACGGGGGGGACGGTACGCGTTTTGAGGCCTGTCATCGGGCGCTTTTTCACGGACAGTGCCTGCACGCGGGCACGCTGTCCTTTCGCCATCCCGCTACCGGCGAGCCGATGACTTTTCATTCCCCGCTTCCGGCGGATTTTGCCGCCATCCTTGCTATTTTAAAAAAGGAAGCAAATACATGAATTTTTCCGACATTCTGCTGGTCAGCGATCTGGACGGCACTTTTCTTTCGCACGCCGGGAAACCCGTGCCCGAAAACATGGAGGCTCTTCGCCGTTTCAAGGACGGCGGCGGACTGTTTGCCTTTGCCAGCGGCCGGGTGCACACCAATATCCGTTCGATTTTCCCGGATCCGGCCGAAGTCTGTAATGTGCCCGCCGTGCTTTGCAACGGGGCGTATCTGTATGACTTCGGAAAAAATGAGATCATCGGCGGAAGACTGATGAAAGAATCGGATGCCGGTGATGTGCTCGCTTTTTTGCGTGCGTCCTTTCCGGATGCGACTTTCCGGGTTTCAACGCCCGAAAAGCAACGCATGGAAAAACTGAACGACTACCTGCGCAAAGACATTGCGCTTTATGACGCGCCGGCCGTGGAAATTCTCTCTCCGGCCGAAATCTGGCCGCAAAACGATTGGTTCAAACTGGTGGTGCGCGGCGAGACCGAAGATCTGCAAACGATCGAAAAAGCTTTCAACGCTACCTTTAAAGGTCGGCTTTCCTTTACCTTTTCCGGGCCGCACATTGCCGAAATTCAGCCGCCGGAGATCAACAAGGGCCTGGGTTTGCGAACCCTGCGCGAGTTGGTGGGAAAGGGCAGAACGCTGGTGGCTATGGGCGACTATGATAATGACAGGGCGATGCTGAGCGAGGCGGATATTGCTTTTTGCCCTCAGAATGCGCTCCCGGAACTGAAGGCGCTTGCCGATCGGATCGGCCCGGACTGCGACCGGGGGCTGTTGGCTTTCGCTCTTGAAGAATTGGAGAAAATGCTTGGATGAAAAAAACAAAAATGATTGTGTTTGATTTGGACGGAACCGTGCTGGATACGCTTCCCGATCTGACCGACGCCACCAACGCCGTGCTGACTGCCAAAGGTTTTGCGGCCCGCGAAACCGATGAGGTCCGCCGTTTTGTCGGAAACGGGTATCATCGCCTTATGGAGCAGGCCGCGCCGATTGGAACAACGCCTGCCATAATCGACGAACTGACGCAGGCTTTTACAAAATATTATAACAGTCACTGCACCCTGAAAACAGCACCGTATCCGGGGGTTCCCGAAATGCTTGCGGCTCTGCGGGCAGCCGGCATCCGGACCGCATTGATCTCCAATAAAGGTGATGCGGCAGTCCACGCCGTGTGCGAATATTATTTTCCCGGGCTTTTTGACAGCGTGGCGGGCGAACGCCCCAGAATTCCGAGAAAGCCCGACCCTACCGCGCTTTTTTCACTACTCCGGGAAGCGGGTATCCGGCCGGACGAGGCGGTTTTTGTCGGCGATTCCGAGGTGGATGTGGCGACTGCGCAAAATGCAGGCGTCCCCGGCGCTTTTGTTTCTTTTGGATTCCGCCCGCGCGAAGTTTTGCTTGCGGCGGGAGCAAAGCATATTTTCGATACCGTTTCGGCACTTTCCGCTTTTTTACTTTCCAAAAAATAAGTAATCCCCGTGCGTTGTCGCGCACGGGGATTACTTATTGGGGGTCAGTCTGTTAAGGGTTTTTTGTAAAGCGGCAGGACCGTCATGCGAAAATCGGTATGTTCGGCGCTTGCCCCTTTAATCTCCACTGTGTAAGAAAGCGCCAGAGTGCCGTCTTCCGGAATCCGGTTTTGGACGCAGTCGGTTTCCACCGTCACTTCAAAGGGCATAAACGGGGTTTCATAAATGCAGATGTGCCGGCGTCCTTCTTCAAAAACCAGCGCGGTACGCACCGTTCCGTTACGGAGCATGGAAACAAGCCCGGGTTCTTTTTTGAGGAAAGATAGTGTGGTTACGGCGCCGTCCATCCCGGTCAGTTCGCTTTCATGATAGACAATGCTGACCCGTTCGCCGTCGTCGTGATAATTGCCCTCCGTAAAAAATTCAATGCGGTCCGATTTTTCATCGGTCACTTCCGGGCCGGTTTCGCTTGAAACAGCCCTGATTTCATCCCGTTTGGCCACTAATTGGACCCGAACTTTTTTTAGCACAGCCTTTCCTCCCATCTTCGGAAAAGGATTGTCATGTCTGACAAGTTATTATAGCAAAAGATCCGCTAAAAAGCAAGAGAAAACCTTTTTACGGATTCAGAATTTTCTTGACAATCATCGGAGAATCTATTATAATGAAAAGGATTGTGAGGTATCAGAATGGAACTCAAAAATATTCTCAGGTCTCTTTCCGACTGCCCCTGCGGTCGCAAACACACCATTTTTACCGAAACGGTTCAGATTGAAAGCGGTCTGATGGCGCGTTGCGGACAGGTGTTGAAAGAAGCCGGTTTTCCGGGGAAAATTTTACTGGTCAGCGATGAAAACGAAATGCGCGCCAGCAACGGGATTCTTGAAAGCCTGTTTTCTGCCGGATTTTCCGTGAAAAAGCTGATCTATCCCGATATGCGGTTGGCGACCATCGAGGGTGTGCGGGAGGTGGAGGCGCTTCTTTCGGATGTGGACGGCCTTTTGTCGGTGGGTACCGGTTCGGTCAATGACATCTGCCGCGTGGCCGCTTTCCGCGCCAAAAAGGAATTTGCTATTTTTGCCACGGCGCCTTCCATGGACGGATTTGCTTCCGATACGGCGCCGATTATCGAAAACAATTTCAAAACTTCACTTTTTGCGGAACAACCGTCGATCATTCTGGCCGACACCCATGTGCTGGCGGCTTCTCCCGCCGAGCTGAAAACAGCGGGTTTTGGTGATATGATTGCCAAATATATCGGTATTTTCGATTGGAAACTGTCGCATCTTCTTACGGGTGAATATTATTGCCCCGCCGTGGCTGAGATTACCATGCAGGGCGTCCGGAAAGTGATGGCGCTGGCCGACCGCGTGACGGCAAATGATGAAGAGGCAGCCGGCAGCATCATGCAGGGGCTTGTTCTTTCCGGGATCGGAATGAAACTGGCAGGATGTTCGCGTCCGGCTTCCGGTGCGGAGCACGTGCTCTCGCATTATTGGGAGTGCTACAAAGTGGCGCGCGGCATCTGGCCGGAATTTCACGGCAAAAAAGTGGGTGTGGCCAGCGTGCTGATCAACCGTATTTATCATCATATTGCCGAGCGCGTGACCGAAGTGGATCCGATTCCGGACCCCACGGATTTTGAAGAAGTGAAAAAAGCCTTTGATCCCTCGCAATGGGAAGAACTCATGAAGCTGAACAACCCCACTGTGACCGCCACGGTCGATCCGGCCCGGCTGAAGGCCATTTGGCCGGAAGTACGCCGGATGATTGCGGAAATGCTGCCCAGTGACAGCGAGATGCTTTCACTCATGCGTCATGCCGGTGCCGCGACCGAGCCGGCCGATGTTCATGTCACTCCTGAACTGATGGAAAAGGGACTCCGTTACCATGCCTATATGCGGCATCGGATTCTGCTCACGCGCCTTTTGCCGATGCTGGGGCTTGACATTATGGATTTTCTGAACTGAAAGGGAGTCTGCATGAAGAAATACCTGTTTTTTGATATTGAATGTGCCAATTGCTATGGCAATTCGGCCAAAATTTTCAGTCTTGGTTATGTAGTGACCGATGAAAATTTTGAAATTCTCCACGAAAAAGAAGATGTGCTGATCAATCCGCGCGACCGCTTTGATTGGTATGTCGCCAAAAAAATGATGGCCTATCCGACCTCGATCTTTTCCAATCTGCCGCCTTTCCCGGATTTTTATGAATTTTTCAAGGCGCTTTTTGAGGATCCGGATACCACCGTCATCGGTTATGCTGTGACCAACGATGTGCATTTCCTGCAGGACGATTGCAAACGCTATGGTCTGACGCCGTTTTCGTACCGTTTTTATGATGTTCAGCAGATTTATGCCCGGCAGCCCGAGAACAATACGGCCAAAAATCTGGAGGACTCGCTTCTTTCCTGGTGCGGCATTGAACCGGAAAACCTTCATCGCTCCGACGAGGATGCCTATAATACGATGTTGATTTTAAAGGCGATTGCCGCTTATCACGGCAAGAATCTTCCCGAAATTCTGGAGATGTACCCGGAATGCGGCGGTGAAACGCATGAATTTGTGACGGAGTACAGCTGGAAAAAACCCGAACCGGAAGGCGGACGGAAGAAACGCCACCGCGGCGGGAAGGGGAAAAAGGCCAGGACAGCGGCGGCCGCCGAAGAATTGGTGGCCGACCCCGATAATCTTATGGAGCGCGGTTCGCACAACGCGGAGCTTTTTGTTCGCTATCTTGCCGGACTGACTCCGAAAAAGACCCGTAAACCGCCGATGCTGACGGGGCATACCGTGACGGTCAGTCTTTCGTATCAGCGTTATCATTTTAACGAGATGCTTTACCTCACGCAGATGATTGTCAATGCGGGAGGGCGCTATACGCTGAAAAGCGCCGAGGCGGATGTGCTTTACACCTACGGTTCCGAGGAGGGCGACAGCCGTCTGGCTATGTTCAAAGAGCGGCAGGCGGCCGGTGAAGAGGTTGAAATTTATCCCATTAAGGTACTTTTCGAGACGCTGGAGACCAGCGAGGTGCGCCTTTCGAGAAAACCGAAAATGGATTTGTCCCATCTGGAGGAGCCGGAAGAGCAGGATGATCTCCGGGAATCGGCTGCAGCCGGGACCGATCCGGAGGAAAAAAGCGAGACCGTGGACGGTTTCGCGGATCAAAGCACCCCCTCCGTTCCGGTCTGATATTCAAGATCCGGTCGCCCGACCCGAATGGCGACCGGATTTTTCTTTTTCCTGATATTTCATCTTTGCTCGGATATTAACAGGCCAAATCTCTTGACAAAAATATTGATATATGCTATGATATGATAGAATAATATGTTTTTATGTATGAAGCAAATTTGCGGCGACAAAAAGACGCCGGCATACACCGGCCAACGAATCGGAGAGGATAAAGCAATGTACACTGCGTCCGTAAAACCCTTTGAGAAAAAAATCTGGCTTGCATCCCCAACCATGCACGGGGAAGAACTCCGGTACATGACCCAGGCATATGAAACAAACTGGATGTCTACGGTGGGAGAGAATATCAATGAAGTGGAACGCATTGCCGCAAAGCAGGCGGGAATGAAATATGCGGTGGCACTTTCCTGTTGCACTGCCGCACTTCATCTGAGCGTCCGTTCTGCGGCAGAGCGATTGTACGGAAAGCCCCCCATTGGTTGCGGGGCTCTTGCGGGGCGGCGTGTCTTTTGCTCCGATATGACTTTTGATGCCACGCTCAATCCCGTGGTCTATGAGGGCGGCGTTCCGGTATTTATTGATACCGAAGCCGAAACATGGAATATGGATCCGGTGTCACTTGCCAAAGCGTTTGAGTTATACCCGGATGTGAGACTGGTTGTCATGGCTCACTTGTATGGTTTTCCCGGGAAGATAGATGAAATCGGGGAAATCTGCAAAGCGCACGGCGCAATCCTTATCGAGGATGCGGCAGAGGCGATGGGTGCCACGCTGCACGGCCGGCAATGCGGTTCGTTCGGGGATTATGCCGCCGTCAGTTATAACGGAAACAAGATCATTACCGGCTCGGCCGGCGGCTGCCTCCTGACGAATGATATCGAGGTGGCCAATAAAGCGCGCAAGTGGTCCACGCAGGCGCGGGAGAACGCCCCGTGGTACCAACACGAAGAGGTTGGCTATAACTATCGGATGAGCAATGTGGTGGCCGGCGTAATCCGCGGTCAGTATCCGCATCTTGGGGAACATATCGCGCAAAAAAAGGCGGTTTACGAGCGCTACCGCGACGGACTAAAGGATTTGCCCGTCCGGATGAATCCCATCCTGCCGGACAGCGAGCCGAACTACTGGCTGTCGGCACTGATTATCGATCGGGACTATATGTGCCGTCAGGTCAGGGACGATGCCGGGGCGCTTTACATTGGGGAAAAGGGCAAAACCTGCCCGACCGAGATCCTGGAGGCTATTGCTTCCGTCAATGCAGAGGGCCGGCCGATCTGGAAACCCATGCACATGCAACCGATGTACCGTATGCATGAGGCGATTGGCAGAGAGGGGACGCTCCGTTGCCGCACAAATGCCTATATTGCCGGCGGCGTTTCGGATGTCGGTGCGGATATTTTTGCGCGTGGGTGCTGTCTGCCGAGTGACAATAAAATGACTGCGCAGGAACAGGATTGGGTGATTGAAGTGATTCGCCGTTGCTTTGATTGACAAAGGAGCGCGGAATGTACGCAAAGTATTTTAAAAGATTCTTTGATTTTTGGTTTTCGCTGATGGCGTTGCTCCTTTTATTGCCGCTTTTTTTGATTTTGAGTGTGACCGGTTCGCTTGCCATGAGAGGAAATCCGTTTTTTGTTCAGCCCCGCCCCGGTAAAAAAGGCGAGGATGGCAAGGAGAAAATTTTTTATCTTTTCAAGTTCAGGACCATGAGTAATAAAAAAGACAGGGAAGGCCGCCTGCTTCCGGACGCCGCGCGTCTGAACGGATACGGCCGCTTTCTTCGGAGCACCTCGTTGGACGAATTGCCGTCTCTTTTGAATGTTCTGAAAGGCGATCTTGCGCTGGTCGGGCCGCGTCCGCAACTGGTGCGGGACATGGTTTTCATGACCGCAAGACAGCGCCGCCGCCATGAGGTCCGTCCCGGACTGACGGGATTGGCGCAGATTAACGGCCGGAACAATATTACCTGGGAACAAAAATTTGAGTATGACCTTGCCTACATAGAAAAAGGCATCACTGCCCGGGGCGATATTGCCATTTTGCTGAAAACTGTGGTAAAAGTTTTCAAAAGAGCGGACACGGTGCGGGACGGTACCGCGTCCGACATTGATCTCGGCGACTGGCTGATGCGGGAAGGCAAGATTGATTCCGGTGAATACCGTGAAAAACAGCAAGAGGCAAAGGAATTGCTGGGGGTGTAAAATGCAGGGATGGAGATTTTACAATCATGCGGCCATTCCGGAAGGCTCGCCCTTGTCCGGAGTGGACTTGTCTCCCGTTGAGGACGGAACCATCTGGAAAGCGGAGGGAGAGCGGCCGCTTTTGGCCAGATGGACCACTGATTTTGACTGCGATTGCGAAAGCCAGTGGTGGTATGTTATTAAAGACACCCCGTTTGATCCGGCCGCGCTGAAAGCCAAAAGAAGATATGAAATCAATAAAGGCCAAAAGAATTTTGAAGTCCGGATCCTCGATCCGCGGGACTGCAAAGAGGCGCTTTACCGGGTTCAGGTAGCTGCTTTTTCTGCTTATCCCTCAAAATACCGGCCGACCGTAAACAAAGAATCTTTCTTTGCACAGACGGAAACATGGGGCAAAGGGACGCTGGTTTTAGGTGCTTTTTCAAGAGAGACAGGGGCATTGTCCGGTTATGCGCTTCTGGTTGAAAAAGATCGGAATTTTGTTTCTTTTAATGTTCTGAAAACGGATCCCGCCTTTGAAAAGTATGGGGTTAATGCGGCGCTGGTCGAAAAGGCGCTGGACTGTTATTCGGACTTCTTGAAAAACGGTGGTATTCTTTGCGACGGCGAGCGAAATATCAATCACGAAACCGCCTTCCAGGACTATCTGCAAAAATATTTCGGATTCCGGAAAGCATATTGCCGTTTGCATATTGCCTATAATCCGAAGATCCGGTGGATTGTCCGGCTGCTTTATCCTTTTCGCCGGTTGCTTTGCAAACTGGACAGCATAAGACCTGTGCATAAAGTAAATGCAGTGCTGAAAATGGAAACCATCTGCCGTGCAAAAAATGCAACAGAGGAGAAAAGGTGACAAAAATGGATTTTTCGGTGGCGATGTCGGTTTACGGAAAAGACGACCCCGTTTTCTTTGATCGGGCTCTTTCCAGTATTACGGATGAGCAGACCCTGAAACCTTCTCAGATCGTATTGGTGGCAGACGGGCCGCTCCGCGCGGAATTGGACGCGGTGATTGAAAAATATCAGAAAAAATACGGTATTTTCAAAATCATTCGCCTGCCGGAGAACCGGGGGCTTGGAAACGCATTGAAACTGGCGCTTGAAAATGCAGACTTCGAACTGGTTGCACGGATGGACAGTGACGATGTTTCTCTTCCTACACGCTTTGAAAAACAGGTGGTTTATTTTGAAAAAGATTCCGCGCCGGATGTTGTCGGCGGTGACATTTCGGAGTTTATCGGAGAAGAAAAAAATATTGTTGCATACCGGAGAGTGCCGACCGATCCGGCCGACATCCGGGCCTATCTGAAAAAGCGTTGTCCGTTCAACCATATGACCGTGATGTATAAAAAAAGCGCGGTTCTGTCGGCGGGCGGCTATCTGGATCTGCATTTCAACGAAGATTATTATCTGTGGATCCGGATGCAACTGGCCGGGGCTACATTCGCCAACACGGGAACGGTGTTGGTCAATGTCAGAACCGGCTCCAATCTGTACGCCCGGCGCGGCGGAAAACGCTATTTCCAAAGCGAAAAATATCTTCAGAAATTTATGCTGGAACACAAGATGATTAGCAGCCTGACCTATGCGGGCAATGTGACAAAGCGGTGGATCGTACAGTGCTGTCTGCCAAACCGCATGCGCGGATGGGTGTTCCGGACATTTGCCAGAAAGCAAAAATAACGGCATGACTGCCGGAAATAATAAAGGACTATCAAATGAGCGATACATGGGGCAAAGAAATTGACCTTGCGAACCTGAAAAAAATCGAGTTGGGAATTCTGCGGCAGATTCACGCGATCTGTCAAAAAGAAGCAATCCGCTATTCGCTTTGCGGAGGCACTTTGCTGGGTGCGGTCCGTCATGGGGGATTTATCCCATGGGATGATGATATTGATATTTTTATGCCGCGTCCGGATTATAACCGTTTTATTGCTTACTGTAAAGAAAATCAAACGCCGTTTCGTCTTGTTTCAAGTGAAACCGAGCCGAAATACGGATATCTGTTTGCCAAAGCGGTCAACCCGGATACGGTTATCCGTGAAATCAACAGCAACCGGGGCCGCCTTCCCTTGGGCGTTAGTGTGGATGTTTTCCCCATCGACGGACTGGGCGACACCTACGAAGAGGCCAAAAAACGCTTCGGCAAAACCCGTTTCAAGCGAGAATTGCTGGTGGCATATAACTGGAAGCGCTTTTTCAGAAGTAAAACTCATTCTTTCGTGTATGAACCCATCCGGTTTGCCTTCTTTTTGCTGAGCCGGTTTGCCAATCCGTTAAAACTGATCGGCCGGATTCAGGCTGCCTATCCCCCGGAAGATTTTGAAAAATCCGGATATGCCGGCACGGTATGCGGTAGTTATCGCCTGAAGGAAATTCTGCCAAAGACCGTTTATTCGGAGTTTGAAATGACCGATTTTGAAGGCGAGCGTTTCTGCGCGATCCGGGACAAGGAAACTTATCTGAAAAGCATTTACGGCGATTACATGAAATTGCCGCCCCCGGAAAAGCGCGTTACCCATCATACCTTTGACGCTTACTATAAAGCGTCCGAATGACCGGCGGGAAAAGAAAGGGAAAAGGAAATGAATATCGCTATTCTGACAGCGGGCGGAACAGGGGCAAGAACACACCAGGATCTGCCCAAGCAGTTTATTACCGTCCAGAACAAACCCATTATCATATACACGCTGGAGGCATTTCAAAGACACCCCAGTATCGACGAGATCTATGTGGCCTGCCTTCAGGGCTGGGAAATGGTGTTGGAAGCTTACGCAAAGCAGTTCAATATTACAAAACTCAAGAAGATCGTTATCGGCGGTGAGACCGGACAGAAATCCATTTATAACGGATTGCGTGCCGTTTATGAGGATCACGGTGAATCTGATATCGTCGTGGTCATTCACGACGGAAACAGGCCGATGGTTTCCCAGGATATCATTACAGATAACCTCATTAAACAGCAGCGTTTCGGATCGGCTGTGACGGTGATTCCCACGGTGGAAGTGGTGTTTGCTTCCGAGAACGGGGAGACCTCGGACAAGGTCTTGAAAAGAGAAGAACTGTGGCGCACGCAAACGCCGCAGGCCTATCGTTTCAGTGAATTGTGGAAGGTTCATTGTCAGGCTGTAAAAGACGGTGTGACGAACGCCGTGGCTTCCTGTTCTTTGATGCAGACATATGGGTATACTACCTTCTTCTCCAAGGGTTCGGAAAAAAACATCAAGATCACAACGGCGGAGGATATTGAGATATTCAAAGCGTTGCTGAATGCCCGGAATGATGAGTGGATCAAAAAATGAAAAAAATACTGACTAGTAAACTATATCTGGAAGATCTGGAAAAGGTCATCGGAAATCTGGATCTTTCGCCTTTGAACGGCGCCCGCATTCTGGTGACCGGCGGATTGGGGCTGATCTGTTCAGCAGTTGCCGATCTGTTTTGGATGTATAATGAAAAACACAAGGCAGATATCCGGGTGTTTATTGCCGACATCAACCGGGAGGGCTTTGCGGCCCGTTACGGCGGCCTCCCGTGCGTTACCTATGTGGCGTATGACGCTACCAAACCGTTGGAAATGGATGTGCATCCGGATTTTATCCTTCACGGCGCGGGGCTTGCCTCTCCGGAGCTGTATGTTTCAAGGCCGGTCGAGACCATGCTCTCCAATTTTAACGGCGTGCTGAATCTGCTTGAATACGCCCGGACACACAAAACAAAAAGAATGCTGTATATCTCTTCCAGTGAGGTATACGGCATAAAGAGTACACCGGATGCGTTTGAGGAAAGCCGGTTCGGCTCGGTAGATATCAATCAGACCCGTGCGTCTTATCCGGAAGCCAAAAGAGCCAGCGAGGTGCTTTGCCGGTCTTATTCTTCGGAATACGGCGTGGATACGGTCATGGTACGCCCCGGGCATATTTACGGTCCCACGGCATCCGCCCGGGATCAGCGGGTTTCTTCCGTGTTTGCCTATCTCGCGGCGGCCGGAAAGCCACTTGAAATGAAGAGTGTGGGGCTTCAGCGGCGCTCCTATTGTTATTGCCTTGATTGTGCCGCGGCCATGCTCGTTGCTCTGTTGCGCGGACAAACGGGAGAATCTTATAATATCGGGCACGATGAAGTGACCAGTATTCGCCGGATGGCGGAGATATTGGCGGCCGCCGGGCAGGTAGAGCTGAAGATCAAAGAGCCGGATGAGGCGGATCTCCGGCACTTCAATCCCATGGATAATTCTTCGCTTGACAACCGGAAAATAAAGTCTCTTGGTTATCGGGATACTTTTACGGTAAAAGAGGGACTTACCCACACGGTGAGAATACTTTCCGATATTATGAATTGAGGTTTCCGAATGAAAAAAATCAGTGTGATCGTGCCGATGTACAATTCATTCCGGAGGATGAAGAAAAATCTGGAAGTACTTTCCGCGCAAAAGGACGCCGAAATTGAACTGATTCTGGTGGATGACTGCTCCACGGATGACAGTTATGCACAGGCGCTGGACTATGCGGCAGGCAGTTCTTTTCCGTTTATTCTTATCAAAAATGAAAAAAACAGCGGACCGGGGGTCAGCCGGAACAACGGTCTTATTCATGCAACGGGAGATTATCTGATCTTTGTGGATTCCGACGATTATTTTTCGGAGAACTTTACAAAAGAACTGGCGCCTTTGCTGGAAAAAGACATTGATTGTGTGGTATTTGATTATGTAAAAGCGGATGAGACCGGAAAAATTCTGTCTGTCGGCAGCTCCGTTGGCTGTCAGCGTCTTTCCCCCGGATTTCTGGATGTCAGAACGGCACTGGTCTACACCTATGGATCTACCATGTGTAAAATTTATAAAAAAGAAGTGATAGAAAAAAGCGGTGCGCGTTTCGGCGAATATTACCGGAATGAAGATATGCCGTTTACCAAACACGCCATCGCTTTTTCCGGCAGCGTTTATTACCTGCCGGTGTCGCTATACCATTATGTGCAACATTCCGCTTCGCTGATGCATGACGCAAGCCTTTGCGATGAAAAAGACAGTGAACGGTCATTTTCTCTGCTTTCGGCGCGTCTTGCCGGCCGGGGTTATGATGAAGAACTGAAAGCAATGGAGTTGCGCGAGATATTGAACAATACGGTTCTGATCAAAATCGAGAAAAAAGAGCCACGCCGGGAAATTGTCCGGTACATCCGCACGCATTACTCAAAAGAACACCTGAAAAATAAATATTTTGGAGATTTGTCACGCCGGGAGAAAATCATTTCACGCTGTGCCTATCACCGGAATATCTTAGCGCTGTCTATAATTTTGAAATACAAACATCATGTGAAAAACAAGGAGACCAAATGTCATGAGTCGAACTAAAACCGGAAGGGTCGCCTGTTTTTACATTCTTGCTTTTTTGTTTGTTTTATTGCTGTTTTCGGAAAGCCAGTCCATTACCAACCACGGCGTGATTATTCCGTTTATCAAGTTTAATGAAACCTATCTTTTTCTGGCGATTATTGTTTGCGGCGCCATTTATGCGCTTTTCCGATATTCTGCCAGGTTTGATGCGATCCTTTTTCTTTTGTTCGGCAGAATATTTCTCAGTCTTCTGCCCATGTTGCTTTATGATGTGCCGTCTGATTACTTCGGAAATTTTGTGATTGCCTGTTTTCCGTTTTTTGTTTATCTGTTCTTTTTGAATGTTCCCATTTCCACAAAGAACACCGCAAAAATTTTCCTTTTCTTTGGCGTGATGATTGCGTTGCAGTGCTTTTGGGCTTATTTCCTGATTCTCAAAGAGGGATATGCCGCTTATAACGCACCGTACTATAAGGATTATTTTGTCATTCCAGCCGGCGCGACCAACCTGATTTCCGGCATTCTGTTGCCTTTGCTCATTTTGGGAGATCAGATTATTGAAAGGCGCAGATATCGATGGGTCTATACCGCTTTGCTGGCCATTGCGATTTTCCTTTGCAAATCAAGAACCGGTATCGTTCTTGTGGTAATTTATTTTTTCACCAAACTGGTGATAAAAGGGCGGAAGGGTCGCCGCTCCGGCTGGATTAATCTTTTGCTGATTCTCATGCCGTTTTTGGTTCTTGCCGTCGTGTTGCTGTTGCTGGATTTCGAATACGCGAAAGTCCTGCGGGAGTTTATGCTTGGATTTGCCAAAGAGGGAGACGATCTGGACGGTGTGACATCCGGCCGACTGACAATTTACAGATCCACTCTTCAGTATGTTTTCAGTCACCACTACCTTTTGGGCAATGGCGTCAGCATGGGAAATCTGGATTATACCGCCACGCACAATGTTTTTTTGGAAATCCTTTATCAGAACGGTCTGGTTGGTCTGGTCGGATTTGTTGCGTTTCTGGTGTTGTTTGTCCGCACGATATACCGGAAGAGAAACGCGGATTATTGTATTGCGGCCTTCGGGGTGGCGCTTCCCTTTATTTTTCTGAACGCCCTGTTTGAAGATACCATGATTTGCGAGTTTA
Source organism: uncultured Eubacteriales bacterium (assembly GCA_905187695.1). Classification (GTDB taxonomy): domain Bacteria; phylum Bacillota; class Clostridia; order Oscillospirales; family CAG-272; genus Firm-07. The sequence goes on along the minus strand of CAJJIY010000010.1, from coordinate 7,073 downwards.
TGATTTTGTTTGGCTTTGCGTTTTTGGCAGCCGCCAGACAACAGGATAATACGAACGGAGGAATTGAAAATGTTCAAGGATAAAGTGCTGGTGGTCACCGGCGGGACCGGATCTTTCGGCAATACGATCGTCAACCGCTTTCTGAAAACCGATATTTCGGAAATCCGCATTGTTTCCCGTGATGAAAAAAAGCAGGATGAAATGCGGCATCTGTATCAGGAAACTTATCCGGAATATGCCAACAAGATTAAATTTTACATTGGCGATGTCCGGGATTATCACTCCATTGTCGGCGCTTTCCGGGGAGCGGATTATGTTTTTCATGCGGCCGCGCTCAAGCAGGTTCCTTCCTGCGAATTTTACCCGATGGAAGCGGTCAAAACCAATGTGCTCGGCTCCAATAATGTTATCGATGCCTGCATTGCAAACCGGATTAAAAAAGCCATTTTCCTTTCCACGGACAAGGCGGCCTATCCCATCAACGCCATGGGAATGACCAAGGCGCTTATGGAGAAAAATGTGATTGCCCGTTCCCGGCAGATGAGCAAGGGCGACCCCATTCTTTGTCTGACCCGATATGGCAATGTGATGGCTTCCCGCGGGTCGGTCATTCCGCTTTTCTGCGAACAGATCGCGGAAGGGAAACAACTGACCGTGACCAATCCTGAGATGACCCGATTCATGATGACGCTGGATGACGCTGTCAATTTGGTGCTCTTTGCATTCCGTAACGGCGAACAGGGAGATCTTTTTGTGCAGAAAGCGCCGGCCGCTACGATTGAAACGCTGGCGCAGGCCGTGCTGGAACTGAAGCGTTCGGAAGTCGGCTATAAAGTGATCGGTGCCCGTCACGGGGAAAAGCTCTATGAAGTATTGGTCACTGTGGAAGAAATGATCCGCGCCGATGATATGGGCGATTTTTATCGGGTTCATGCCGATAACCGGAATCTGAATTATGATAATCTGGAAAGCGGCAACACAGATCTTAACGCGATGGAACAGTACAGTTCTCACAATACGCACCGGTTGACGGTAGAAGAAATGAAAAATCTGCTTCTTAAACTGAAACTCTTCGGAGGAAAATTTTAAATATGAAATTTCTGATTCTCGGATGCAACGGGATGGCCGGGCATCTGATCTCCCTATACCTGAAGGAGCGGGGGCATGAGGTTTTCGGTTTTGACCGGTTTGCTCCGCGTTTTGTAAAAGGGGTGACGGGCAATGCGATGGATGTGGCGGCCGTTCGCGAGCTGATTGTCGCCGGGCATTATGACAGTGTGATCAACTGCATCGGCATTCTCAACAGACAGGCCGAAGAGCACAAGGCGACCGCCAGTTTCTTAAACGCCTACTTCCCGCATTTTCTGGCGGAAGTGACAGACGGGACGGATACGCAGGTGATCCACATGAGTACGGATTGCGTTTTCTCGGGGCGGCGTGGAGGCTATACCGAGACGGATTTCCCGGATGGCGAGACTTTTTATGACCGTTCCAAAGCTTTGGGTGAATTGGAAGATGACAAAAACATCACGCTTCGTAATTCTATCGTCGGACCGGATATCAATCCGGAGGGCATCGGATTGCTCAACTGGTTTATGAAGCAGCAAGGGGAGATCAGCGGTTTTACAAAATCCATCTGGACGGGCCAGACCACGCTGCAACTGGCCAAGACTATGGAAGCGGCCGCAACGGAAAAGGCGAGCGGTCTTTATAATACCGTTCCGGCGCACGCTGTTTCCAAATACGACTTGCTGAAGTTATTCAATCATTACATGAGAAATGACCGAATAACCATTCATCCGATGGACGGCGTCAAGGCGGACAAATCTCTCCGGCGCACCCGATATGATTTTTCTTATATCATCCCGGATTATGAAGAGATGGTGGCTGAACTGGCCTCATGGATGAAATGTCATCGGGAAATGTATCCGCACTACGACCTATAAGAAAGCAGTAGAATATGTACGATAAAAAACTATCCGTTATCATCCCTACCAAAAACAGACAGCCATATGCGTTCAAATGTATTGAGACTCTGCTTGACTATCGGCTTCCGGGGCTTGAAATTGTGGTTCAGGACAACAGCGACAGCGATATGTTAAGGGAAATGCTCGGCGATCGGGTGGACGGCGTTCGCCTTCGGTATGCGTACAGCGCAGAGTGCCTTTCGTTTTGCACCAATTTTGAAAGAGGTGTTGAACTTTCAACAGGTGATTATCTGATGATGATCGGCGACGATGACTGCGTTTTTCCGGAAGCGGTCAGACTGACGGATATACTAAGAGAGAAAGAAATTGACGCAGCCGTTTATGATACGCAGACTTCCTATCTGTGGCCCAACGCCATTGCAAAATCTGCCAGCGGGCGGTTGGTTGTCAGGAAACAAAAAAACTGTGTAAAGCGATTGTCTACCGCGCACGCTTTGCGGGAAATGGTGACTTCCGGTTTTTATGACTATCAGGCTTATCCATTCCCAAAAGTGTATCACGGTATTGTAAAAAGAGAAAAATTTGATAGGGTAAAAGAAAAGACCGGCCACTATTTCGGCGGATTGACACCGGATATTTACGGCGCGGTGGCGCTTTCGTTCTATATTGACCGGATGCTGTATTTAAGCACGCCATTCAGCCTGCCGGGTACCTGCGCGAAAAGCGGATCGGCAGATTCTCTGACCGGCCGCCATACGGGAGAACTGTCGGACACTCCGCATTTTCGCGGACATACGGATTATCACTGGGACAGCGAAATTCCATATGTTTATTCTGTGGATACCATCTGGGCAGAAAGTGCTTTTAAGGCCGTGAAGGAAAACGGCGGAAATATTTCGCTTTCACCGGCAGAACTTTTTGCTTTTCTTGCCCATATCCTTAAAAGATGTCCGGCGTTTGAGGAACGGCTGGCCGGGTTTTACAAAGAAAAAACCGGGGCTGATGTTAACCAAACGCAAAGAAAACTGCGCCATGCGGCGGCAAAACTTTCTCGACAGTCTTTTGTCCGCAAAAGAATGGCGTTTGCTTTGCAATTGGTGAAGGGCAGATATGTTTATCAGGATGTGGCGGATATTCAGTCGGCCGTGTCCCTTGCAGGGAAAAGACTGAAGCAGTCCGAAAAAGTACTTGAAAAAGCGGAAAAAACGGTTTGGTGACGGCAGAAGATGAAAGTACTGAAAAATATTATCAAAGTTATCTCCAGTAATATCGTCACGATTGCATCAGGTATTGCCGTCAGTTTTTTGCTCCCGAAGATCATTTCACTTTCCGATTACGGCTTTTATAAAACTTTTACGCTTTATTTCGGATATCTGGGTGTGCTAAGTTTGGGTGTTATCGACGGCATTGTTCTCAGATACGGCGAAAAAGATTATACCGAACTGGACAGGGAAAAATTCAGATCCTATTTTATTTGGTACTTCATTTTTCACGCGATCGTAACCGCTTTGATATTGTCCGCTGCGTTTGTTACCGGCGTTCCGGAATATCGGTTTATCATTCTTTTTCTTGGACTTAATCTGATACCGGCCAACCTGATCGGTTATTTCCAGCAGATTTCTCAGATTACGCAGCGCTTTAAAGAATATTCTGCGCGAAAGATTCTGCAGTCGCTTTGCAATGTTCTTTTTGTGTTTTTGCTTTTCTTGCTTTGCCGTCATGAGTTTGTAGTGACTTATCGGCACTATCTTTGGGGACTGCTGGCGATCAATCTGTTGTTGCTTGTTTGGTATATTGTTACTTACCGAAGCATCATATTCGGCCCGCACGCAAAGCTGAAAGCCTCTTTTCCGGAAGTAATCTCGCTTGCCAAAGAGGGATTTCCTTTGCTTGTCGCAAATCTTTGCTCCACACTTTTGCTGTCGCTTGACCGTCAGTTTGTCAATGTGCTTTTTGACAACGAGGCATATGCCACTTATGCGTTTGCCTACAGCATTCTGTCCTTGATTACAGTAGCGACTTCTGCCATTTCCATTGTTCTTTATCCGGTGTTCAAACGGGCCGATAAAGAAGTGCTGAAAAGAAACTACGGCCTTATGCAATCGGTTTTACTGATATTTATGTTTTTGGCGATGCTGGTCTATTTTCCGCTGGTGCTTTTCATCGGCTGGTTTTTGCCGCAGTATACGCCGTCGCTACCTATTTTCAGAATCATTTTGCCGAGTCTGGCTATCAGTGCCGCCATCACGGTCGTGATGCATAACTATTATAAAGTTTTTGGAAAAAGCACGGCGTTTTTCAAAAAGAGCGTGGTGGCGTTGGTCGTTTCATTTGCTTCCAATGCGGTTGCCTATCTGGTTTTCAGAAGTGAGGCCGCCATTTCAATTGCTTCTGTTTTTTCGCTTGCCGTCTGGTATCTGGACACCGGAAGGGGATTGGCGACACTGTGCGGGACCAATCGGAAATCCACGCTTTACATGTTTTTGATGTGCGTGCTGTTTTATGCGGCTACATGGGTGCCGAATATCTGGATAGGGCTTGCCGTTTATTTTGCGGGGCTGGTGCTTGTCAGCGTTCTGTTCTTTTACCAAGACATCGGAAAAATCCGCGTTTTACTGGTTCCGCCGGAAAAATAATCCTCAGAATTCGGGGAAAGGAGGTTGTATGCGTATGACGAACACTGTTTCTGTGATGATGTCTCTTATTGCCGATACGGTTCTGGGAACGGCCGGCCGGCCGGAATCCCAAACGGCGAAGGCGGCTTTGACTGACGAAGAATTACAAAAATTAGATCGGCTTTCGGACGCACACGACCTATCTCATCTGGTGGGTTCGGCTCTGTTGTCGCAGGAGCTGATCCGGGACGAAGAATGGAAAGCCCGCTTTAAAAAGCAGATTATGAAAGCCGTCTTCCGTTGTGAAAAAAACGAGTTTGAACTGGAACGGCTCAAAGAGACACTGAGCCGGGCGCAGATCCCGTTTATTCCGCTCAAAGGTTCCGTCCTGCGCGCGTATTATCCCGAGCCGTGGATGCGCACCAGTTGTGATATTGATATTCTGGTGCACGAGGAAGATCTGGAGCGGGCCGGAGCCGTGCTTTGCGAAAAGCTTTCCTATCAGGGCGGGGAAAAGAACTATCACGATGTGGCGTTTTACGCACCGGGCGGGGTACATCTGGAGCTACATTACACGCTTTGCGAGAGTAAGGCGGAAAAAGATTTTGATCCGGTGCTCGAATCGGCATGGGAACGGGCTTTTCCGGCGTGTGAGGGGAGCTTTGAACAGATTCTGCCGGACGAACTGTTTTACTATTATCACCTTGCCCACATGGCCAAACATTTTGAGATCGGCGGGTGCGGCGTGCGACCGTTTTTGGATCTGTTTGTGCTTTGCCATAAAGTGCCGCACGACAAAGAGAAGCGCAACGCGCTCCTTGAGGAAGGCGGTCTTTCGGCTTTTGCCGGAGCGTCCGAACAACTTTCAAAGGTTTGGTTCGGAGGAGCCGGGCACACCGCGCTCACACGGCAAATGGAAGCCTATCTGCTTGGCGGCGGCGTATACGGAACGACTTCCAACCGGGTTTCCGTTCGGCAGGTCAAGCGTGGCGGCAAGATCCGCTATGCGCTTTCCCGCATCTGGTTGCCTTATGACAGCCTCAAATTTCATTATCCCTCGCTGGAGGGAAAACGATTTCTCTTACCGTTTTATGAGATCCGCCGTTGGTGCAAACTGATTTTTCGCGGCGGGGCCAGACGCGGCATCAACGAAATGCACCTGAATGCCACCGCCACAAAGGAAGCGCAGTCCCGCACGGCCCAAATGCTTTCAGAGCTGGGACTCAACCGCTGACGCTCATGAAGCATACTTTTTCATAAACGCCGGACGCCGTATAGCGCCCGGGTGTTTTATGTGATGAAAATCATCTGACAGAAAGAGAGAAAAATGAAACCCGCGTATCGCAGAACCATGACGGCCTGCTTTCTTGGTTATATTGTGCAGGCCATTGTCAACAATTTTGCCCCTTTGTTGTTTGTGATGTTCCAACAGGATTATGGTATTCCGCTTTCCAAAATCACGCTTCTTATCGCGCTGAATTTCCTGATCCAGTTGTGCATTGACCTGCTTTCCACTTTTTTTGTAGATTGCATCGGTTATCGTGCCTCGGTCCTGTTGGCGCACGGCCTTGCCGCGACAGGAATGATTTTACTGGCCTTTTTACCGGATCTGATGCCTGATCCTTTTGTCGGGCTTCTCATATCGGTGCTGATCTATGCCGTTGGCGGCGGACTGATCGAAGTGGTCATCAGCCCGATGGTGGAGGCTTGTCCCACGGAAAACAAAGAAAAAACCATGAGTTTTCTGCATTCTTTTTATTGTTGGGGTCATGTCGGGGTGGTGTTGCTTTCCAGCCTCTATTTTCTGCTTTTCGGCATCGTGCGTTGGCAGATATTGACGCTTATTTGGGCCACGGTGCCGATTTTCAACTTTTTCTTGTTGCTTCGTGCGCCGGTCTATACACTGGGAGAGGGAGAAAACGCCGGCAAGAGCAATCGCGCTTTCCTGAAAACCGGGCTTTTCTGGCTCTTTTTCCTGATGATGATGTGTGCTGGTGCCGCCGAGCAGGCGGTCAGTCAATGGGCGTCTACCTTTGCGGAAAAGGGACTGGGCATCGGAAAGACAGTGGGCGATCTGGCGGGGCCAATGTCTTTTGCCTTTATGATGGGGCTGTCGCGCCTGCTTTACGGAAAATGCGGCGCGCGGTTGAAAATGCGCCGGGCAATGGGCTACAGCGCGGCGCTGTGCGTGCTTTCTTATCTGCTTATTGCTTTTGCGCCGCATCCGGTGCTGGGATTGATCGGTTGCGCGTTATGCGGCTTTTCGGTCGGTATTCTGTGGCCGGGTCTTTACAGTGTGGCGGCCGCTTCCTCGCTTTCCGGGGGCGGTACGGCGCTCTTTGCCCTGCTTGCGCTGGCGGGGGATCTGGGCTGTACCAGCGGGCCGGGACTTGCCGGGATGGTGGCCAGCGCCACCGGCGGCAATCTGCACATGGGCATTTTTGCCGCGGTCATTTTCCCGTTTTTGTTTTTATTGGGACTCTTCTTAGCCCGGCGGAAAAACTGAAATCAAAAAAAGCGGGAGCCTTTC
>CAJJIY010000009.1 GCA_905187695.1 uncultured Eubacteriales bacterium | reverse complement strand
GGCGCGGACTTAAAAAGTCCGCGCCGGGGCTTTGTCGGCTTGTGCGATCCGGCTTCCGGCGACTCAACTGCAGGAGAGCAGATCGCCCAGGCGCTCATCCCGGATTTCTTCCTGCCGATCCAGAAATTTCAGAAATTCGCTTTCCGTGAGCGGCTTTGAAAGGTAATAGCCCTGCAGATAGTCCGCGCCGAGAAGCAGGGCGCGTGCCGTCTGCTCCTTGGTCTCCACGCCCTCGGCCACGGCTTTGAAGCCGAGTTTGACCAGCATGGAGAGCATATCCAAAAAGATGATGAGTCCCTTCTTGTCCTCGGCGCTGACCAGCGAGCGGTCGAGCTTGACCGAATAAAAGGGCAGGGATTTCATTTCCATAATGCTGGAGTATCCGGTCCCGAAATCATCGAGCGAGAGGGTATAGCCGTCAAAGGTCAGCCCCTCCATCAGGGCCTTGACCTCGGTATAATTGATCAGCGCCGCCGTTTCGGTGATCTCAAAAAGGAAGCGGCGCGGGGAAAGGCCGAATTCGCTGACCGTGCGGTTGATGGTGTAACGCATCGGCAGGAAACAGTCAAAGGCCGAGAGATTGATGCCAAGGCGCTCCAGCCCCTTTTCTTCACTTTCCGGATGACGGCGGAGAAAATCGCAGCTCATGCGGATGACGGCGGTGTCAAGCTGTTGGATCAGGCCGTTTTCGGTGGCGATTGGGATGAATTCGGAAGGGGAGATCTCACCCAGAACCGGGTCGGAAAGGCGCAGTAACACCTCGGCGCGGGTGAAGCGGTTGCGGGCTACATCAAATACCGGCTGAAACCGGAGCGAAAAGCCGCCGTTGCCGTGCAGCGCCATGCGCACGGATTCCTCAATCGCCATCCGGCGTTTTCCGCGGGAAAGACAATCGCAGTCGATTTCTTCGGCCGTGCCCGCCCCGCCGTTGCCGGCCTCGTGGAAGGCCGTGTCAAGAAGCCCCAGCACATCTCCGGGGGCGCTGTAAGAATCCTGTCGGTAATAGCGGACGGTGGCGCAGAGGATGGCGCCGCGCGCATCGTAGCGGAAAGGCTGCCCGAAACGCGCCGCGACCGTTTTTGCAATGGCGCGGTAGGTATCTTCCTCCTGCGTGACGATGAGAAAGCGGGTTTCGGCCGTCCGGAACACAAAATCCTTTTTTCCGGCCACGCCAAGGAGAAAGAGCGCCACCTGCCGGAGCAACCGGCGGATGGTATAGACTCCGAGGTCGTTCTGAACGCCGCCCAGATTGGTCACTTCCACGCCCACCACATAAAACGGGGAAGCGTCTTCGGTGTGCGCACGCAAAAAGCGCTGAAAAGCGTGCCGGTTGAGCACGCCAGTATCCGGCTCGGTCAGATCCTGCGGATTCTCCATGGTATAAGACATCATGAGAATGGACAACGCGATGGCCGTACCGGTGAAAAGATAGCGCGGCAGGAGGATCTGCAATCCGATGCTGGAAACGACCGTGAGACAGCAAAACAACACGGTCGTGCACTGACGCGGTTCCATATCCGCGCGGAAGCGCACGGCAAAGGCACCCGCCACCAGAAGGTGGTAAAAACAGATGCCGTAAAGGATCGGAATACCGATCCCGGAGACATAGGAATAAGAGCCGGGCGCACCGACGATCTGCGCCAGAAAGTGGTGGAGCGGGTTGGTGAAAATCAGAACCAGCGCGGAAAGGAAGGGCAGGTAGAGCGGCAGGAACTTCCGGAAGCGGCGGTGAAACGCGCCGCTGATGTAGCCCACAAAGGTCATCATCAGCATGGGCAGCGTGGCCTGCGTCAGATAGAAAAAGAGGTTGACGCCCAGCGTCAGCGCGAAGGGCAGCTGCTCGATAGCGGCGATGGCCAGTGTGCCGAGAATATCGGCCGAAAGGTCCAGCAGCGCCACCGAAATCAGCCACACGAAAAGCGTGCGTGACAGATCCACCGAGCGGCGGAACGGGAGAAAGCGGACGAAAACCGTGATGAGAACAAGCAATGCCCCGATTTCATAGTCGATTACATATGGCATGATATCGCTCCTTTGCCGGGGAGTGCCCCTTTTGATAGCCATCTTATATTTTACCAAGGATTCTGCAAATTGTCAATCGTCTGAACGAACATTTGTAAAGACGGAATTTACGGATGCGTTCTTGCGGGACCTTTTTGAATTTCCGTTTTTTGCGAATATCTTCGGCACTTTTCTTGACTTTTGGCCGGAAACATTGTATGATTATGATGAAATGTTTTGATGAAGCCGTTTTTGTTGCGGAGAGGAGCTTGGCGATGGATGAAAATATGCAACCCATTGAAAGGGTAAAGGCCGAAAAACCGAAGCGGCATATTTTTCGGCGGATCCTTTGTTTTCTGCTGGCCCTGCTGCTGGGGTATCTGCTGGCGTTTGCCACGCTGTTCGGCGCGGGTTATTACGCCGCCACCCGGCTGACGCTTTCGGATCTGCAAAAACGCGGGGTGGCAAAGGAAGCCAGCAATTATCTGACCGATGAGGGCGAGGTGGACCTGACGCACACCACCGTGGTGGGACTGGTGAAGGAGCTGAACACGATCCGGCTGAATCTTTCGGAGTTTACCACAAGGCAACTGATGGAACGCTATGGCCTTGTGCTGCCGGAAAATATCAGCAAACTGCTGCCGGAGGACCTGATGGAAGTGCCGCTGTCCGAGCTCTTTTCGGACAAAGCGGGGGACACGGTGACAAACAAACTGACACTGAGCTATTTTTATCAGTTTCTGCCCGAAGGATTTCTGAGCCAGAAGGCGCGCGCGGTGCTGGCCGGCCGGCCGCTTTCCCTGCTCATCTCCGGAAACTTTGAAGAACTGCTTTCGGGCGTGCAGTTGGGGTATGTCACGGGGGTGACTTACGACGGGGACGCGGTGGTTTTTCAGAATCCGGCCGCGCCGACCGTGCAGGAACTGCTGGCTCCGCTGGATCTTGGAAAAGCGGCCGGGGCACTGCTCAAAAACGGGGATTTTCTCTGCCTGATTGCCACGGATCTCGGTTCGGAAAGCGTTTCGCATCTGCTGGGCGGGCTGGCATCCGGCGAGTTGCTTTTGACCATGTGTGAAGGGAAGACGCTTTCCGATGTGATCCTGCCGGGGAAAAACGGCCGGTACGGGATCAGTTTTCCGGCGCTTTCCGCGGGCATTTCCTTTGGCACGGTGATGGGCTATAAACAGGTGGACGGCGTGTGGTACCAGACCTATGCGGGGTCGGACGATCCCGCCAATGTCCCGTTGAGCGCCATGCTCCGCGCGGTGGCGGAAATTGAGCTTTCCGCAGTGATGAACAATGAATTTGACCTGAACACGGCCTTTGCCGATCTGTATTTCGGCGATCTGCAAAGCGGCTATGTGCGCGGCGAGGCGCTGTCGGACGATCCGGAGGGCGCAGCCGGGTTTTACTGGAGCGAGAACGGCGTGCCGGTGAATGCCGTCAAGGAAAAACTGGCCAACATCCGCCTTGCCGACGCGATGAACGGCAAACTGGATGTGATGGGCACGCTGGAGGGTCTGACGCTGGGCGAGGCCATGGGCTATACCAAAGGCGAACAGACCGCTGCGGCCGACCCGGCCGACCCCGACAGCTATCCCAAATATGCCTTTACCAAACCGGGCGCGGCCGCCGAGCCGGTGACCGGTGCGGCGCTGGAACTTGCCAGTATTCCCATGACGAAGCTGCTGGAGGGCAAGACCGACATGAGCGGCCTGGTCACTTCGCTGACCATCTGCGACGCGATGAACTATAAACAGGTGGACGGGATTTATTATTCGACCTATGTGGGGCCGGATGACCCCGGCAATGTGAAGGTGACCGGCATTCTTGCGGTGCTGGCGCCCAAAAAGATCAAAGAGATTGACAATGCCTTTATCAATTCCGTTGAAGTGGGCGAGGTTCTCGGCTATACGAAAACGGACGGAAAATGGTACAAAGACGGCGCCGAAGTGACCGGCGTGACGGTGAGCCTTTCGGATCTCACGGTCGGAAGCCTCTCGGATTCCGCGGCGGTCAGCGCGAAACTGCGGGAAGTGACGCTTTGCGATGCGCTGGGCTATCGGTATTTTGAAAATGACGGATGGTATCAGACCGACGGCGCCGGAAACAAGACCGGCACGGCCGCCGGCGGATTGCTTTCTTCGCTGATGGAGAAAAAAGTTGGTACGCTGGAAAGCGACCTGAATGCCATGGAGTTGGGAACGGTTTTCGGCTATACGAAGGCGGAAGGCGTATGGCGGGACAAAAACGGAAATGAGCCCACCGGCATCGGCGCGGCGCTGGCGGATACCCATGTGAAGGATGTGGAAAGCGAAATGAATGCCATGAGTGTGGGTCGGCTGATGGGCTATACGCTTTCGGAGGGCGTCTGGTATACCGACAAGAACTGTACCGTGCCGGCGACCGGCCTGACGCTTTCGTTTGCTTCGCTCACGGTGAGTGAACTGAACGACGGGCAAAAGCTGTCCGCCACCATCCGGAAAGTAAAACTTTCCGACGCCATGGGCTACCGGAAAACGGGTGCGGGCTATACGGACGAGGAAGGGAACGCCGTCGGCGGGCTGGTCGGCGCGCTGTGCGACAAGGAGATCGGCGACATCCGGCAAAGCGTGGAAGAAATGCCCTTCGGAAATGTGCTCAATTATACGCAAAAAACCGACGGTTGGTATGACGCGGGCGGTCAGAAGGCGACCGGGCTGATTGCGGCGCTGTGCGACACCGGGGTGAAGAATCTGCCGGACACTTTGCAGCGCCTTACGCTGGGGCAGGCGTTTTCCGAGCGTACCGGGGTGCTCTCCATGCTCCCCGCAGACACGAAACTGACCGAACTGGACAGCGCCATGCAAAGCTGGTTTGAAAGCGCCACGGTCGGAGATTTTCTCACGGCCGGCGTGGTCTCGGTCGACGCAACGCAGGCGGCCGGGCTGGACGCCCGGATCCCGGGCTGGCGGGAGATGGCGTTTGCCGGTTTCTTCGGCGCGCTGATCGATGCCGCCCTTGCAACGCCCACCCTGCCGACAACCTGATTGTTTGAAGGAAACTGTTTCAAAAGAAAAGGAGAATTTTAAAATGCATGCAGTTCTGAAAGAGATCGAAAAGATCGGTATTGTGCCGGTTATTAAAATTGACCGGGTGGAGGACGCCGTTCCGCTGGCCGGGGCGCGGCAATTGGAGCTTTCCGTGCAGTACGGGCCGAACTATAAGGAACAGACGCTGTGCTTTGCCGATGCGGCCGCCATTGCCGAGATGACCAAGGCCTATCCGGAGTTGCTGGTCGGCGCGGGCACGGTCCTGACGACCGCGCAGGCGGACGAGGCCGTGAAGGCCGGCGCGCGGTTTATCGTCAGCCCCGGTCTGTCGGCCGCGGTGGTCCGTCACTGCACCGAGCGCGGTATTCCGGTGGTGCCAGGGGTGAACAATCCCAGCGGCATTGAGGAAGCGCTCTCGCTGGGGCTTCACACGGTGAAATTTTTCCCGGCGGAACCCTCCGGCGGCGTGAAAATGATCAAGGCCATGGCCGCGCCCTACGGCGATGTGACCTTTATGCCCACCGGCGGCGTTTCGCCTGACAATCTTCTTTCTTATCTTTCTTTCCGGAAGATCATTGCCTGCGGGGGGAGCTTTATGGTGAAGCCCGAACTGCTTGCGGCCGGAGATTTTGCACAGATCGAGCGGCTTACCCGTGAGGCGGTGGACCGGATGCTGGATTTCAGGATGGTGCATATCGGGATCAATTGTGAGAACGAGGAAGCCGCCCGCGCGGCAGCCGGGACGCTTTCTGCCTTTTTCTCTTTCCCCGCGCGTGAAACGCCGGTGTCGGTGTTCGGCGGAGAAGGTTTTGAGTTTATGAAGGCGCCGGGGCGCGGGACCATGGGACATATTGCCGTGAAGACCTCCAGTGTGGAGCGCGCGGTGTATCATCTTTCCCGGCGCGGCGTGCGCTTTGACGAGGATTCGGCACGCTTTGACGCCTCGGGACGCCCCACCTTTATTTATCTCCGGGACGAGATTGCCGGATTTGCCATTCACCTGACGGAGTGAGAGCGGCCCGCCCGGAAAGAACCGCAGCGAGACTTCCTAAAAAACGGCTTGCGTGCGCGTGCAAAAAGAATCTGCCGACCGGATGCGCAAACAAAACGCGCAGAATTCAGAGATGAATTCTGCGCGTTTTAATTTGCCTGCTTTGCAAAAACCGAAAAGAGGCATGATCCATGCGGGAAACAAGCCCCGGAGCTTCCGGAAGGGGGACTGAAATATTTCAAAAGATCAATTTGCAGGAACCGGAGGCCGGATGAGACGCTTTTCAGGAAGGATTTCGCCCCGTGACGGCAAACAGGATCTTTCCCAGCACAAAAAGGAGCGCGGCGAGAAGAATGAAAATCAGAACAAAGGAGTTGACCTTTTCCCGCCAACGCATTGCCAATATGACAGCGTCGCCGACCGCCGCAATCAGCATCGGGATCCAGCAAAGAAGATTCTCTCCTTTACCGATCATCAATTCGCGCAGCATCCACGAAAAGCAGACGACCAGCGCCAGAGCCACGATCGCCTCGATCGTATGGAAAAGTGCGGCGGAACGGATTCCGGAACGATACATTACCGGGATGGCCATGGAGAACACAATCAAAAAAACAAGCGAATACCAAAGACGGAAGCGATTATCCGCGCCCGCCGAGACCTGCACCGTGCGCAGGATCATTGCCACGGCCAACAACCCGTAGGAAACAAATTGCACGGGAGCAACCGTATATTCCGTATGCACCATTCCGGAAAGCAGAAGCACGCCTGCGGTGATTGCAAGGATGGAATAATCGGGCGTTATCGACGCGTTAAACAGAGAACGCCAGAAATTTCCGTTGGCAAAAATCAGCAGGACAACGGTGGCGATCAGAGAAAAAACGGTCAGCGTGTTGACATATCCGTCGAATCTGTTACGGTACAGATCCGAAACGGAGCCGCTACAGACGCGCACCAGGCTTTGCGAGCGTTCGGCAAACAAAACGATAAAATACCCGAGAAACAGCAGGGAAATGGCAGGGTTCAGAGATTGATTTTTTGGAATCGACAACATCTTTTTTCTCCTTTTCATTTCATTCGGATCGGGAAATCCGCGCAAAATATGGGCGGCGGGTTTCACAAAACGCACGGGAAAGTCACGACGGCCGGGCGCAGATCTTTCCGGCAAAATCGGTCAATCTACGGACAGTATATCACAGATCTTTGGAAATTGCAAGACATTTGAATCATCTTGGCGGTTTTCCTGATACAAAAAGGGCAGGGTGCATGCACCCTGCCTTCCTTGTACAGCAGTATTGGAACGGTGAAAAATTACTTGATTTCGACCGTAGCGCCGGCTTCTTCCAGAGCCTTCTTGATGTTCTCGCACTCGTCCTTGGAAGCGCCTTCCTTGATTGCCTTCGGAGCGCTCTCGACCAGGTCCTTCGCGTCCTTGAGGCCCAGACCGGTGATCTCGCGGACAGCCTTGATAACGCCCAGTTTGTTGGCGCCAAAGGAAGCCAGGATCACATCGAACTCGGTCTTTTCCTCGGCAGCGGGAGCGGCAGCGCCACCCACGGCAACAGCGGCAACGGGAGCGGCGGAAACGCCGAACTCTTCCTCAACAGCCTTGACCAGCTCATTGAGCTCAAGAATGGTCAGGGACTTGATCTCTTCAACAATAGCGGTAATCTTTTCGCTTGCCATTTTTAATACCTCCTGAAAGTGGAAATGTTTGTTGCGTGAAAACTGTCACGCGGCATCGGCCGTTTGCCCGACGGCCGGACGGAGCGGATTATTCCGCGGCGGGGACAGCCTCGGTCTGCTTGTCGGCGATGGCCTGCAGTGCGTAGGCCAGGCCGTAAAGAGGAGACTGGATGCTCCCGAGGAACTTGGCGATAAGCGTCTCTCTGGACGGAATGTCGGCCAGCTCGTTGACGGTCTTTTCGTCGATCACGGCGCCGTCGAGATAGCCGGCGAGAATCTTGAAGGATTCCACCTTGTCGGCATATTTCTTGAGCACCTTTGCGGGGCCCACGGCGTCCTTTTCGCTGATGGCAATGGCCGTCATGCCGGAAAGGTACTGCTTCATGTCGGCATAGCCCGCCGCTTCGCAGGCGCGGCCGGTCAGCGTGTTCTTCACCACCATGTATTTGACACCTGCTTCACGCAGTGCCTTCCGCATGGCCGTGTCGTCTTCCACGGTGATGCCCTGGTAGTTGACCAGAACGCCGGAAACCGAGTTCTTAATCTGCTCGGCCAGCTCGGCAACCGCCTTCTGTTTTTGTTCGAGAATGACTTTGCTTGGCATTTTCTTTTTCACCTCCCGATGCGTGATAATAAAAAATCTTTCTCCCGCCAAAGGAAACTCCCGGCACGAAGAAAGACACAAAAATATGAATCTCTTCCTCGGCAGGGGAGCGCCTTGCGGCACCTTTACGGGAACCTGCTGTCTTTGGAACGGAAAAATTATAGCACATTGCTCTTGGTTTGTCAAGAGGTTTTTAAAAAAAGAAGCGGCTTTTTTAAAACCGCTTCTCTGTCAGCTTTTACTCATCGGGGCAATCCCGGTGCGCGGAGAGCACGCGCTCGGCCGCTTTTTGAATTTTTTCACGGAGCCAGGGCGGGCTGACGACCTCTACCTCGGATTCGGTGGAGAAAAGCACGCCGATGAACATTTCGATGCTGTGGAATTCGCAAAGGAAGCAGTCTTTGCCCTTCGCGCGGCCGGAAATGAAACGCCGGAGCTCCAGTTGCGTCAGCTTGTCCGGGATGCGCACGGTGCAGGAATAAGGAATCTGCATCTGCACGATCTCTTCTCTGGCGCTTTTTTCCCGGTTGCCGGTGACGCTTTCCACAAAGTCTTCTTCGTTGGCGCAGACCGTATAGGTCGGCAGACGGAACTCTTCTTTATAGTAATAGCCTCCGCGGGAGCGGTCATAAAGAAGCGGCGCGCCGAAATCCTCCCGCAGGGCTTCCACATCCCGCTGTGCCTGCCGGTGTGAAATGCCGAAACGTTCCGAAAGGCGCATGGCGTTGGGGTAGCGCCCGTCGCAGATGCGTTTGTGGAGCCATTGAATCCGTTCGTTCGCGTTCATGTCGTTTGATCCTTTCCGGTTTTTTGCCCCAACGGCCGGGGGCCGGACAAAAGAAAGTAAATTCCGGATGCGAGGAGCAGGAGATCCTGCATAAAATAGAAGGGGACGCGATAGACGCCGGCCGCGAAAGCCACGATGTCGGAAAGGCCGATGACCACGCACAGGAAAAAGGAAAGCAGTGTGGAAAAAACAGCCATGCGCGGGAGCGGGATGCCTGTTTTTGCGCGCAGTTCGTAAAGAAGCGCCAGCATGAACGAAAGAAGCGCCAGCTGGACGCCGACCTTTCGAGGGGCGTTCATGGGCGTGTAACGGTCAAAATACAGCAGGGAAATGAGCAACGCGCCCGCAAAAATGCCGCCGCACCCCGGCAGAGCCATGGCCGAACCCCGCAAAGTCTTTCCCAGCGCGATCGGCAGAAAATAGGCGCAGGCAAGGAGCAGGGCGGGAACCGTCAGCACAATCAGGAAAGATTTTGCGCGCTGATATTGTCCGGTTGTGAAGAGCAGGATGAGATCGGCAACAAGGAGAAGCGCCACGGCGCCGCCCGCCGCTCTTAGGGCGGCGCTTTTTTGAGGGGCCGGTTCACCCAGTTCTTTGGCGGGCAGGCAGAAGGCCGTCAGCGCAAAGAAGAGAAGTGAAAGCGCGGCGATCACATTGAAAAGTACCGGAAGCGCGCCGTTTGCGAAGTAACCGATCTCCCGGTCAAAAGCAAAGAGCAACGCCGCGCTCCGCAGACAAAAAGTCAGGCCTGTCAGGGCAAAACAAATCAGAAAGCAGGTGTGAAGACGCAAAAATTTTTTCACAGTTTTTTCACCTTTCCTATGATAAGGCTGTCATATTTTTTTCATTATAGCCGGAAAATGTGAACAAACTGTATACAAATTGAAATTTACGCGTTTTCTGTGCTTTTTTCGGCCTGCCGGCGGCGAAGCAGGGCGCCTGCCAGCAGGCAGACGGCGGCAACGAGGGCGGCGGCCGCCGTTACAATGAGCATGGGGAACCAGAAACTGCCCACAAACGAATCGGTCTTCAGCAAAGTGATGTCAAAAGAACCGGTGTCCGGGTTTTGCAGGTGCAAAAAGAGCGCGCAGATATCAAAACCGAGCGCACCCACGGCCAGCAACCCCGCGCAGGCGGGCAGAATGCCGCTTTTTGGGGCAGTGTCGGCGGTTTTCAGGCGATCGGGGATTTCTTTCCGGAAGTCCAGCAAAGAACCCAGGTAAGCGCTGACCGCCACCAGAATGACGGCCTCCGGCACCATATAGGTGGCGTTATAGCCGAAAGAATAGAGCAACGCGGCACTGCTGGGAATGGAGAGCCCCGCCCAGACGGTAGCGCCGGAGATGACATGGCAAAGATAACGGCAAAGAGCGGCCAGCGCCGCGCCTGCGGAGAGGGCGCCGCGCTGGGAAGGGATGGCGCGGCGGAACACGCCGCCAAGCCCGGTCATGGCAAAGGCCAGCAGGTAATCCAGCAAAATGACGGCCACGACAGACTGCCAGGTGGTGAAATAGGAAAGGTTTTTGAGCCCGAGCAACTGCTGGATGACGCCATAGCAGAGTCCCGCGCCGAATCCGTATCCCAGTCCGTTACGGTAAGCGTTGAGAACGAGCGGGAACATGGAGGCGATGGTGACGGAGCCGCCATAGGGCAACTGCGTCACGGGAAGGACGCTGAGAATGGTGGAAAAAGCCACCATAAGCGCGCTTTCCACCAGTTTCCGGGTTTTTTGCAGATGTGTTTGCATAAAGAAATCCTCCTTTTTAAATAAAAAAGTACCGCACGAAACACGAACGCGCGGTAACAAAAGAGATTCTTCCTACGCCGGCATTATCCGTATCAGGTTAAAGGGTTCGGCAAAAGCCGTCTCAGCCGCGAAAGCAGCACCCCCGATTTCTATGCGGTTTTAGCAGTCGCCGTCTGCCCGACGACCGGGAATCAGTATAACGCTTCTTTTCCCGTTTGTCAAGGGGAAAAGAAAAAATCTACATTTTAATATTTACTTTGTTTTTTTGAGGCACGCCTGTTTTTTTGGGGGCGGGCGTCCGTTTCCTTTTTCCGGAGAAAAGATCCGAGCCTTTGAGCATTTTGCCCGATTCCTTGTTTACTTTTTGTTCAAAACCCATAATTTTCAAAAAATTATCCAAAGCTCTTGACTGTTTTCTTAAAATTGCGTATAATAAGGTTGTAAATTTGTAACGCTTCAAACAAATTTTGTTCATAATTCGAGGCGATGCAAATGGGTGCTTTACCCGAATTCACAAAAGGAGAAACATCATGAAAAAACATTTTCGCATTGCTTTGCTTGCGGTGATGGCCATCCTCATGGTCGGGATGCTGGCGCTGGGCGCTTTTGCGGCGGCTCCGGATCCTGCCGAGACTGATTTTTATCAGGTTCTTGACGCGAATGGGGAACATGTGGCTTACTACGCAACGCTGGCCGAAGCCAAGGCCGGCGTTACGGCACAGGGCTATACAATCAAAGTGCTGAAGGATGCTACCGAGAGCACGGTGGTTGTATTTGACCAGGCGTTTGCGTTTATTCTGGACGGAAACGGCAAAACCATTACTTACTCTCTCAAAACCGAAGGTCTTGACAAGAAAGATTTGTTTACTTTCTCCGGAACCGGCGCGGTGACGGTCAAAAATCTGACGGTGAAGTTGCTGGCAGCTTCCGCGAAGGATTCTGCCGGTGCGGATCTGGGCGAGTTCACTTCTGTTTCGGCGGCCAAGGCGGCCGTGCAGGCTCTGGTGGCTGCTGCGGAACCTGGCACGGATGCGGCGAACCCCGATAAGTACACGGTGACCGAGTACCCTGTACACGACGGTTCGCTGATCGCGGTGCGCGCAGTCTGCGATCTCACGCTGGAAAATGTGGTGCTGGACGGCGGCAACAACCAGGTGCTGGTGAACGCGGCTGCCCGCATGTTTGTCAAGGGTGAAAACACCCAGCTGGGCCTTGCCTGCATGGGTTGGACCTTTACCCTGCAGAACGCCTCCAAAGGCGGTATGCTGACGATTGAAGGCGGCCTTGTTACGGAAGGCGAAAAGGGCGTGATTGATCTTGCCGGTGCCGACCTGACGGTGAGCGGCGGCAAACTGACCAGCAACAAGACCACAATCATTGACATGACCAATGGCACAAACATCGGCTTTGTGACGATCACGGGCGGCGAACTGGAATCCCGCGCCGGCACGATCATCAAGTATTCCGGTGTCGGCGATAACGCTTCCACGCGCGTGGCCGGCGTGCTGATTACCGGCGGTACTTTCCGTATTTCCGGCAGCGGCGATGTCATTTTCCTGAAAGGCGACAACAGCCCGAAAGGAAGAATGGTGGTACGGATCGAGGGCGGCTCTTTTGAAGAACTGGCGCTCGACACCTTCAAGGGCTCCTATGTCAAAATCGAGGGCAACGATAAGGCGCAGGTGGAAATCACCGGCGGCCGGTTCGGTAGTTTTGACAACGCGAACAATCCTCTTGGCGGTTCTACCGTCAACTCCATCCTCAGAGCCTACAACGGCGCGACCGGTACCTTTATCGTCAGAGGCGGTATCTTCGGAAACGCGCTGGCCTGGATACGCACCGACTGCGGCGCGAAATTCTACATTTACCCCTGCACCGTGGAAGGCCGCACGGGCGAACCCAAATTCATCTGCAACCGGACAGAAGGCGATATCCGCGCCATCTGGTTCCACAACGCTTCCAGAAACGGTGAAATGCGGATTGCGGGCGGTACTTTTGAAATTACCACGCCCAAGCCCCGTCTGGTCAACGCGGCCGGTGCCCGTCTGGTCATCACAGGCGGTACCTTCAAGCACAACGGCGAGGGCATTTGTCTCGCGGACGGTGACCAGGTGAGTGAAGTGTATATCGCGGGCGGTAGTTTTGAGGCCACCGGTTACAAGCCCACCATCCTTTATAATTGTAGCCCCGCCGGAAAGCCTGCTCAGGCAGGCCTCGTGGAAATTTCCGGAGGTGATTTCAAAGCCAGTACCGGCGCGAATATCATTCAGTACACGACCACTAAAGCTTCTCCTGTCTTTACCATTAAGGGCGGTACTTTCTTCTCTGAGTCCTCTGCCATTATCAATATGAAGAATGTCAATACCGAGCTGGTCATCAGCGGTAATCCGACCTTCCGAACCATGGGCAATGATGTCATTTATCTGGATAAGAACCCCGGTGTGTTGCGCATTGAAGGCGGTACCTTTATCCTGGAAGAACTGCCGGAAGACGCCGACCGCAAGTATGTGGCGGACAACGCCGTGATCCTGGTTGCTTCCAGAGATTCCGCTACCCTGACCATCAATGGCGGTACCTTTATCGATCTGCGTACCGGCAACAACCAGGTCTTCCTGGTGAAGAACGCCAAGGCGGTGGTGAACCTCAACGGCGGCGTGATGCTTTCCAAGACGGTCAAGTCTTTCTTCTACCGTGACCTTGACAACACGCACCGGAATATGTACTTCGACGCTTCGACGCCGTATCAGGTGACGATCGATGAAGTGACCTATTATTACTGCGCGATGAGAGCGGGCAATGCAAATGCCCCGATCCGCAATACCGTGGCCAGCGCCCGCGTGAACGACGGTTCGGAAGGTATCCGCTTTACCTCCACTGTGACCAAGGCTCAGGCCGCCGCGCTTGCCAAACTGGCGGATGACAACACCAAGGTTACCTACGGCACGCTGATTATGAGCGCCAAGACCATGCATGACCTGGTTTCGGCCACTCTGGAAGCCGACCTGAAAGTCAACGCTCTGAGTGTTAACTTCCATGCGGCACTCAAGGAGATGGCTGCAGGCGCTTCCAAGGCCGAAAACAAGGTCTTCCTGGATATTGTGGCTGACAAGGGCCTCACCGTGGACGCAGACGGTAATATTACCTACCGCGCTTCGTTGATCCACCTGAAGAGCAATACGGCCACTTATGCCGCCGTTTCCTATGCGAAGGTGACGGTTGACGGAGAAGATCAGTACTTCTACGGCAATGTCCTGACGGCTCAGGACGGTTGCTCGATGGCAATTGCCGCTCAGCTGGCGCTGAACGATACCAACGATCAGGTCGGCGTGGTGGGTTCTTATACCTATAAGTACAGATCCATTCTCAACGAGAAGGTTTACAGCCGCTTCTCCAAAGAAGTGCAGGAGAAACTGAAGTCCTATATTCCTGCGGCTTAATCCGAACATTTCCCGGTCCGCCGCGCGGTTTTCCGCGCGGCGGACTTTTTCGCTTTGTCCTTTGCGGAAAGACAGAACGGGCGGGACACAATTTGATCGTAATTCCGGAAAATTCCGCCAAACAGGGCGCGAAGACTTGACAAAACAGTCGAAAAGGTGTACAATAAATGATAGCCTTGTATTTTCTCTCTCCTGTGGGGGCGACAGCTACGCCGCAGTTTGAACAAATGTCTCAAAGGCAAAAATGCCTGCGGAGAATGCGGATGCAACGGGCCTGCGTTCCTATATCCTCGCTTCATGAAAGGATCTCTTTTATATGCTGACGACCGGATGCCGGAATTATAAATATATCCGACCGCTTTTTTGGTTTCTGTGCGATAGCGCCGCTTTTTGGCTGTCGGCGTTGCTGATACAGCTCTTTGGTTATCACTGGTTTAAGGACACAACGGCGGCGCTGTGGTTACTTTTGGGCTATGCGGCCACCATTGCGATCTTTTTCCTTTTCAGCCTTCACCGTCAGATCTATTGGCTGGCAGGCTTCAGCGAAGCGATCCGTGTGGTATGGGCCGCTTTGGCGGACTTCGTTTTTTTGCTGTTGCTGATCTTTTTCTTCAACCGTGACGCGTATCTTCCGTTCCTCTTTTTTTATCTGATTTTTCTGGATCTGCTGATGTGCGCCCGCTTTTCGGGGCGAATGTACGGCGCGGTGCTTTACCGTTACCGGAGCCGCACCGATTATGTCCGGGTGATGATTGTGGGCGGCGGGAGCGCCGGACACCTGATGATCTCCGAGATGAAGACCACGAACAAGGCTCAATACAGACCGGTCTGTGTGATCGACGATGACCCGAATAAACTGCATACGCTGATCAACGGCGTGCCGGTCGTCGGCAACCGGGAGGAGATCCCCCGGATTGCCCGCCAGTATCTGATCCAGCAGATTTATATCACCATTCCCTCGGCCAAGAGCACGGCCATCCGGGAAATTTATAAAATCTGTGCGGGGACCGGCTGTCGGGTGATGATTGTTCCCGGTATTTATCAACTGCTTTCCGGCGGAGTAAAACCCGGAAAACTGCGCGAGATCAATGTGAGCGACCTTCTGG
The DNA here is from genome assembly GCA_905187695.1 of uncultured Eubacteriales bacterium. Lineage (GTDB taxonomy): Bacteria > Bacillota > Clostridia > Oscillospirales > CAG-272 > Firm-07. The sequence goes on along the minus strand of CAJJIY010000009.1, from coordinate 34,149 downwards.
AGCGCGATCCGATCTCCATCAACACCGAAGAAGTTTTTTCTTTCATTCAGGGTAAGACCGTTCTGGTCACGGGCGGCGGCGGTTCGATCGGCAGTGAGCTTTGCCGTCAGATTGCCGAGCATCAGCCGGCCCGGCTGGTTATTTTCGATATTTACGAAAATAACGCGTATGATATTGAAAATGAGCTTAAACGAACCCATCCGGATCTGAATCTTACGGTGCTGATCGGCAGTGTGCGGGATGAACAACGGGTGCATGACCTTTTCCGCGATGTGAGACCCAACATTGTCTTTCATGCGGCGGCGCACAAACATGTGCCGCTGATGGAGGACAGCCCGAACGAGGCGATTAAAAACAATGTTTTCGGCACGCTTCATGTGGCGAAAACGGCCGGCGAATTCGGCGTGGACCGCTTTGTGATGATCTCCACCGATAAAGCAGTCAATCCCACCAATGTGATGGGCGCGACCAAGCGGATCTGCGAGATGATCGTACAGACGCTGGGAAAACATTCAACGCACACGGAGTATGTGGCGGTCCGGTTCGGAAATGTGCTGGGCAGTAACGGCAGTGTGGTGCCGCTGTTCCGCCGACAGATTGCGGAGGGCGGCCCCGTCACGGTGACCGACCCTGAAATCATCCGTTATTTCATGACCATTCCGGAAGCGGCGGCGCTGGTTTTGCAGGCCGGGGCCAACGCCAAGGGCGGTGAAATTTTTGTGCTGGACATGGGGAAGCCGGTCAAGATCCTCACACTGGCTGAGAATCTTATCCGACTTTCGGGTTATGAGCCCTATCGGGACATTGATATCAAATTTACCGGGCTCCGTCCGGGCGAAAAGCTCTATGAGGAGCTCCTTATGGACGAAGAGGGACTGCGTTCCACCTCCAACAAGAAGATCTATATCGGTCATCCGATTCAGATAAAAGAAGAAGTGCTCTGGCAGACGCTTTCCGAAATGAAAGAAGTTCTTGCAGACGACCATAACGACATCCGCCCGCTCATCAAGCAGCTGGTGCCGACCTATCATCAACCGGACGCCGGCAGGACGCAGTCCCAGGAGCCGCCATCCGTCAATGCAGAATAAGGAGCTGTATGTAATGGAAGAAAAAAACGAGATCAGTTTTGCCTTTTTATTCAGAATTTTCAAACGCCGCATTCTCTGGCTGCTGCTGGCCGCAGTTTTGTGTGCCGGGCTGGCTTTCTCATACAGCAAATTTGTGGCCAAGCCTGTTTACTCTTCCAGCGCGGAGTTTGTGGTTCAGATCAATTCCAGCGGTCTTGGAAGCACCTCCTCGGGTTATCTGGCGGGCGCGCAGATGATTGCCAAAAACCATGTGCAGATTGTGCAGGGAAACATTTTCCTTGGCAAAGTGGCGCAGGCCTATAATGAAAGACACAATGCTTCTCTGGATGTGAAAACCATCAGCAAACGGCTGACGGTCATCATTGTGACCGACACTTCCGCATTCCGTGTAAAGGTGTCGGGCGATACGCCGGAGGACGCACGGGAGCTTTTGCGGGTGTTTGAGGAGATGATTCCGGATTACCTCAACGAAAACCGCACCGAAGGAACGGTGGATGTCAAGGCGGTCTCCTATGGCTCGCTGGCAAAAAAGCCGGATTCTCCCCATGTGATGAGAAATGCGCTGCTGGCGGGTATCGTCGGTCTGGTTTTCTGCTATCTCGGCTTTTTCCTGCAGGCGTTTCTTGACAAACGGATTTATGACGAAAACACGCTGAAAACGCAGTTCCAGATGCCGGTGGTGGGTCTGATTCCCGAGTGGCAATCTGATTTTGATCATGCCAACCGGTTTTGGATGCGCAAAAAAAGAAACGACACCCGTCTGGCCGATCCGGAAACGCTCAACCGGATCTATAAAGGGCGGCTGTTGGATGTCAACACCCCGTTTTCCATTGTGGAATCTTTCAAAACACTGCGTACAAACCTGACTTATATCGTGCCGGATGAGGAAAAATGTCCGGTGTTTGGCATTACTTCCTGCTTTGCCGGAGCGGGCAAAAGCCTGGTGATTGCCAATGTGGCGGTGACCTTTGCACAGCTCGGCAAAAAGGTGCTCCTGATTGACGGCGATATGCGTTGCCCGGTGCAGACGAAAATTTTCGGCATGGGCAAAAATCACGCCGGTCTGTCGGAGGCTTTGGCGGGCATTTCCAAAGACGCGCTCAGTGAGTGCATTTATGCCGATGTGAAGCCGGGTCTGGATCTGATGGTCAGCGGCCGGATTCCGCCCAACCCGAGCGAGCTTCTCTCCAGCGAGCGGATGAAGAAACTTCTGGACAGCGCACGCGCAAAATATGATTACATTCTGATGGATCTGCCGCCGGTGCTGGAAACTGCGGATGCCGGCGTGTTGGCGCCGCTTCTTTCCGGTTATATTCTGCTGGTCCGCGCTGGCAGTTCGGATGTGCCCTCGGTACAGTCCGCACTGGACACGCTGGACGCCATGCACGGTCATGTGGTCGGCTTTGTGCTGAACGACATCAATCTGAAGGCAGGATACGGCTCGTACTATCACTACGGAAAGTACAGCAAATACGGCTACAGCAAGGGGTATGGCCGCCAGAGCGAAGAGACTGCGGCGACCGAGATCCGGGCCGGGGAAAAGGAGTAACTTCACAGATGGCAGAGCGTATTCTTGAAAAACATGAAGGCCTTTACCGGCTGGTGATTTCGGTTTTTACGCTCTGTGCTGTTTTTGCATCGAAGGGGGAGGCCGAAAGGACCGCCCCCTTTGCGCTTTGTTTTCTGATTTTTATCTGTATCGGTCTGTTGCTGTTTCACACCACGCGTTATCTGACACTGCCGTTTTTGTCCTTTACGCTGAGCGTTATTTTCTGCTATGATTCGTTTTCGGTTTTTATCCGTTATATCTGGCTGGCGCCGGTTTTTGCCGTCTGTCTGCTTTTTCATCTGATCCGGCTGAAGCCGCAATGGAAAGCGGGCGCGACCCTGCCGCCGCTGATTGCAGTGGCGGCGGGAACGCTCCTGGGCGGTGTGGGGATGATTGCCCCGGCACAATATTTCCGCCCGGTATCGCTGGCTTTTTTGGCGGGACTGGGGCCGGGAACGGTCTTTTGCTATTGGATTCTTAAAAACGAAACGCGGGGGGAAGGGGACAAAGAGGCGCTCCTTTCGGATCTGCGTTGGTGGGGAATGACGGCGGCGCTGATTACGCTGAGATTTTATGTGCAGAATGTGCCGGATTTGTCTGAGCCGTTTTTTTATCCGAACTCGCCGCAATGGAGCAACAACATCGGAACGATGATGATGTTGGCGCTTCCGGCCATGATGGCCGGCGCGCGAAAACAGTGGCGATATTATGTGCTTTCTTTTGTAATGGTTCTGGCGCTGATTTCCAGCGGTTCCCGCGGGGCGCAGCTTCTGGCGGGGCCGGAGTTCTGCCTTTGCCTTTTCTGGCTTTACAGGACCGAAAAACGGCCTGTGGAGCGACTCTTTAAACGCCTGATTGCCTTTTACGGCGTTCTTTTCGGCGCACTTTTGCTTGCTGCCATGTTTCTGGGTCGAAACAGTCTCGCTTTCGACGGGACGCAGGAGGTCCGCTTTAAACTGGCGCTGCGCAGTCTGGAGAATTTCCGGCAGAATCCGCTGTTTGGTTCGGGTTTGGGGTACCTTGGGAATGCCGACCTTTATAACGGGACGGCCGGCACCATCAACTGGTATCATGTTTTCCCGGCGCAGGTCATTGGCAGTATGGGCTTGTTCGGCGTGCTGGCATGGGGATGGCAACTGATCCGCCGTGCGCGGGTGTCTTTCCGGCTCTGGTGGGAAGAAGCTTTTGCTTTGCCGCTTTGTTATGCCGGCCTGCTTTTGATGTCCATGGTCAATCCCGGTGAGTTTTGCCCGGTTCCGTATGCGTTTCTGGCGGTTTTCCTGTATGTACTGGCTGAAAACGAACTGGAAAAAAGAGGGCAGGGCGATTTTCACTTGCCGTGTTTTAAAAAGCGGAAAGGGGAAGATCTCCAAAAAGGGGACGCGATTTCTTTTGAAGGTGGATAAAATCATTTTCAAATGCAAAAAGCTGTCACAACTGTGACAGCTTTTTGAATTTTTTGGGGAAGGGGAGCTCAGCTCTCCAACTGTCTGCCTAAAAAGCCGGCGGCAGTCTGAATCAGCTTGTTTTCCACATCGCCGATGGGGGTGGCGCCGCGCCTTTCTTTTTCATCTGTTCGAAGAGAAGCCACACAGCCGACCACATCGCCTTCGGTGATGATCGGCATGGCACAGTTTACGAAGAAACTGCCCTCTCCGGTGGTCACGGCAATGCGGGAATCCCCCTCCCGGAAGACATAAAGCGAACGGCCTTCCATGATCTTTTCCATTTCGGGAGATAGCGCTTTGTCGGCGTATTCTTTTTTCGGAACGCCGGCTGTTGCAATGACCGCGTCGCGGTCTGTGATTACAATGTTGAGCGCGCAGGTTTTATAGAGCGTCTCGGCGTATTCGCCCGCAAAAGCGGAGAGCTCGCCGATGGGGGAGTATTTTTTGAATATGACTTCGCCTTCACGATCGGTATAGATCTCCAGCGGGTCACCTTCCCGGATGCGCATCGTGCGGCGGATCTCTTTCGGGATGACAACACGCCCCAGATCATCGATCCTTCTTACGATTCCAGTTGCTTTCATAAAAGCCTCCATTGGTAAAATGTTTGGGTTACTCCTATTATGGGTAAAAAAGGGGTATTTTATCCGACCAATGAAAAGGAAAAAAGAGACAAACAAAAATCCGCACGCGATCGCGTGCGGATTTTTGTGTAAATCATCAGCTGAGCTTGGCAGAATTGATTTTAATGCCGGGGCCCATGGTTGAAGCCAGGACGCAGCTCTTGATATACTGACCCTTGGCGGCGGCCGGTTTTGCCTTCAGAATCGCGCTCATGAGGGTGGAGAAGTTCTCGGAGAGCTTCTCGGCGCCGAAGGATGCCTTGCCGATGGGGCAGTGAATGATGTTGGTTTTATCCAGACGGTATTCGATTTTACCGGCTTTGGCCTCGCTTACGGCACGAGCCACATCCGGCGTCACCGTGCCGGCTTTGGGGGAGGGCATGAGACCCTTGGGGCCCAGCACCTTACCCAGACGGCCAACCACGCCCATCATATCCGGGCTGGCAATGACCACGTCAAACTCAAACCAGTTTTCCTTGAGGATCTTATCGACATATTCCATATCACCGACATAATCAGCGCCGGCGGCCTTGGCAGCTTCCACCTTGTCGCCCTTGGTCAGGACCAGTGTGCGGACAGTTTTGCCGGTACCGTTGGGCAGAACCACGGCGCCGCGGACCTGCTGGTCGGCATGGCGGGAGTCTACGCCCAGACGGACATGAATCTCGATGGTTTCATCGAACTTGGCCTTGGAAGTCTGGCAAACCAGATTCAGTGCCTCGGAGGGGTCATACAATCTGTTCTTTTCAATCAGCTTGACGCTGTCTGCATATTTCTTTCCCATTGTTACGCTCCTCCTCAGTCTTCAACGGTAATGCCCATGCTGCGGGCGGTGCCCGCGATCATGCTCATGGCGGCTTCGACAGAAGCGGCGTTCAGGTCGGGCATTTTGGTTTCGGCAATCTTCTTCACCTGTTCGCGCGTCAGCTTGGCGACCTTGGTCTTGTTCGGTGCGGCGGAAGCGGTTTCAATGCCGGCGGCCTTCTTAATCAGAACAGCGGCCGGAGGCGTCTTGGTGATGAAGGTGAAGGAACGGTCGGCATAAACCGTGATGACCACGGGGATGATGAGGCCGATGTCGTTCTTGGTGCGTTCGTTGAATTCCTTGGTAAAGACGGGAATTGCCACGCCGTACTGACCCAGAGCAGGGCCGACAGGCGGCTGAGGCGTAGCCTTGCCGGCGGGCAACTGCAATTTGATATAACCCATAACTTTCTTTGCCATTACAAATTACCTCCTTGATGTGGTATGACACGGGAGAATCCAAAATTTTCTCCCTCCCACAGTGATTCACTTAACGCGGAATCAGGCGTTTTCGGGCACTACACATTCGGTGCCCAGTTCCACAGGCATATCACGGCGGCCGCGCTTGATGAGCACGGTGACCATGCTCTGATCTTCGGAAATGGCTTCCACAGTGCCTGTATAGCCTTCAAACAGGCCGGAGACGACCTTGACGCTGTCGCCCACCGCAAAGGAAAGCGACACGCGCACTTCCTCTGCTTCGGCATCCGGTGCGTCTTCCAGATGAAGCGCACGGACCTCCTCTTCGGAAATCGGCGTCGGACGGGAGCCGGGGCCCACAAAGCCGGTGACACCGATGATGTTCCGAACTGCGTGCCAGGTCTCGTCGTTCATGACCATCTTGATGTAAACATAGGAGGGGAAGACCTTCAGCTCTACGGTTTTTTCCACATCGCCTTTCTTCTCCACCACGGTTTCCACGGGGATGCGGATGTCGAAAATCATATCTCCGAGCCCCCGGTTTGCGATGACCTTTTCAAGATTGGTTTTTACTTTGTTTTCGTAGCCGGAATAGGTGTGCGCCACATACCATCTCGGACCTACATTCATTTCGTTGATATTGCTCATCAGTTCCCACCGAAGAAATGAACGCCCTTGCCGGTCAGCAGATACTGCCCTTCAAAGAACGCGATATCCAGAAGACCGATCAGCAGTGCCGCGACCAGCACCACAACCACGACCAGAACCGTGTTGCGCCAGACCGATTTCCAGGGATACCAGGTGATGTTTTTCATTTCACGCCTATAGGCCCGCAGGGATTCTTTCAGTTTTTCGCGGCGGATCACACACAGCACTACGACCGCGACCAGCACTACGCCGGCGATAATCAGGGATACCAGCGCACCGGTGGAAAGACCTTTGGAAGCGTTTTCGACGCCCTCTTCAGCGGCTACGCTGAAAAAGGAGAGAACACTAAGGGCAAGACACGCAAGAACAAGGCCAATGCTTTTCATGGTTTTCATTGCTCTGTCTTCCTTTCTACCTTATTTGGATTCTCTGTGAAGAGTGTGCTTTTTGCAGAAACGGCAGTACTTATTCAGTTCCAACCGATCCGGGTCATTCTTCTTGTTTTTCTTTGTGTCATAATTTCTCTGCTTGCACTCAGTGCAAACCAGCGTAATTTTGACTCTTGCATCATTCGCCATGTTTTTCGGCACCTCCCATTATAAATTATTGGACAACGGCGTTGTCCCGTACCTCCCTCTCGGCGGTACCGGCCTGTCCCTTTCGGGTTGGCGCACAGGCACAACAAAAAAGCCCGCTCACAGAGGTAATTAACATTATAGCAGTTTTTACTTTATCTGTCAATAGAAAAACCGATAGAAAAGCATTTTTTCTCAAAGATTTTTCACAATTTTTTGAAAAGCCCTTGAAAAAGCCAACGGTATATGGTATAATAGCCCCGTTACACAGGGGTATAGCTCAGCTGGTAGAGTACTGGTCTCCAAAACCAAGGGTCGTGGGTTCAAATCCTTCTGCCCCTGCCATAAAAAAACGAACTTTTGTCTACCAGGTGAAAGTTCGTTTTTTTCGTCTTTTAGGGGCGTTTTCGGGCGAAATCCAGCAAAACAAAGGCAAAATGCGAGTCGGAGCAGTCATCAAGGCTGCTGCGGCTCTTATTTTTTGCCCGCAGGAGCGCAAAAGGAGTTCACCTTATTTTCGTTTTATACTCTGCAAAAAGATAAAAATAGGTGCGGACAGTAGGATTTGAACTAAAAGAAGGACGAAAAAGTACGTCTTCTCCTTTACAGCTCCTCGATTTTGTGCTATACTATAAGAGTGTAATTATAACCATTTTTGGTGAACACGGACGGAGGCACTATCATGGGAACGGAAAACGGTCATAAAATCAAATTGTTAAAGCTCATGGAGCTGTTTCGTCAAGAGACGGATGAGCAGCATCCAATGCTGGCATCGGTCGTTTGCGAAAAGCTTGCGGCGCGTGGTGTTCCCTGCGATCGCAGAACTTTGTCCCGCGATATCAAGGTTTTGAACGACAACGGTTATGAGGTCATGTCGACAATGGTCGGTCACGAAAAGGCATACTACGTGGAAGACCGCAGTTTTGCCGTGCCAGAACTCAAAGTGCTTATCGACGCGGTACAGGCAGCAAGTTTCATAACTGAAAAGAAGAGTGCAGAGTTAATTGACAAGATAGCAGACCTCGGTGGAAGTAACCGCGCGCAGATACTCAAGGATAATTTGGTGTGTTTCAATACCCGCAAACACAGCAACGAATCAATTTATTATAATGTTGGGTTTCTGGAAGAAGCAATCCAGCAACAAAAGAAAGTCATTTTCTATTATCACGATTTAAACGAGAACGGTGAACGAGTGTACCGACTCAAAGGACATCATTACGTTGTGGAGCCGATCGCGTTGGTATTTAACGAAGACAACTACTATTTGGTGTGCTACAGCTCCCGCCACGGCAGCACATCAAATTACCGTGTGGACAGAATGAGTGGCGTCGAGATCATCGACGAACCAATCACCGATGTCGCAATTTCGCTTCGTGAGGATGTATGCGAATACACCGAGCAGGCTTTCAAAATGTACAGAGGCGAACCGATCGAGGTTACATTGCAATTCACAGAAAAGTTGATAGGATCGGTGTACGACAAGTTTGGTGAAGGAATTAAAATGGAACGGACTGGAGCAGATACCATACAGGCAACAGTCAAGATACAGATCGCACCGACATTTTGGGGATGGTTGTTCCAGTTTGGAGGAAACATGAAAATTCTTTCGCCCGCCAAACTCGCAGCAGAGTTTGAAACTATGAAGAAGGAGTGATAGGCAGATGGCAAACGAATTGCAATCATTATCGGAAATATTCCAAAATCGACTTTTTCGAATTCCCGACTATCAGCGCGGCTATGCCTGGCAGATGCCGCAGCTCGTGGATTTCTGGGACGATGTAATGAATCTACAAGAAGGACGCAACCACTACACTGGTTTGCTATCACTAAAGCCCTTGAAGCGAAAAGATATCACCAGCTGGGGTAATGACGTTTGGATGGTAGACAAAGGATACAAAGCCTGCCACATCGTTGATGGGCAGCAGCGTCTTACAACATTCGTCGTTTTGATTAACGAGCTGGTCGCGTTCATAACTGAAACATCGGAATACAAGGCTGATCCGAGTTCCGCTGTACTTGGCTATGACCGGCTTGATGCGGTACGCGAAAAATACATTTGCCAAAAAAGACCGCCTTCCAATTATATTACCACATATCTGTTCAGTTACGAAACCGACAACCCCAGCGCAGAATATTTGCGATATAAAGTTTTCAATGAACCTAACTGCGGATCGGTACAAGAAACATACTACACGAAAAACTTAAAAGCAGCAAAGAAATTCTTTGCAGACAATTTGAGAGCGTTGTATGAAGCCGAGGGGCTGTCTGGCATAGACAAGTTGTACCTTAAACTGACGCAGCACTTAATGTTCAACATTCATGAGATAGACGATGACTACGATGTTTTTGTAGCGTTTGAAACAATGAACAATCGTGGAAAAAAGCTCACAAATTTGGAGCTTCTCAAAAACAGATTGATTTATCTCACAACGCTTTATTCCGATGAAATTTGCGACGAAACCGACAAGGAGCATCTGCGCCAGCAAATTAATGACGCATGGAAAGAGGTATATTACCAGCTCGGAAGAAACATACGGACGCCATTGTCGGACGATGAGTACCTTCGAGCGCATTGGCTCATGTATTTCAAGTACACCAGAAATACGGGCGACGCATACATTCGATTCCTTTTAACGAAATTCTCCTCCAAAAATATTTTTGAGAAGAAGCCGGTGATCGAAGAAGACGCTGATTCTATCGATATGCCAGACGACACTGTCGAAGCGACGGTAGAAGCAGCAGAGGTCGATGACGAAACCGATACTGGTAAGCTCAAGCCAGCAGAAATTTTGAGATATGTCGATAGCTTAAAATCACTGGCAAAACACTGGTACGACTCATACTTCCCCTACGAAAAGAACAACGATTTAACCGAAGATGAGCAGCTGTACATTGACAGGCTCAACCGCATAGGCATTGGTTATTTCCGTCCGCTTGTCGCAGCAGCTATCAGCCAGCAGCACATATCTGCTTCCGATCGCGTGAAATTATTCAAAGCAATCGAGCGTTTCACATTCATTTGCTTTAGACTTGGCGGTTACAATTCGACATATTCGAACAGCGAATATTACCGAGCAGCCAGAGAGCTTCTACGGGGCGAGAAGAACATTGCAGAAATCACCAAAGCCCTTAACGATTCGGCGGATGCAAATATCCCGTATGCAATTCCAAACTTTGTCACAAAGGTTGGCAGATGGTTTGCAGACGGTGATGGATACTACGCCTGGGGCAAGCAGCTGTATTACTTCCTCTATGAGTATGAGTACTCATTGTACGAAGGCAGCGGCATAAAGAAAATTACATGGGAACAGTTCGTAAAATCCGAAGATAATAAAACTTCCATAGAGCATATTTTGCCACAGAAGCCGACGAAATACTATTGGAGAAATATGTTCCGTCAGTTCAACGAGAACGAAATCACGGCAATGACCGGTGCACTGGGTAACTTACTGCCGCTTTCGTTAAGCATCAATATTGCTCTCCAAAACGACAGTTTCGATGATAAGAAGCATGCAAAGAACGACGGCAGACGCGGATACGATGACGGATCGCACTCCGAGCTGGAAGTCGCACGACTGGCTGACTGGACACCAAAAACAATCTATGCGAGAACAAAGAAACTCATAGGTTTTATGGAAACCAGATGGCAGTTGAATTTGACGGAGGAATGGAAGAACGCGCTCATCTTTGTAACATTCGCAAATGAGGATCGCGCGGAGATCCCAGAATTGCCGCAAAGCAACCTTCCCGCAGTAGCATCGACAACTACGCGCGGTGATTCGTCGCTGTCGACGACGGCAGAACTTTTCCGTTCATGGTGCGAGGAAATGCGCAACCTTGGAAAAATAGGATTCGATCCTTCACATTCCAATGATTCATTCATTCGATTTACCACGCCAGCAATAGATAGCATTTTGCCACCACAAGAAGGTAGCAAAAGTGGATGGAACTGCAGTAATTTCTATTTTTATGAAATACACAATAAAAGGGATCGCTTTAATTTACAACTGATGTTAAGCGGAGTAAATATACCCGCAGGCGCAGTCAAGCCCATGGAAACGCTAATTGATTTTTACCAGCCGAGGAAATCAAAGCCGGACTGGGAGTGGAAAACATTGTGTTCTGCAAAGGCCGTCACATACGATACCGCTTCGAGTGAGGCTGATATCATCGCAGCATTAAACGAAATGTTCGAACAGATGATGATAAAAGAGCAAGAATTAGATCAGTTTATCAAAGAAGCCAACTTAAAATAGGAGGATCAATATGAAATACATACCCGTACATGATAAAAAGCTTCCCGTTCCATCGTTTTTCCAAGTGTATAATTTTGGTGGTGGCAACGGAGATAAAGACCGCGAAATAGTGTATTCAGAGTTTGTGGACGATACTCCCGCATTGGTGAACTACTACTATATTAACAATCGTTATCCACATATTTTTTAAGGTCCGCTTTTCAACAATATAAGCAGTTTTTCTCGTGTAGGAGACTTGTATACGAAGCAGCATAAAGCAAGCCCTCGGCAGTGGACAGCGCCACGGTCGAGGGCTTTTTTGCGTTCAAGGTGTACGAAATCGTTCGTCTTTCTTGAGGAAGGCGAAAAGTATAATGACAAATGGCGAAAAGTATGGTATAATGTAAACGTGATAAAATATGCCCCAAGGAGGAAACAAATGAAGTACAAGATAGGCTTTGCGGCGGCAATATCCGAAGAAGACACAATTGAATCAGCACCCGTGATCACAGCACCACGCAGCCAAGCACCCGTGAAGTCTGTGGTACAGATACATTTCCCGATGCGCAATATGACGTTGGCATACTTCAATGACAAGTTCGACCTTCGTCGTGGCGACCTCGTTTATGTAGACGGTAAGCTGGAGGGCTTGCGCGGTCGCGTTGTGGATGTGGCATACAACTTCAAGATCAAGCTATCCAAGTATCAGCGCGTCATAGCACTGGTGGATACCGAGGTACATGGCACATTCCATTTGGCAGGATCACACTTCGTTACATTTGACCGCGACGCATTACCGCAGGCAAAGGTGCGCACATGGTATAAGGCACCCGACGCGGAGGATGATGAGTACGTGAGCGGCAGCAGCGACGAGGATGCATTCGCGCTCGACAGTCTCAAGGACATGAAGATCAGCCACGATGTAGCAGAGCGCGGACACGAATACTACATGGAAAACAGAGTGCGGTACATAAGTATTGACGGCACCAGCGGATATGCCATCGTGGAAGGCACCGAAAACTACGAGGTAGAGTTCGAATACAAGAACGGAATGATCAGCAGGCTCATTTGCGGTTGCTACTGCAGCTACAACTGCAAGCACGAATTCGCTGCTATGTTACAGCTGCGCGAGACGCTGGATATCATCGAAAAGAATTACGCAGCGGAGTACGAAAAGAGCGGATACTTCGCAGCAGTGTGCAAGGGTACGCTGTTCACCTTTGCTATTGACGGGAAAGAAGCAGGCAGCATCACTATTTGAAAAAGGAGGAAATAATTGAGCAAAGCCATTTTTAAGGTCAGCGCGCTTGCTGTGCTGATCGTGGTCTTCTGCGGATGGGGCGCACTCGGAGCAGTGGTGGACGGCATCTGGCAGACGATCGTCGCATTTTTCCCTTGGATCTGGGAAGGTATCAAATATGCGGTTGAGGAATACGTTACATCGCCCTATTTCATCACAGGCGCGATCATGATGGTGGCATCGGGCTTCGGCATCTGGTTTGGTGCGCGAGGCGGCAAGGTGCTTTACCTCGTTGTGTCGATTATCGGCGCTATCGCTAGCTTGGCAAGCATGGGCGTAAGTTTTACATAAACATCACCAAGAAGGGTTGTAAGAAACGCAGAGTTGTGATATAATAAGGGAAATAACACCGCTGGAGGAAAAACATGGAAAATAACAACACAAAGAAAAAGCCAGCTACAAATAAAAAGAAATCTCCCACGAAGAAAAAAGCAGCAACGCAGGTACAGCCCAAGAAGCAAAGCAAAAAGCTCACTCGCGCAGAGTATGACGACCTCCGCCAGATAGAGTGGGTTCCGTTCGATCCATACGCAGATTGAGAGGATGAAATGGCATCATACCAACAAGCACAAATCCTTTTATAACAACGCGAATGCTGCAGCAGGCGTTGTTTATGGTACGCATTACGAGCGGACCCGAATACTGCGAAAAATTTATAAAACAGAGATATGGTTTTCGATTGGTGCTGGATGACAATCGAAAAAAGCTGCTGGCGGTCTTCGGTATCAACAACGAAGAAATAATAATAGATATCAATTTGGTAGACATCGTTTCCATCGTCTGTCTCGATGCAGCAAAGATAAAAGAACAGCGCCATAGGATACAGGTCATTACCAAAAGCAACGAAGTATACGATTTTTATGTCGATGTTCCATATCAATGTGATCCGCTACCTTTCATAGGAAGAGTGCAGCACCAAATAAATTACGCAAAGAACCCAGCGACCGAAGTGCGGGACAACAAGGCAGCAACGATATTCAGTTTAATTGTATGCACAGGATTTTTCATTTGGACGATCGTAGACTGGACGAATGGCGGCACAATCGGCTGGGGCATAATATCGCTGTTTATATCAATTGCAAGCGGCATGGCAGCATACCACGGATTCGGCGAATGGAAGAATTGGTAGACACCTTTTGTTCGCAATTACCCCTGTTTAGACACCTTTTATCCGCAATATCGCAAAAAGAACAGGACGGCAAAAGCCGTCCTGTTCTTTTTTGTCTTTAGGAAAATCCGCCGAAAAGGAAGAGAATGAGAAGGCCGAAGGCCACCAGAATGAGGATGGCAGGGAGGGCAATGGTGAGAAAAGCGGAAAGGAGAAGCGCAAGCGTGTCTTTTCCTTTGTCCGGCCGCTCTTCAAGCGCCTTTTTGATTTCTTCGGCCTTTTTGGGGTCTCCTTTTTTCAGACGCCGCCAGATCATTCTTCGTCCTCAAAGTGAATTTTCATGGATTTCTTTTCGGTTTTGGGAAGCTCGAAAAGATAGTTTCCGTTTTCGTCCATCTTCCTTTCCGGGAAATGGCAGGCAAGGAAATGGCCGGGCTCTACCTCGGTCAGCGGAGGCGGAACGCGTTTGCATTTGTCGCAGGCCATGTAGCAACGGGTGTGGAATTTACACCCTTCCGGAGGTCTGATGGGGGAGGGGATATTGCCTTCCAGCAGGATCCGATCTTTTTTCAGGCTCTCCATATCGGTGGTCGGGATGGAAGAAAGAAGCGCAACCGTATAGGGATGTCTGGGGTCCTCGAAGATGGTCTTGGCATCGGCCAGTTCTACGATATTTCCCAGATACATAACGCAGATGCGGTCGGAAATGTAGCGCACCACAGAAAGGTCATGTGAAATGAACATATAGGTGAGGTGTTCTTTTTCCTTAAGCTCCTGAAGCAGGTTGATAATCTGTGACTGAATGGATACATCCAGCGTCGAAACACATTCGTCGCACACGACGAACTGCGGTTTTACGGCCAATGCCCGTGCGATGGAGACACGCTGACGCTGACCGCCGGAAAACTGATGCGGATAGCGGTGAAGCATATAGTCCTGCAGGCCGCACTGCCGCATGACATCCAGAATATACTCCTTCATTTTGGGTGAGCCGTGCTTGAAAAACTTATGCGTCACCAGGCCTTCTTCGATGATCTGGCCGATGGTCATGCGGGGATTGAGCGAGGAATAGGGATCCTGAAAAATGATCTGAAGATCCCGGCGCAGCAGGCGCATTTCGGAATATTTGAGGCGCGAGAGGTCGATGCCGTCGTCCAGCATGGCTTCATAGCGCGCAAATTCTTCTTCGCCCCGGTGTTTTTCACGCAATGCCTCAATTTCCGCCACGGCCTTTACAGTCTGCTCGTCAAGAGCCGCGGATTGCGCCTCCAGCTTTTGGAGCATTGCCGAAATTTTTGCTTTTTTGCGGTTCAGTGCGGGCAGCTTTTTTTCGTTTTCGTTTTTAGCTATGTCGGCATCCAGCGTTTCCAGTTCCAGCCGGAAATCCTGAATTTCGGTTTCAACGGTCAACTTTTTGGCGTCCAATTCGGCTTTTTTGTAAAGCAGAGCCGATCCTTCCTTGGTATCCGCCACCATAAAGCCGCCCAACAGTTTGGCAATGTGCGAAAGTGCGGTCTGCGCATCGGCCACGGCCAGATTTTTCCGCTGATGATCGAAGAAAGAAGCGTTTTCGCCCAGTTCTTCGCATTTCTGGGTCATGGCCGCTGCATGCGCTTCTTTGTGCCGGAGCCGAGAGAGATATTTGTCGGCATGCCGGAGCGTATCCATGACATAAGCGGGCGCCAGAGAGGAGAGGGAACGGCCGTAATACATGGTGGTACCTGCGGTCTGTTCATAGAGTTGCAACAGCACGCGACCCAGTGTGGATTTGCCGCATCCCGACTCGCCGACGATGCCGATGGTCTCGCCGCGGTGAATGTTCAGCGTGATGTCCTCGTTGGCTTTCACATAAAACTGTTCGCGCTGAAAAATGGAGGACTTGGCCACGGGGAAGTATTTTTTAAGATTCGTGATGGACAGTAATACATCTGTGTTCTTCACTGCGGCGCACCTCCTTTTCGGGATAGAAGCAACGGATCAGCTGACCGTTGCCGACATCTTGCAGTTTGGGTTCTTCGTCGATACACTTTTGCGTGCAGTATTTGCACCGCGGCGCGAACTTACAGCCCTTGGGCAGTGCCAGCGGGTGCGGGACTGTGCCAGGGATTGGCTCCAGTTTATGCGTGATGTTGTCAATACGGGGGATGGAGAACATGAGCCCCTCGGTGTAGGGGTGGCTCTTTTCACAGTCGGTGAAAATGGTGCGGGCCGAGGCCTGCTCCACCACCTGACCGCAATACATGACCACCACATCGTCCGCCATTTCATTGATGACGCCAAGGTCATGCGTGATGAAAATGATGGAAGTGCCGTTTTCACGCTGAAGATCGTTCATCAAACGCAGGATCTGCGCCTGAATGGTCACATCCAGCGCGGTGGTCGGCTCGTCTGCAATGAGGATCTTCGGCCGGCAGGCCAGCGCAATGGCAATCATCACGCGCTGGCGCATACCGCCGGAAAGCTGGTGCGGATATTGCCGCATGACTGCTTCCGGGTTCGGAATCTGCACGCTTTGCAGCATTTCCACTGCGTGGGCCATGGCCGCCTTCTTTTTGAGATGCTGATGGATCATAAAAGGTTCCGCCAGCTGGCGACCGATGGAGAAGACCGGGTTGAGCGAGGTCATCGGCTCCTGGAAAATGACCGAAATTTTGTTGCCGCGGATGTCATACATCTCCTGAAGCGGGATCTTGGTCAGATCCTTGCCCTCAAAGAGGATTTCACCATCCGAGATATAGCCGTTTCCGTCCAACAGCCGGAGAATACTCATGGCCGAGACCGATTTGCCCGAGCCGGATTCGCCCACGATACCGATGGTGCGCTGTTCGTCCAGTTTGTAGGAAACATCATTGACCGCGCGGACAATGCCCTTGCGGGTCTTGAAGCAAGTGTGAAGGTTTTTGATTTCAAGTAATGCCATAATAACAGTTCCTCCTCTCACTTTTCCTGACTGCTGCGGGGGTCAAGGACATCCCGGAGCGTGTCGCCGATGATGTTGATGCTGATGGTGGCAATTGAGAGGAAAAGAGCCGGGAAGAACCACTGCCACCAGTAGGTCTGGATGACGGTGGAGTTGTTGGCACCGTTGAGCATATTGCCCCAGGTCGGGCGCGGCTGCTGAACGCCGAATCCGAGATAGGAAAGCGAGGATTCGGTAAGCAGGCATCCGGCAAAATCCAGCGTCATGCTGACCAGTATGACCGAAATGACATTGGGCAGGATGTGCTTGAAGGCAATGCGTTTTTCCTTGATGCCCATGGCTTTGGCCGCCAGCACGAATTCTTTTTCACGCTCGGCCAGCACCTGTCCGCGAATCATCCGGGCCAATCCGGTCCAGGAAAGGAGACCGAGGATCAGCATGATGATAAATATCCGCATGGTCTCGCCGATGGGTCGGGTGGAAAGAATGTAGGAAAGAAGCATGGCAAACGGCAGGAAGGGAATGGCAGAAAAGATCTCGGTGACGCGCATAAGGAGCATATCCACCCAACCGCCGAAATAACCGGAAAGACAACCGATGATGATGGCGATCACAGTGGAGACGATGACGGCCACCGCACCGATGGTCATGGTCATTTTGCCGCCGTGCACGATGCGCGTAAAGGTATCGCGGCCGCGGTTGTCTGTGCCGAAGGGATAGCCGCGAAGCCCCACGGATTTGATGAGCTTGCCCTCATTGTCCACCAGATAGGTCTGATAAGCGCCGGCAAACACATCGGCACATTCCTTGCCGTTGACCTTACACTGTCCTTTATCGTTGGCACCCCAGGCGTAGGCCTTTCCGGATTCGGTCAGCACCGCAAAGTGGAACGCGCCGGCTGTGATCTTCACGGCTTTTTCACCGGCGGGAAGGCTGCATTTGGCCTCGCCGTATTTGGAGGCGCCCTGTACAAGCACTTCGCCGTCTTCGGTGACAAAGGCAAAGCAGTTGTTGCTGGCATCAATATCTTTTACTTTCTTGGTCTCCAGGTAAGAAAGCAGGCGCACCGACTGGCCGCGGGAGGACTGTGCAGATTCCGGTTTCAGAATGTTGTCGGGGGAAACGATGCTGCCATCCTCCATGAGGAGCGTGACATAGTAATTGGTGAGGGATACTTTTTTGACGCCGTCATAGCCGTTTCCGTCCGGGCCCCGCATGGCGGCGCGCATATTGGAGCAGGCGTTGGCGTTGCCCCACATATAAAGATGACCGTCATAAACCAGTGCCGAAACCTGATAGCCGCAGACCAGCTGCTGGACCTTGGAGGTGTCCAGACCGTTTGCCACCAGTTCTTCCGGCCAGAAAATGACCGGGTCATCCTCGTTGAGGGAATCGTTGCGCCCGTACTGCGCACGGGTATTGTTGCCCCAACCGACCAGCTTGCCGTCCGTCGTAATGGCAATGGCGTGGTCAGTGCCGGTGGAGACGGCGAAAACATTGCCTTTCTGGATCTCTTTCGGAAAATCGGCATAGTCGGCTTTGGTCAATGCGTTTTTGGTATATCCCCAGGCATACAGTGTGTGATCCTTGCTTACACCGAGCGTAAAATTGGCATAACCGTCGATGTAGGCGATCTGCTTTTTCAGCTTTCCGGGGACCGAACGCATGGAAAGATTGGGGGCAATGTTACCCTGGTTGGTGTCGGTAAAGTTGACATCCATCGGAACAAACAGCGGCCCGATAAAGACGAACAGGAAAAGGAGGATCAGCACGCAGAGGGCCGCCACGGCCAGTTTGCGTCTGAAGAAAGTTTTAACAGCCATCCGGGAGGGGCTTTCCAGCTTTTCCACCGCGAAAATGTCATTTTCATCGGCGGCCAGATCTTTGCTGGCACCCAGCACCATACGCCGTATCCAACGCCACACGGTTTTTCCGAGTCCCGCGAAAAAGGCACCCGTCTTCCGGAGAAATCCGGAGGTTTTCTTTTCATTGTTTTCCATAAAAACCTCCTTATTTGTTTACGCGGATACGGGGATCCACGAAGCCGTAAATGATGTCGATGAGCAAGTTCCCCAGAAGGGAAATGATGATGTAGAACATCTGAAGCGCCAGCACCACCTCGTTGTCCTTGACGGTGAGGGCGTCATAGTAGACCCGACCGATGCCGTTGAGAGAAAAGATGTTTTCAATCATCAGCGAGCCGGAGAAAATGCCCAGAAACCATCCGACCACCAGCGTGACGATCGGAATGAGGGCGTTGCGCCAGGCGTGAGAATAAACCACGACCTTTTCCCGCAGGCCCTTGGCCCGCGCGGTGCGGATGCAATCCAGTGACAGAGCCTCGATCATGGAAGCGCGGACATAACGCGTCATGCCGCCCAAAGAACAAAAAGTCATGACAATGAGCGGCAGGGCCAGGTGATACATCTTGTCCCAGAAGCGCGCCCATTTGGACCAATCCAGACTGCCGGCCGTTTCCATGCCGGAGACCGGAAATATACGCAAAGTAACAGAAAAAAGCCACATGAACAGAATGGCAATGATAAAGGTCGGCAGACTGTAACCGACAATAGTGCCGACCTGAACGCCGATATCGCGCTTACTGCCGCGCTTGACGGCGCAGAAAATGCCCAGCGGGATGGTGATACCCAACGCCAGGACGGTTGCAAAAATATTAATGAAGATGGTGTTCTTCATCGGTTCTTTGATGATCTCGACAACGGATTTCCCATATTGATTGGATTGGCCGAAATTGCCTTGCAGCAACCCGTTGAAGCTGCCGTCGGCATAAGGATAAAAGCCTATCCAGCGGGCATAGCGCTCCAGTTTGTTTCCGTTTGTACCGTAGCGTTCGGAATAAAAGCGGTACTGTTCCTCGTAATTCAGCTTACCCTTGCTCGCCTTCACTGCTTCCTTGGCATCGGTTGCCGCTTTGTCCACGGGAAGCATATTGTAAATCATAAACAGCATAAAGGAGAGAATCAAGAACACGAGTAAGATATAGAGAGTACGCTTTATGATGTACTTTCCCATATTTTTCTCCCTGTCTATCGCCCCGGACGGACGAAATAAAAAGCTTGATAAATGCAGTGAAAGCCGTCACCGTGTCTTTTGCGGGCACGGTGACGGCTTCTTCCACCGGATGGCATCCGGTGGATGGAAAGGGGCGCGCCCCTTTCCGTTTTCAGTTTTTACTTTGCCGTGCGATTACTGGTAGGTGCTCCAGAAGTCGGCCTCGTCCATCAGATAAGCTATGCTGTAGTTGTCATAGAAGTCGGGGTTTGCGGACCAGTTAAAGGCGTAGTCATAGGCCGCGCTGGTAAAGCCGGTGGCAAAGTTGATGGCGTTGAGTTTCCACACGCCGTCCCAACCGTCGCCTTCACCGTGAGACAACTCGGCGTACAGACCGGTGTTGAAATCGGTAGAGGTGTAAACCACATACATACCGATCTGCTTGGGCGCATCGGCATTGGCCCATGCCGTGAGGAGCAGGTCGGTCACGGGGTTGGGCTGAGTGCCGTAGTAGTTGATGCAAAGCGGCATATAGTATTCGCCGTCGATCTTCACGGTTCTGTACTTGCCGTCGGTGCTCTTGAACTCGAGGTTGGCGGCGGTCAACTCATAACCGGAGAGCTTTCTGTAGCGGACGGTGTCCTTGCCGGCGTTGAATTCTTTGCCCTTGGCGTTATAAATCCAGCCGTCTTTTTTCAGAACTTCAATGGCGGAATCCACCGAGAAGGTGTAGGGATTCAGCTTGATTTCATCTTTCACGGCTTTGAAAGCGGAATAGCCCTCGTAATAAGGACCGTGCACCACGGAACCGTAGCCGCCCGTGAAGTTCTGCGCAAATTCGTTGCGGTTGATTGTGTACATGATGGCCTGACGGACGCTGGTGAACATGGTCGGGCCAAAGTCGCAACGGAAGCCGAGCTTACCGTAGCCGGCGCGGTCATAGTGGGTCTCTTTGTACTCGGCGGGTTTTTCTCTCACGACATTGAGCGCAGCCTCGGTCTCGGTGGCACCGGTGATGCCGCTCAGCACATCCACTTCGCCGGCCTTGAACTTGTTGAGCTGAGTCTCTTGCTCAACCTTGATATAGGTGATGGTCTTGATGGTAGCCTTGCCGCGGATGTCGCCTTCGTACTTGTCATTCAGTTCCAGTGTGGCGATGCGGGCGCTTTCGTTATAGTTCTTGACGATATAAGGGCCGGAGTAGGGGAGCGCAGAGTTCCACTTCAGATTGGCCTTGATCTCGGCGGCGCGGGCATAGGTCTTGGCATCGCCCTCGCCGGTCATTTCGTAGAAAGCGTCATTCAGGCCGCAGGCCTTGGTCTCGGGATCGACCACGACATCGCCGGTGCTGCCCAGGTAAAGGGCAAGCGGAGAGGGCAAGAAGTCAACCAGCATGATGTCATAGTAGTAGTTGGCATAGTCCGCGCTGTAGGTCACAGCGAAGGTGTTGTCATCGATGAGCTTGACGCCGGAGAAGTAGACCTTCTTGCCGTCGGCGTCCTTGCCGTTTGCACTCTTGGCGAAAGCCGCGAAGCCTTCGATCTGCAGACCTGCGTTGCCGGTTGCACCGGCAGCTTTGGAAACAGCCGTGCTGTTGGCCAGAATACTGGCAATATAGTGCTTCGCGGTGATGGCAGAGCCGTCCGAGAAGACCTTTCCGCTCTGGATCTTGATGGTGAAGGTGACGGTGCCGTCCTCGTTGATGACTTTGACAGGTTCGCCGTCCAGCACCTTCATGTTATAATGGTAGGAACCGTCTTTGCCGGTCTCCACGGTCTCATAACCGCTGGTCAGATTCTGGATGGCCAGATCGGAAGCACCGGGAGAGGATTTGCCCCAGCCGGCGTTGCGGAAAGCGCCGGACAGGTCGGTGGAGTCGCCCACAACGATGGATTCCCCGCTGGAGAGCGTGGCAGCGACGAGGGCTTTCTCAACATTCCAGTAAGGCGTGGTTACAAAGTTCTGGATTTTAGCGTTGTAGAGGTCAAAGTACTGGTTGGAGTACAGCGGCACTTCGGGCGCCAGATAGTTCCAACGCTGGATGTAGAGCTTCCACCACTGGTTGAAGACATCTTCCTGCGTTTTGTACTTGGTGCTGCCGGCCGGAACCTGGGTGTTGTACACCATGGCCATGGACAGGAAGTCCATGCCGAGCTCATACTTCTTGCCGTCGACCGTGACGAACGCGAAGCCGTTCTCGTCCTCGGTAACCATGTCAATCGTGACCTTGCTGCCGATCTTGTCATAGACCGAAGTAAAGTCCTCGCGGGTAACGGCGTCCGACAGATCAATCTCCTATTTCTTGCAGGAAACGAGAGCGGTCAGCGTCAGAAGAAGCGCCATTACCAATGAAAGGATTTTGATAGCTTTCATTTTGCTTTTTCCTCCTGATTTATTTATGTAAAGGGCAACCCTTGACACATCCGTTTGTTTACGGATAATTCATAATATCATTTTTTTGCAGGTTTGTCAATGCCTTTTTTCAAATTCATTGTTCAAATACCAAATAAAAATGAGAAATGACCCGGCGAAGAACTGCACTTTTCTTTTCTTTTTTGCATTTTTAAAAAGGAAAGTTGCAAGAAAATTCGCCGGGTTTTAACAATTTATCGGGGAAAGGGGAAATCAGTCGATGCCGCTCAGGTCAAAACCGGCCAGAAAGTCGTGCGCCGCGCCCGCCACTTCCCGCAGACATTTTTCATCAAAGGGCGTATCCAGTCCGGCGTTTTGAAGCAGTTCGGTAAAGACCCGGCTGCCGCCCTGCACCGTGTAGGCCATATAGGTTCTGAAAGCATCGGACAGATTTTTCTGAATCTTTGCAAAGAAAGAGAGCGAAACCGTCTGTGCCAGGCAGTAATCTATATAATAGAAGGGACTGGAATAAATGTGGTGCTGGCGCTGCCATGCCTCGCCCTCGGCATAGAAGGGGATTTCTCCGTCCAGCCGGACCCAGGGCATATAAACGCCGGTCAGTTCCCGCCAGACGGCGTGGCGCTGTGCGGGGGTCATGTCCGGCTTTTCATAGACGATGTGCTGGAAGTGATCGACCATGGTGCCGTAGGGGATGAAGGTCAGCGCGCCGGACAGGTGGCTGTAACGGAATTTTTGCGCGTCCGCGCCGAAGAAGGATTCCGCCCAGGGCCAGGCAAAGAATTCCATGGACATGGAGTGCACCTCGCAGGCTTCCATGCTGGGCCAGCAATAGGAGAGCGGCACACGGTCCCGGTTCATATAATAGGCAAAGGCGTGCCCGGCCTCGTGCGTGACCACCTCCACATCGCCCTGTGTGCCGTTGAAGTTGGCGAAAATGAAGGGCACCTTGTAATCGGGGATGCCGGTGCAGTAGCCGCCGGCTTCTTTACCTTCGGTGGAGAGCACATCCAGCAGCTTATTGTCCAACATCATGCGGAAGAAGCGGGAGGTTTCAGGGGAGAGCTCGTCGTAGAATTTCCGTCCGGCTTCCAGAATCGCTTCTGCGTCGCCGGCGGGCTTGGGGTTGCCGGAGCGGAAAGCGAGCGCGTTGTCGGCATAGTTCATGGGGTATTCTTTGCCCAGCCGTCTGGCCTGCTCGCGGTAGATGCCGTCGGCCAGCGGCACGATATATCTGACCACTGCGGCACGGAATTTTTCCACATCCTCTTTGGTATAACAATTGCGCCCCATGCGGTAGTAGCCCAGCGTGGTATAGCCCTCGTAACCGAGCTTTTTGCCCATGGCGTCACGCAGGTGCACCAGTTTGTCGTAAATGTCGTCCAGTTCGCTCTGGTGTTCTTTGTACCATGCGCCCTCCGCTTTCCATGCGGCCAGCCGCTTTTCATCGTCGGCACAGCTCTTGAAAGGGGACAGCTGAGAGAGCGTGTGGGTCTTGCCCTCAAATGGGATCTGTGCGCTGGCCAGCAGTTTTTCATAGGCCTGCGTCAGGTCGTTTTCCTTTTGCAGTTCCGGAATGATCTCGGGCGAGAAGGATTTGAGCTCGATCTCGGCGTTTTTGAAATACAGCGTGCCGAACTCAGCCTCAAAGCGGTCCCGATGGGCGTTTTTCAGGAGGGAGAGCGTAAATTTCTGCATATCTTCCTGAAGTTCGGGCACTTTTTCGTTGAAGTATTTTTGCTCGCTGTCATAAAAAGCGTCCCGCGTGTCAATGGAATGGCGGATGCTGACCAGGGTAGCGGCGGTTTCAAAATGACGCAGGAGCGCGTCCATTTCCAGAAAAGCAGCGCGCGCTTTTTCATAGCTGTCCGCAGTTTCCAGCCGGGAAATGAGCCCGGCAATCTCCTTTTTCATGGCCTTAAGGTCCGGGCGTTTGTAGGGCATTTCGGAAAATTTCATTTCGGTTTCCTCCTTCAGATCAAACGGAAAAATTTTCATCTTTGTCTATATTGTAGCATACGGTTATGAAAAAAGCAAGGCTCACCGCACAAATTCCACATTTCATCTTGACAGATGATTTTAAATGTAGTATAATGTTTTCTATCTAAACTTATTCAAACGGAGGATTGGGTTCACTCACATGGACGCAGACGGGAACAGTACCGTGCCCTTATGGGCCGGAATCAATCGGGCGCTGTTGCAAAGCGCGGCACCCGCAAACAAGGGCGGAAACCTTTGGCTGCTTGTTGTCATTTTTGTCTTTCTGGTGATTTTCGGCGCCTATTTTGCGGGCACTGAAAGCGCCATTTCGGCAGTCAGCAAAATCAAGATCAAATCAAAGGCCGATGAAGGCGATAAGCGCGCCAAGGGCGTGCTGTCTATTCTCAATCGCTTTGAAAAGGCCATCACCACACTGCTCATCGGCAACAATATTACGCATATCGCGGCCGCTTCCGTGGCCACGGTCATTGCCACCCGGCTCCTGGATCGGGGCAGCATGAGCGATCTGGGCTTTTCCATGCTCTGCACGGTGGTCAGCACGGGCGTCATTTTCCTTTTCAGCGAAATGATTCCCAAGAGTTTTGCCAACGACCGTGCGCAGACCACGGCCTATGCCGCTTCCGGATTTTTGCGGGTGCTGATGAAGGTGCTTTCGCCGCTTTCCGCCTTTTTCGGGCTTATTTCGAAAGGGGCCACCCGCCTTTTCGGCGGGAAAGAGACGCCTTCCATCACCGAGGATGAACTGAAGGATATCCTCGACACGGTTGAAGAAGAGGGCGTGGTGGATGAGACGCAGAGCGATATGCTCAAGTCGGCGCTGGAATTCAACGACACCGTAGTGGGCGATGTGATGACCATGCTCAAAGATACCGAGATGTTGCCGGTGACGGCCACGCCGTCTCAGGTGCTGGAAATCATCAAAGCCTCCAACCATTCCCGCTTGCCGGTGTACCAGGGAGACCAGACGTATGTGATCGGCACGCTCCGTGTGCGCAACTACCTTACGGAATATGCCCAGAACGCCGAACTGAAAGTGCGGCTTGTCATGTCTGCCCCCTACTTTGTCAGCCGGAGCGCCAAGATTGATGATGTACTGACTGATATGCGTCAGCACAAGCACCACATGGCCATTGTGCTGGACGAAGACAAAAAAGCCGTGGGTGTGGTGACGATCGAGGACTTTCTGGAAGAACTGGTCGGCGAGATTTTTGACGAAGAAGATGTGGTGGATCAGAATTTCCACGCATTGGGCGGAAACAAGTATCTGGTCAACACCCATATGCTGACCGGGGTGGTTTATGAGCGCATGGGTCTGCCGGCCGCACCCGCGTCCGTGGCCTCCAAACCGCTCATTTCCATGCTGATCGAAAAGTTGGGCCATGTTCCGGCAGAAGAGGAAGAAATCATCATCGGAAATCTGGAAATTACCGTAGAGGATTGCGAAAACGGCTCGCCTTTGCGGGTGATTGTTCATGTGATGGACGAAGAAGACCTGGCGCGCCTTGCCGCCCAAGCGGACGCGGAGAAAGACGGACCGGAAGAGAACGCTTCCGGGAAGAATACCTCCGGGAATGAGGAGGTGCGGTCATGATCTGGGCTTATGTTGTCATTGTCATTATGATTATGCTGTCGGCTTATTTCTCGGCTTCCGAGATTGCCTTCAACGCTTCCAACAAGTTGCGCCTTCGCCGTGCGGCGGAGGGGGGCAGCAAGACCGCCGCGCTGGCCTATCGCATCAGCGAAAACTTTACCACTTCGCTTTCGGCTATCCTGGCCGGAAACAATCTGGCCAACATTGCGGTTTCGACCTGCACAACGCTCATTGTGATGGATCTTTTCCCCGGGAATGACGGGCTGGCCTCCACGCTGGCCACGATCATTGTCACGGTGGTGATTCTCGTTTTCGGCGAAATTGTGCCCAAGATCCTTTCCAAACAGCACGCCGACACAGTGGTGCGGCTGGTGGCCTATCCCACCCGTGTGCTGACGATTCTGCTTTTCCCGGTGGTGGGGATTATCATGCTTCTTGTCCGCGGACTTCGCTTTATCTGGGGAAAAGATCGCGGGGAAGAAGAACCGACCGTGACCGAGGAGGAACTTTCCACCATTATTGATACCGTTGAGGAAGAGGGCGTGATTGATGAGGATCAGGGCGAATTGCTCCAGTCCGCTCTGGAGTTCCACGATATTACGGTAGAGAAGATCATGACCCCGCGGATTGATGTGACGGCCATTGATATTGACGATGACGAAGAGGAGATTCACGCGCTGGTCTCTGATCCCACGCAGTTTTCGCGGATTCCGGTTTACGAGGGGAGTATTGATAACATCATCGGTATTCTGTCGCTGAACCGTTATTACAAAGCGGCCATTGACCAGCCGCATCCCGATATCCGCGCGCTGTTGCTTCCCCCCTGCAAGATTCATAAAACCATGAAACTGCCGGCCGCGCTGGCCCGGATGCGGGAAACGAAGATGCATCTGGCCGTTGTTATAGACGAGTACGGCGGCGTGCTGGGCGTGGTTACGATGGAGGATATCCTGGAGGAGCTGGTGGGCGATATCTGGGATGATACCGATGTGATCAAAACCGAATGCCGCGCCACCGGAGAGAACACCTTTGAAGTGTCCGGAGACATGAACATCGAGGATTGCTTTGAAGAAATCGGATTTGAGGCACCGGAAGATTTCAGTTGCGAGTACAGCACCATGGGCGGCTGGGCCGTTGAAATGCTGGAGGCCAATCCCCATGTGGGAGACAATTTCAATTATCAGAACCTCTTTGTGGTTGTTTCCGAAATGGAAGAGGAGCGTGTGACCAAACTCACCGTACTGGTCAACCCCCTGCCGGAAGAGGAAGAGGAAGAATAAAAAACGCCGCGCAACCTTGGTTGCGCGGCTTCTTTTCGGGAAGAAACGGTTATACCCGATAGGGTTTAATGGCTTCGGCAAAAAAGGCCGCAAGACGGCGGTAACCGGCCTCTACAAAATGCACGCCGTCGTTGGCCTGATAAAGGCTTTCATTTTCGGCGCAAAAATCCGGAATCCGGGCGGTTTCCAGGAGAGGATAGTTGTTTTTAGCGGCAAAATCCCGCACATACGCCACGCTTTTTTCCACACGCGCCGAAAGACCGCAACCCGACAGCGCCGGGTTTTCGGTGACATGGGGCGGCGTGCACAAAAGAATTCTGGCGTGCGGCGCGTCTTGGTGAAGGCGCGCGAGAAGCGTTTCAAAAGCCCGGTTATCGGGGGTGTCTGCGTCTTTGTCAAAGCCGCCGTTTGTCCCGAGCATGACCAGAACGAGCGAAACATCCGAGAGATCCGGATTCAGTTTTTCGTATTGGGAGAGATAGGTGCCGGCGCGCGCGCCGCATTTCCCGAAATTGAGCACGGTATCTCCCGTCATTTTTGCAAGAAAATACGGATAATTTTCCTTGTGAACATTGGCAATGCCGACTTTCCCGGATACGCCGTAATCGCCTTCTGTAAGGCTGTCTCCGATGCAGGCAATTTTCATGGAAATCACTCCTTTTTGCCCCTATTATATCATAACAAAAGCCGCTTTGCAAGCGCAAAGCGGCTTTTTCCTCAGTCGGCTTTCCCGGCCGAACCGAAAAGGCGTATTTTCTTTTCGACTGCGGCGGCTACGGCCGCCACTTTTTGTTGCCGCGCCTCAAGGAAACCGACGCCGTTTTTCACGCAATCGGCGGCGGCACGGTCGGCGGCCAGGCAAAGGTCGGTAAAAATATTGACTTTGGCGATGCCGTCCCGCACGGTATTTTTAAAATCCTCATCCGAAAGGCCGCTTCCGCCGTGCAGAACCAGCGGTACATCCGTGGCGGCGCGGATCTCCCGCAGACGGGTGAGATTTAGATTCGGTTTTTCCCGGTAGACGCCGTGTGCCGTGCCGATGGCAACGGCCAGCGCATCGACTCCGGTATTGTCAATAAAGGAGAGCGCTTCCTCCACGGTGGTGTACAGGTCGTCTT
Source organism: uncultured Eubacteriales bacterium (assembly GCA_905187695.1). Lineage (GTDB taxonomy): Bacteria > Bacillota > Clostridia > Oscillospirales > CAG-272 > Firm-07. The sequence goes on along the minus strand of CAJJIY010000009.1, from coordinate 6,059 downwards.
TGATATTGTCCCCGGTTGCGGCTTCCCCGACATGGCCGATCTCTCCCTCCACATCCGCGCCGAATGCGTGAGCGATTTTCACGATCTCGCGGGTTTCGCGGAAGTTGGTTTCGGGGTCTTTGGCCGAGGCGTCGAACATGACCGAGGTAAAGCCAAGAGAAAGAGCCTCCATGCATCGCTCAAAGGTCAGTCCGTGGTCATAATGCAGTGCCACCGGTACGCTGGCACGGCGGGCGGCTTCCCGGAGAGCGGGGGCGATGAGCGGGAGCGGCCCGTAAGGAAGGAGCACTTCCGCCGTGCCGATAATAACGGGTGCACGCAGTTTTTCGGCGGCGGCCAGTACGCCGGAGAGCAGATCGGTATCGGTGGTGTTGAAAAGACCCACCGCATAGTGTTCCTGTTGTGCTTTTTTCAGCAGATCACGCAAACGAACCAGCATTTTAATTTCCTTTCTTGTCCTTTCCGGCCATTTTGCGAAGCACGGAAAGCGGTTTCATACCTCCGGTTGCGTCCGGGGAAAGCAGTGCGCCCAGTGCCGCGATCGAGGCGATCTCAAGAATTTCCGGATCACGCGCGCCGCGCTCGATAGCCAGCAGTGCGCCGGCGCAGAAGGCGTCGCCCGCGCCGGTCGTGCCCAGAATTTTTTCGGGGGGGATGTCAATGGCAGGGTACTTGCAAAAGCCATCATCGGAAAGACAGACCGCGCCGGTTTTGAAATGGATGATGACGCGTCCTGCCCCCGCCGCGCGGAGTATTTCGGCCGCTTCCCGCATTTTGGCGGGTTCGGGCGGAAGACCGGTCAGCGCGCCGGCCTCGGTCTCGTTGATGATGAGATCATCCACCAACGGCAGAACCGGCAGGACAACCGAACGGTAACGGTCGGAATGTTCGCTGACCAGATCGATGGAGGTGCGGATGCCGCGTGCTTTTGCGGCTGCGAGGATTTTTTCTCCCTCTCCGGCGTCCACGCGCGGCAACAGCAGAAAATAGCCCAGATGCAACTGGGAGACCGGCAGGGTATCAAAATCAAGGTCATCTGTCGAAAATTCTCCGCCGGCGCCGCTGTAGGTAAAGAAAGTGCGCTGACCGCCCGGCACACTCATGACCTCGGTAAAATCGGTGGGAGCCTCACTTTTCCGGAGATTTCCGGTATGAACGCCGTGGGCGGAAAGCGTCCGCTCAATGAGCGCGCCGTTTTCGTCTCTCCCGACGCGTGCCGCGGCAAAGACGGGAAGCGTCGGGTCCAATATGCGCAAATCCACGGCCACATTCGGCACACAGCCGCCTACGGCTGTCTGCAGCGAACGGATGACGGTGAGTTCGCCGGCCGACGGATAAGCCGGGATCGTGAGGATCCGGTCGGCCAGCGCCGTGCCGGCCACAGCAATTCCGCGCGGCATCTCAGTTGGCTTCGGGCACCAGCGGCCCCGCAAGCTCGGAAAGGAAGAAAAGTTTTCCGGGGAGTGTGGGGATGTAGCTGGAGGTGACAAAACGGGTGGGAGCGTACCGGAGGGTCATCCAGAGCGACATACCCTGCCACTGCATTCCGCGCGAGAGCGCACCGTCCGCGCCGCCGATGGCGTAATCGGCCGAAAAGAGCAGGGCGGGACCGACCGTGTTGGCGCGGCAGGGGACCAGACTGGTGCGGGATTTAAAGGAAGTGATGGCGTTCTGCTCAATGGTGAGCGGGTGAAGCTGTACCCCGATGCGATAGGGCTGTTTCAGCCATTCGCTGTCTTTTTCAAATTCCGCGCCGATCATCGGCTCCCAGAAAGCAATGTGGCACATCCGGCCGATGCCGTAAACCAGCACCAGTTTTGCGCCGCGTGCACGCAGTGCCGCGATCTTTTCCGGATAAGTCGGCAGGTTTTCACGGGTGGCGAAATTGCGCTGAGAAGGCGGCACGGTCAGCTCGCCCAGCGGATTATAAAATGCGTTTTCCATAGCCGACTGGAAGGACGCTTCGCCCGTGATGGTGTTTCCTTCTCCGTCTGCCCATTCGTCCATATTGAAGCACCACACCCGGGCACAGTTTTCTCCCCATTCGCGCAGAAAGTAGACCGCCCACTTGTACATTCCCATCGGGCCGACCGGCAAAATGAAGGCGATTTCTCTTTGCTCGGCGTTGGCCTTCCGGATCTCGTTGGCGATTTCATGGCCCATCATGACATCAAATTCCGCCACATTCCGGCAGGAGACCGGTGAAAAGCCGGGATGCCAAAAGTCCTGCCGGTCAAAAATTTCTTCCGGCTTGTGCGCGCAACAGGCGTCGATTTTCGTAAAATCCCATCCCTTGGGATAAAAACCTTCCAGCAGACTGCCTTTGAGTGTTGAGTTAAAATCCATTTTCTTTCTCCTTTCAGGGGAGCAACCGCTTGGCGGTGCCCTTCAGATAAACATTGCACTGGCGGAATCCTTCGGCATAATTTGCGCCGCACTGATAACCGCGATAACGCGAGCAGGTGCGCACCATATCCGGGAAATCAATGCCGTCATGATCCCGCATCCAGACGATCTGGCTTTCATGACAGTTGAGCATCCGGAGCTTGAGGTCAATTTCATCGGTAATGTCCACAAACTCGGTGGGAACGAAGTTGACGCCGGCCAGCGTGTCCATATAATAGATCGGAACCAGCCGGGCCGGATTCTTTTCACGGCTCTTGTAATTGGGAAGCGTAGCGGCAAAACTGGCATCGAAAACCAGCCGGGACACGGCGGTGTGGTCGGGCATATAGTCGTCCGGGTTGTGCGTGATGATGAAATCCGGGTCGGCGGCCTTGATAACATCCACAATGCGGTCGCGCGCTTCTTTGCCGCCGTCAAAAATATCCAGATCGTTAAAACCTGCGCAGATCACCTTGATACCGGCCATGGAACCGGCTTTTCTAGCTTCTTCTGCACGGATGAGGGTCAGTTCGTCGGGCGGAATCACCACATGACCGAGATTGCCGGTCGAGACATGGCAGACCGTTACCCGGTCGCCCCGTTTCACGCATTTGGCAAGCGTCCCCGCGCAGGCGATTTCAATATCGTCCGGATGGGCGCCGATGGCCAGAACATTCATGGAAATACCTCCTTTTTCAAAACCGTTTGCCGGTTTTTCTGTTTTCATTATAAAAAAACCGCTCTGACTTTACAAGAAAGAAAAGTCATGAAGAAAAGTAAAAAAGTCTACTTGTCAAAAAGGGAAAATTGTGTTATGCTATATCCATGAAATACTTCAGACACAAAATCGAAAATCTGATCACGATTCACCGTATTGTGACGATCCACTATTTCGAGTTCAAAAAAGATTTTGCCTCGGCGGGTGAATCGCATGATTTCTGGGAGTTGGTCTTTGCCGACCGCGAGAGCGTTTTCTGCCGCGCGGGTGAAAGCGAGCGGGAACTGTTGCCCGGCGAGATGATTTTTCACCGGCCGGGGGAATTTCACGCGCTTCGTGCCAACGGGGAGCGTGCGCCGAATGTATTTATCATTTCTTTTGAGTGCAAATCGGCGGCGATGGGCTTTTTTGCCGGACGGAGGGTTCGTCCCTCTCCCGCGTGCGTGGATCTTATTTATCAGATCACCAAAGAGGCCAAACGCACTTTTGATATTCCGTATTCCGACCCGGATATGAAAAAACTGCAACTGTTGCCCACTCCCACGCTGGGCGGGGAACAGCTCATTAAAAATTATCTGGAAATTTTACTGATCAACCTGATGCGGGATCTTACCGAGACCGAGAAGGGAAACCGCATCTTTTTGCCGGAAGCGGAATTCAAAAGTCAGCTGGTGGCCGATGTGACCGCTATTCTCAAAGGAGCGGTCTGCGGACGACTGACGGTGGAGGATATTTGCCGGGAAACCTCCTACAGCCGCTCTTATATTTTCAGGGAGTTCCGTGCCGAGACCGGGCGCGGGGTGATGGAATATTACCGTGCGCTCAAAATTGAAACGGCCAAGAAAATGCTGCGGGAAAGCGGGCAGTCGGTGCCTGAAATTTCGGAACTTCTCGGGTTTGACAATCCCAATTATTTTTCAAAAGTTTTCCGGCGTGCTGTCGGGTTCACGCCCGCAGCCTACCGCCGCCGCGCATTCAGCGTGAGCAAGAACGAAAAAGAGACATCACATTTCACAAAGAAAGAGGAGAAAAAATGAAACTGACGAACGAACAGTTAAAGGCCGTTGCCTTCGGTGCGGTTGAAACCAGAGAAGAACCGGAGGGCCTTCGCTTTTTCAAATGCACGCAAAAACAGATCAACGCCTGGCAGGCACTGGAACCGGTGCTGGGCGACCGGGCGCGCTCGACAACCGGCGTGCGACTGGATTTTCATACCGACGCCAAGGCCATCCGCTTCCTTTTGTCGGACGGCAACAAGACCGAGGTGCTGATCGACGGCGTGTTCCGGGCGCAGTACCGCATGAAAACACTGCGTGAAAAAGGCGAGGTGGCCGAACTGCCGCTTTGCGACGCGCTTTCGCGCCCGCTTTCTTCCTGCCGCGTGACGCTGGCGCTGCCCAGCCATGACGATGGCGGCCGGATTGCTTTTGTGGAGCTGGTGGACGCCACTTACTGCCGCCCGCACGAACATAAATGCCGGATGCTGATGATCGGTGATTCCATCACACAGGGGTGGAACTCGGCGCACGATACTTTTTCTTATGCCTGGCGTGTGACCAATCATTTTGACGCGGACAGCATAATCCAGGGCGTTGGAGGCGGCTTTTATCACGAAAGTACTTTTGACGAGATTGGGTTTGACCCGGATATTGTCACGGTGGCTTACGGCACCAACGATTACGGCCACTATAAAACCTTCCATGAGGCTATGACGCACGCCCGCGCTTTCCTTTCGCTGATTGCGAAAAAGTATCAGGGCAAAAAGATTTTTGTCATCACCCCCATCTGGCGTGCCGATCGGGATAAAGCCATGGGCGATTTCGGGCATCTTTGCGATCTTTACCGCGAACTGGCCCTCTCCCTTTCGCTCATCCCGGTGGACGGACTGCTGTTGGAGCCGCCGATGCCGGAATTTTACGCGGATGAATTTTTGCATCCGCATGACCTTGGTTTCAGTCTTTACGCCGAGCGGCTGATTGTCGAAATGGAAAAACATCTTTAAAAAGCAAAAGCGGCCATGAACGAACATCGTTCATGGCCGCTTTTTTGAAAAATGAGCAAAAACGGTTGACAATTTTTGGCCGATATGATATATTGATAACAAAGGGAGGCATCCGATTTTTATCCGCGGCCTGAAATGTACCGCTTTTATTTTCACAATCTATCAAATGAAAGCAAAGGAGAATGAGAATGAAAACAAGACGCTTTATTGCACTTTTTCTGGCTCTTCTTTTGTTAGGCTCACTGGCAGGTTGCAAAAAGAAACCGGAAGAAACAGATGCCGGAAAATCGCTGTTTGAGATTGACAAAAATGCGGCTGTCAACCAATGGGAAGCCAATTCGATCACCAAGGAGCAGAAAGAGCGGATCTCACAACTGGGCGGCACTCCGATTGATTTCAAATTGGCGCTGGAGGTCTCGTGCAAAGGAAGCATAAGCGCAATCTCCAACTGGGATTTTATTAAAAGCACCGAAGAATTGTTGGAGGCCATCCAACGGCAACCCGTGTATCAGTCAAATCTTTCAGAGTATGAAAAACTGCTGAACATCGACTTTGAAAAATATGTGCTGTTGGTGTGTAGCTGGGGATATGAAAGCTATGAACAGTTGGACGGCAAGGCGTCCTTGCTGAGTTTGGTCTGGGTGAAAAACCGGCTCGTTTTCGTGTTTAACTCAAATTATGAGGGCGGACCGTGCCACTCGGACGAAGAGTCATACACCAAGCGGTATTCTTTTGTGTTGGTTCGGAAAACGGATTGGCCCTGCGAAGAAAAAATGCCCGCGCTTGCGGCGACAGCCTGCAATGTGCGTTGCGGAAAAAATGCCAGATCCCTTCCCGAGGTTCCCGGTGTAAACGGTCTGGAGTATGATCCGGAGACACATTCCGCCAGGCAGAGCCTTGTTTAAGAGGAATTGCCGCATTTGAAAAGAATAAAACGCCCCGCGGGAACCAAAC